>CAITXU010000224.1 GCA_903896505.1 uncultured Verrucomicrobiota bacterium | reverse complement strand
TCTGACCGCCTGGCAGGCCTCCGTCCTGCTCGGTGTGACCGAAGATGACGTTCGCTATCTCGTTGGTATGGGCAAGCTTCCGGCTCTTGCCCATCGCAGCGGCTGCACCATTCGCATCGCCTTGATGCATGTTCTGGAAATGCGCAATTCGGTGGATCACTTGGATGCGCTGTGTGAAGCCAACCGGGACCGCTGGGAGGAAAAGAAACTAGGCCGGAACAAGCCGCAGAATTAACCCACAAAATTGCCCGGCCATAACCATCACCACTCGACCACACGGCCCCCACATACCGGGGGCCTTTTCCCGATCAACGCCATGCTTACCGACCACCCTCATACCACTTTCTGTCGCCGTCGCTTTCTCTGCAATCTGCCCACCTTGGCATCGATTCTTCATCTCGGCGAACCCGACGTCTGGACACTGATCGTTGCGGGCAAAATTGTGCCCGTCGACCAGCAATCCGACGGCTCGCCGGTTTTCGACGCGGCGGAGATTCTCACGCACTCGAACCGTTCGCTGACAACGACCGGGCCCACGGGAGTTGCCCGCCAACCGCCAAAGGCGTTCCGCCCTAAAGGGCGGTCTTCAACCTCGCGCGGTCAGGGAACGGCGCGGCGAAAAGGCCGAGTCCGTCACCCGCTGGCTCCCCATCCCACGTTTCCAGTCCCACCAAAAATCCCGGGCCTTTGCCTGAAGCCAGGCACGAGTTCGTCATTGGTGCCTGCGGTCCCGATAAACTTGTCCAGTCCGCCCACAAACCAAAACCGGCCTCCAAAACTTTTGTCTGAAGCGGTGAGCTTCACCCGTTGGACGCCTCCAGCAATCCTTACGGCCTTCCAAGCGTCCGTGCTCCTCGGCCTTTCCGAAGAAGATATTCTCTACCTCGTTCACATTGGCGAGATCCCCGCGCTGAGCAAGCGACCCGGCCGCAGGGTGCGCATCGCGCTAATCGCCGTCCTCCAGATAAACAGGTCAGAAGAGCGTCTGGCCGCGCTCTGCAAAGCCACTCGGGAGCACTGGAAGGCAAGGTGCCTTCGCCGCCGCACCTCGTAAATATAGCCCTCCCTAACAGGGCTAGGCGGCCACCACTCGACCACACGGCCCCCGCTCCACGGGGGCCTCTAACCGAACCCACCCATGACCGCCGGTAGAACAAAAACCGCCGCCGCCCGCCCAAAATACCACCACTCGACCACGCGGCCCCCACATACCGGGGGCCTTTTCGATACCACCGCCATGCTTACCGATCACCCTGGACCCACCTTTTGCCGCCGTCGTTTTCTCTGCGACCGGCCCAACCTGTCGTCGATTCTCCCCCTCGGGGAATCCAAGATCTGGACATTGGTCGTTTCCGGCGAATTACCGCCCGTCTGCCTCCAACCGGACGGCTCTCCGGTTTTTGACGCGGCCGAGATCCTCGTGATCGCGCAACGGTCGCCCTCAACCGCCGCGCCCGGAGGCGCGGCTTCCCAGAATGCAAAAGCGGCCCGCCCCACAGGGCGGTCTGTCACACAGGCCGCCCGCTTTACGCTGGAGGCGGGCACGGTGGTGCCAAACAGCCAAAGGCCACTTGTGTTTAGGAATCGGCCCTCGCTCTTGGGCTCTGAGCGGCCCTCGCTCGGCCAAGGACTGGCGCGGCGACAAGGCCGCGCCGGTCGCCCGCTGGCTCCCCATTCCGGCTCTTCACACATCTCCGCCATCTCCAGACCTCGCCACCCAGCCACATCCAGCACCACGTCACCTTTAAGCCCAACCCATCCTTTTGAAACCCTCAACCCATTCCTCCTTCCAGCCACCATGACCATCCCATTCCCGACCATTTCAACCCAGTCAACCGCACCCGAACACGAGCAGTTCGGAACCTATTCAAGCATTCCTTACAAAACATACACACCTGATGCCCCTCAGCAGTTCGCGTGCCATAACAAAACACGGCACAAATCCCCGTAAACAAAGCACAACAGCCTGTAGACACCATGGCCAACAATCTCGTCAGTTTCCGGCTCGACCCGGCCCACCTCGAACAGCTCCGCCAGCAGGCCGGGGCCAGCACGTCCCCCGGCACCTACGCCCGCGAACTCGTTGTTCGCGCGCTTAACGGCCAGGTCGTGAATGACGCCGTCACGGACCGGCTGGCGGAAGTCCAAGAACGGCAAGACCGCCTCCGGAAGGACCTCCGTATCCTGTTTAAATCCCTCGTCGCCGCTTCGCGGCGGTATTCCGCCGAAGAACTCGAGGCCTTGGTCAACCGGGTACTGGGGTGACGCCATGCTCTCAATCAGCA
This sequence comes from uncultured Verrucomicrobiota bacterium, assembly GCA_903896505.1. Taxonomy (GTDB): domain Bacteria; phylum Verrucomicrobiota; class Verrucomicrobiia; order Limisphaerales; family UBA9464; genus CAILNN01. The sequence goes on along the minus strand of CAITXU010000224.1, from coordinate 5,687 downwards.
CCCCACTCTCCACTCCCGAATACGTGCTCTCGGTCAGCAATGCGCTGGTCGGCTACTATTCCCCCGAAAGCCCCGGCGAACCCCCGGGCAGGTGGGTCGGAGCTGGTGCAGAGGCCCTCGGCCTCCAGGGTACGGTGTCCCCGGCGGCCCTCCGGAACCTCTTTCGCGGCCTTTCTCCCGATGGTGCCCTGCCATTGGTCCAGAACGCGAATGCCAAAGACCGGCAAGCAGGTTGGGATCTGACCTATAGCGCCGATAAATCAATTTCGGCCCTTTGGGCCGTCTCACCGCCGGAAATGCGCCGGGTCATTGAAGAATGCCATGACAGCGCGGTTGACGAGGCTAATCGGCGCTTGGAGTCGATGGCCGGGTTCACTCGGCGCGGTCGCGGTTCGAAGGCCGTTGAGCGAGCGAGCCTGATTTGGGCGGTGTTCCAACACTCAACGAGCCGAGCACTGGACCCCCAACTGCACAGCCACTGTTTGCTCATCAACGCATCCGTCCGTGCCGACGGCACGACGGGCTCAATCCTGACCAAGCCGATTTTCCGCCTAAAGATGATCGGCGGTCTGATTTATCGCCAAGAGCTTGGGAGGCAACTCCGCGAACGGCTCGGCTTGGAGCTCCGACAGGAGCGGACATGGTTCGAGATTTCCGGCGTGCCACAGTCGCTCATGGACGAATTTTCCAAGCGGCGACTGGACGTCCTCGAATACCTCAAGACGAAAATGCGGGACGATGCCATCGCCGCGGCTTGGGGTGCGCGTCTCACCCGTCCCGACAAACAGATGGTGCCGAGGGCGGAATTATTTCGCGAATGGGCACGGTTGGCGCTTGAGAAATTTGGTTTTGGACCCAAGCAAGTGGTCTCGCTGACCAAAGAGAAGGCCCGCGCGCTGCCCGCTCCATCCGTTGCCGAGGAGATTGCCGACTCGTTGCGCGAACAGGCGTATTTCCGGGACACCCAACTCTTGCGACGCATCCTTGAGCGGGCGCAAGCCACTGGGGTCAGCGCGGGGGTGATCATCCAATCGGTCAAGGAAGCCTTGAAAGGTATGGTTGATCTCGGCGTACACGATCATCACCACCTTTACACGACCCACGAGGTTGTCCGGCAAGAGCGTCTGCTGATGGAGATCGCCGTCTCAGGCCGAGACCGAACGGATTTTCGGGTTGCGGAGAAAGCGGCCCAGCGTTTTGGCGAGGCTCTCTCCCAGGCGCAGCGCGACGCACTCAAATCGATTACGGTCGCCCCCGGCGACATCCGCGTAGTGCAGGGGCTCGCGGGTACTGGGAAATCGAGTTTATTGCTCGCTGCCAATGAAATTTGGAAAGCGGCCGGTTTTCGAGTTCTCGGCGCGGCCTATTCCGGGAAGGCCGCCGATGGACTCGCCAAGTCCTCGAAAATCGAGAGCCATACCGTGGACCGTTTATTGCACCAGTGGGCCAAGGACCTTAGCGCGGTCAAGCCGCTGGACCGCAGGTCCGTGCTCGTCGTCGATGAAGCCGGGATGCTCGACACGCTGAAGATGGCCCGCCTGGTCGGGATCGTGAATCCATCCAAAATTGGCGTCGCCTTCCCGCTGAAGAGCAACGTCGAATCTGGTGGGCGCTTATTCCGCGAAGGGTTGCGGAATCCATGTCCTATGAGGGTGAACCAGTAGAACTCGAATGGCTGGAGAAACTCCATCAGGCGGAAACGCCACCCTTCTTATCGAAGCCAGTCGTGGAATCCTGAATTGCTCGAAATTAGCCCCTCTTCTTGGGGGAGGTACGACGGGTCAAGCGCCAAGAAAATCGACATCGAAAGAATGAAGCACTTCCGAGGTTCCTACCGATTGAGGGCTACAACCCTCAAACCAAGGAGAACCGCCGATGAACCAAAGTGCTACCGAAACCCTTCAAAATCGCCCCGTCCACAAAGTCCGAATTGGACTGGTCAAGGCCGCCATCTGGGCAAATTCAACCCGCGAGGGTGTTCTGTACAACGTTACCTTTGAACGGCGCTTCCATGACGGCGACGCATGGCGTTCCACCAGCTCGTTCGGTCGGGATGATCTGCTCAAATTGGCGAAGGTCGCAGACCAGGCTCATACATGGGTTACCGAGCAACTGACTTTCCAGAACGTTAAGCCCGAGGTCGGCCCTGCCTTGAGGCCAATATCACCGCATCGAGCAGCATAACCGGACCCGTAATCGGGCGGGGGCCAATCTCACACTGATCGACGGGTTTGACCCTCTAGGACGAGCAGAAAGGTCGGGCGGTACGCCATCGCTCGCGACCTTTCTGGTCGCCACGCGTAACGGACGAGTCCACGAGAGGCAAACTCGCCGATTTTTGGACACATCTCCCCTGCCAGATTCATAACCACCGACAGGGTCCATTTCGTGGCCCCGAGGAGTTAACCCATGAGTCGTTCGATGCTTCGGCGGGTGGATCATACCCGTCAGTTGGATTTCTTCAGCTTTGCCCCAGTGGTGTTGCCGACGGACCGAGGTCCTCCAGTGATGCCAGAAGCGCAGTCGTCGCGAATCCCTTCGCCGCCCCCGCTTTCTTTGGTTGAACTGCCACCGATTATTACTCCGGTTCAGCCTGAGCCTGAACCAGTTAAGGCAATTGAAGTCGCCAAGGCCCGTGTCTTTCGAATCACCGAAGCAGATCGACTCGGTGAAGGTTCACTCCGACAAAAGTGCGAGGACAACCTCGCTGCGATTGAACTGCTCAAGCGGCTTGAATTGGAGAAGCGCCCCGCCACTGAAGTTGAACAACGCCAGTTGGTTCAATACGTCGGATGGGGCGGGCTGCCTCAAGTCTTCGACGCATGGAACGACGACTGGAAGTCGCAGCGGGAACGTCTTGAAAAAATCCTGACTCCCGACGAGCTCTCCTCCGCCCGCGCAACCACGCTCAATGCTCACTACACCTCGGCCACGATCATTGAGGCGATGTATGCCGCCTTGGAACGCTTTGGTTTTCAAGGTGGACGGATTCTGGAACCGGCCTGCGGTCTGGGCCACTTCCTCGGGTTGATGCCTGAGGCAATACGAACGGAGTCAACTTTTACAGGTATCGAGATCGATTCACTCACCGCTCGATTGACCCAGGCGCTCTACCCAGAAAGTGATGTCCGGCATGCCGCTTTTGAAGAGGCCAAGCTGGCCGATGATTTTTTCGATGTCGTCATTTCAAATGTCCCGTTTGGCGATTACCGGCCATTCGACCCCAGGTGTCGGTCAAACGGATTTCTCATTCACGATTACTTCTTCGCCGCTTCACTGGCCAAGGTGCGACCGGGCGGATTAATCGCGTTTGTCACTTCCCGCGGAACCCTCGATAAGCAGGACGCGGTCCTGCGGGATTTTGTTGCCCGTCAGGTGGATTTCATCGGGGCCATTCGACTTCCCAACGACGCCTTTAAGCAGAACGCCAATACCGAGGTCACGACCGATATCGTGTTCCTGCGTAAGCGTTTGCCAGGCGAAAGCAGTCGTGGACCCGCATGGAAGGACCTCCAGACCATCACCAACTCGCGGCAGGAAGCCATCACTGTCAATGAGTACTATGCTGCGCATCCCGAACAAATGCTCGGGGAAATGCAACTGGTCGGTCGGATGTACCGGCGGGCGGAGCCGACGCTCGTCGGCAACGGTCGCAACCTGGCGGATCAGCTGCGGGAAGCCATCCAACGACTGCCCGAAGGCATCTATCGGCCTATCGAGCGCACCGTCCCCGTGGCCGGGGCGGTCCTGACCATACCGGCTACCGACGCGGTCAAGCCCAACGCCTTCGCGTTGCACAATGGCCAATTGGCCCAAAGGCAGGGCGACCAGCTTGTTGTCCTTTCCAACCTCGCTGACGGCACCGCCCAGCGGCTCCGTGGACTGATTCGGGTTCGCGACGCCCTCCGACACTGCCTCTTCACTCAGTGGCAGGATCATCCCGAGGACGATCAGCGAACCGCCCGTGCTGCTCTCAATCAGGTCTACGACAGTTTTGTCACCCGATTCGGGCCATTATCGGACCGCCGAAACACAACCGTGTTTCGCGGTGACCCCGATCTGCCGCTGCTGCTGTCGGTCGAGCAGTACGACCGCGAGTCGGGCAAGGCGACCAAAGCCGCCATCTTCCGGGAGCGGACCATTGCCGTGCGATCCATTCCATGCGACATCCGGGATGCCAAGTCGGCCCTGTTGGTCACATTAGCTGAACGCGGTCGGGTCGATCTCCCGTTTCTAGCGTCCCTCCTTCGACTCCCGGAAACCGAGGTTCTGTCCCAACTCAAGGGCCTGATTTTCCAAAATCCGCAATCGCGCCAATGGGAAACCGACGACGATTATCTCTCTGGACCCGTCCGGGAAAAGCTCCGGGTCGCCGAGGCGGCGGCGCTGGTCGACCCGGAGTATCAATTCAATGTCGAGGCGCTCCGGCAGGTGCAGCCAGAAGACCTGACGCACTTTGAAATCGATGCCCGATTGGGGAGCTCCTGGCTTCCGTGCTATGATATCCAAGCCTTTGCCGAAACCCTCCTGGGTGAACGCGGGGTCGAGGTCGGTCATTCTGACCTGATTGGTTCCTGGACCGTCAAAGGTGAATGGAATGTTCGCATCGCGGTGGCCAATACCACCGAGTGGGGAACAGACCGACGCTCGGCGCTCGATCTCATCGAGGATGCCCTAAACCTGCGGACTCCCACCATCTATGATCCCGACCCGGTTGAGGACAAACAGGTGGTCAATGCTCCGGCAACGGAAGCGGCACGCGACAAGCAACAGAAAATTAAGGAACGCTTTCAGTCCTGGGTTTGGGAGGACGAGCCCCGTCGAGAACGCCTTTGCCGACTGTACAATGATCGCTTCAACGGCGTTCGCCTGCGAACCTTCAACGGCGACCATCTCCAGTTGCCTGGAGCCAGCGACGCCATCACCTTGCGACCGCATCAAAAGGCCGCGATCTGGCGCATTCTTCAGACGCCCAACACCCTTTTGGCACATGTTGTAGGTGCCGGAAAAACCTACACGATGGTGGCAGCGGCCATGGAGTTGAAGCGGTTGGGGCTCGCCCGAAAGGCGCTGTTTGTGGTGCCGAATCACATGCTGGAGCAGTTCTCCTCGGAGCTTCTCACCCTCTATCCTGCGGCCAATATCTTGGTGGCGACCAAGGAAGACTTTGAAAAGGAACGACGGCAAACCCTGATGAGTCGCATTGCCACCGGCAATTGGGATGCGGTGATTGTCACCCATTCCGGATTCGAGCGGGTTCCCTTGTCGCAGGCCACGCAAGAGGCCTTCTTCACCGAACAGATCATCTCCCTGGAGAACGCCATCCTCGAACAACGAACCGAGGCGCGTGGTTCGCGTCTGGTCAAGGAACTGGAAAAGGCCAAGAAACGCCTGGAAACCAAGCTCAAGGAACTCCTGGCGGAGGGCCAGAAGGATACGGGACTAACCTTCGAGGAACTCGGGGTTGACCGGCTGTTCGTCGATGAGGCGCATCATTTTAAGAACCTGTTCTATGTTTCCAAGATGACCCGAATTGCCGGTCTGCCGCAGACCGCCTCGCAGCGGGCTTTGGATATGTTCCTCAAAGTCAGATACATTCAGCAGACCAACGGTGGCGGTGGGGTGGTTTTTGCCACCGGCACTCCGATTGCCAATAGCGTGGCCGAAATGTTCACCATGCAGCGGTA
>CAITXU010000223.1 GCA_903896505.1 uncultured Verrucomicrobiota bacterium | reverse complement strand
CGTCGACCCGGATCCAGCGACCGCCAGGTCTGCAATGACTGAAAAAGCGTTTGCTCCAGCCAGAACCCCTGATCAGCGCGTCCTTGTATCCAAGCTGGGCCGACCGCTCCCGCCAACCAAGCCGCCAGTCCGCAGTCTGCCCAAAGCCACTTGGGAGACTTGACCACGGCGGTTATGGGGTTGCGTGCCCACGCGGGAATGCGAGTCAGCAGTCCGCCGGTTTCCAGCAGATTGAGGTAGCGGTGTGCAGTCACCGGCGCGACTCCTGCGTCGCGTGCCAGATTCGCCTGATTGATCACCCGTGCGCACTGGTTCGCCGCGAGCCGCATAATCCTTTGGAATTCTGGCAACGAGCTGACCGCACTGAGCAAACGCAGGTCACGTTCGAGGTAGGTTCGGACATAGCTCTCCAACCAGATTGCCCGATCCCCGTCGTTTTCGAGTTCAAGTGCCGGAGCAAACCCACCGCGGAGTAGCCACCCCAACCAATCATCCTCCTCTTCCGGCCATTCCCTCGGATCAAATTCATCCTCGAACAACCGGTCGATGAGTTCCAGTCTTCCTGGACGCTGGTTCCATTCGGCGGGACAAAACGGCGGCAGGTCGAGATAGCCCGCCCGTCCGGCAAGTGACTCCGAAACCGATTTGGCCAACAAAAGGTTTGCCGAGCCGGTCAGGAGAAAATCCCCAGGCTGTCGGTCCTTGTCGACTTCGAGCTTAATTGCCCGCAGCAGGTCCGGAAAGTGCTGCACCTCATCCACCGTCAGGGGGCGTTCCGCCAAAAGTGACGTCGGTTCCCGACGCGCCTGTTCCAGGAGGGTAAAGTCATCCAGACTAAGGAACCGTCGGGCGGGTGCGATGGTACGGGATAGCGTGGTTTTTCCTGCCTGCCGGGGACCGGAAACCACAGCCACCGGCATTACCCGAAGAAGTTGTTCAAGCCGCCCTGCCAACCAGCGTGGAACATTTTCTTTCACGCGACGGAATATATTCTTTCCCGCAGTGAAATCCACGCCGTTTTTCAAGCTTGGCGCTGTTCTATTTGGAGCCCGTCAGGCTGCCCAATCGCGCCTGATAGACGAAATCCTTCGCTGCGCCTGCCTTCACATGGCAACTGGAGCACGAGGCGGATTTTTGTGGCGGGGTGATGTAGCTCCCGTCCGGCTTGTATTCGACGTATTCCCATTCGCCGGACCGATTGACCCCGTAGGCTTCGCCAAAGCCCTTTTCGCGACGCATGACGTGGAGCCCAATCGCCTTCGCTGGCTTCAGGTTCCCCTTCTCGTCCTGGATCAGGCTGTCGTCCTTGTCCCTGCTGGCTTCCGAGGTCTCCATGACGATCACAGACCCATACGGGTACGGTAGCTGTTCGGATTTCGAGATGGATGCCGCCGAATCGTTTCCGTAGACCGTGACCACCTGCTTCTGATCCTTCTTGTTGACCACCCGGAGCACCTGGAATTTCTCACGGTAATCCTTGGGGAAACCGACACGGTCCGTGGTTGGAGCCGGGCTATCCGGCGAATCGACAGCGAGCAAACAGCCAGTCGAAAGAATGAGCACGGCAAGACGCTGGATTTTCATTTTGGTCGGCAAATCAAGGATTTCTGCACCATAGGTACAACCTCCTGGGGGTCAAGGACACAGTATTCCCTCGAGTTGACGATCAGTCTATTGGCTCTTATCCCTAGACCCGGGCCTGCTAGATTTCGCCTAAATCCGGAGCACGGATTGGAATACTTTTTCCCATGAATGCTATGGAACGCTGCACCTTCCCCTGCACCCACTGCGGCCGGCCACAGGTCTTTGTTCGCAACACCCACCAGATACATCGCGGCTGGGTGGAAGTGGAACTGGTGGTGTTGGTGATAACCTCTATCTCCATTTGTGTCTGGGGCATTCTCGTGATCCCAATCTTCCTGGTGATGGGGTACATGCTTTTTCGGTCTGGGACCTATCCGTGGTGGGTTTGTACGGGCTGTGGCAACTGTTCCAAGAACCGCATCAGCCTTCACGCCGATAATGAAGCGAAGGGTCTTCATCCACAGGGCGGTTGATTTTGTCCCCATCAACCTCTCTTTGAGGAGATGACTCGACCCAAACCGCTGTCGTTGTCTACAATGCTCGAGATCAATGCTGCGCAGCCAACGACATATTCGTGTGCACAACTACGATATTTCTCTGGATGAAAGGCGTTTGGATATCCAGTTGATCCACAGCTTTCTTTCTCAATCGTACTGGTCACCGAATGTCCCATTGGCAACCGTCGAAAAAGCAGTGCGGAATTCCATTTGCGTTGGTGCCTACACACCCACTCTCCAAGTTGGTTTCGCTCGAATGGTCACCGATCGGGCGACATTCGGCTATCTGGCTGACGTCTTCGTGTTGGAGGGCCATCGAGGTCAGGGCTTATCCCGCCTTATGCTCGACGCGCTCCTTGGCCACAGTGACCTCCAGGGGCTGAGGCGTTTGATGCTTGCCACCCGAGATGCCCACAACCTTTATGAAAAATTCGGATTCCAAGCCCTGAAATCACCCGACCGATTCATGGAAAAGCACAATCCGAATGTCTACCTGAAGCCGTCGTCGCCCGCGCCGGACTGCGTCGCCCGGTAATCACGAGTCCCAGGCTGAGTACCTGGCCCGGATTACCAGACGTGAACTCAAAGCGGCCTCAAGGACTTTCGTTTGCAGACCGCTCAAACAGCATTACCCCTGTCTGATGGAGGAATTTGAGGTCATCGAAGAATTTGTCCGGAAATGGGAGTCGGAACCGCCTTTCGGACGTCGGCCAGAACAGCAATGGGTCATTGATGTGGTTCGCAGCCTTGAAACCGTCGAGAACCATGGATTGGTCGGCTTCTGGCGGTTTCATGGCCAGAACTCCGAACGTATTTTTCAATCGCTTCGCCTTACTGGAAATTCCGAGCTCGCCCGTGACATTGGTGCCAGCGCCTTTTGTCGCCCTTCCATCGAAACCCCTTCGGATAAGGTTCTGGTAGCCACCCATCTGTCCCCTCAAGACAAAGAGCGAATGAAGCGCTTGTTGTTTTCCATCACCGACCGAATCGAGGAGGCCCGAGAAGGATTGGTGGCCCTACTGCCCCGTGTTGAGGATGAAGGGGAGTCGGAGCCGGATACGGAATCGTCGGAGCCCACCCTGAACGTGGAAGTCACTGAAAGGGTGGGATGCCCCTATTGCGGGCAATTCATGGAGTTGGTGATTGATACCAGCATCGCCCAACAACGTTCGACGACCGATTGCGAGGTGTGCTGTCGACCGTTTGAAGTGGTGGTCGAGTGTGATCCGGGAAAGGTGTTGGCCCTGGATGTGGGGGCGTGAAGCTAAGCGGCAGCGATTTGGATTGCTGCCGGTGGCCCCCTTTTCCCGGGCTTTCAGCCCTCAAATGATTAAATCCGTCCTTCCTGGGCCGTTTGCCCAGGCTGGGATGGTTGCGGGCCTTTTGGCCTCGAAGCGGATTTGGAGCTGAAGTGATTCGGAACGCCCACGGTGGTCGAAATCGATATGGGGACTTGCAGGAGCGCTCCGTTGGATGTCCCTCCTTCGGAGGGACTTGCGTCCGGAGGGACGCGCTCCTGTAAGTCCCTGATCATTGCTGGGATCGTCACCTCTCCCGATCTAAAGGCGCCTCGGTAGCGAAGCGTCCGAGTCATAGGCAATCCAAACCACGTCTGCCCCGCAAGTTATACCTCGCCTGCTCCCGGCCCGTCCGACCTACCGCTATTGGCTAGTGTCGTGTTACCGAAATAGCTTGCGGTTTGTTGCGCCAATAACGCCCCTGGGCGAGGCGCGAGGAAGGAGCATATGATAGGTCTGCCACCGACTAGCAGCAAAGCCTTGGGGCATTTTAGACACAACCTGGAGGGCCGCAGCTATTTCGTTAATACGACACTCGGGCGACCGTACTCCGCCACGGCTAGGTATTCCCCCGACGCTATTGGGTCGTTGAGACAAACCGTCCCGCGAACGATGCGGGAGACGGGTGACCCGCTTAGTTCAAGGGGACTGGATTGACCGAGATGTTGGGCGTAGTTCTCCAGGGACAGAAAGCCGTCGCGCTTCAATCCGCTCAGTCGGAGAATCCGGAAGACGGTGGAGCTCCCCGGCGCGGCTCGGCGGTGGAGCTCCAAGGCGACACGCCCCATGGTGTGCCGGGGATTGAGCTCGACCAGGGGTTTGAGTCGCGAGGTCCCATCGGGTGCGCGATAAACAAAGGCATCAATGCCGGCTGCACCTCGGAAATTCAAGGCGCTCAATTCTGCCTCCAACAACTCCCGGAGTTGATGAAAAACCAGCTCCCAAGCTGAAGCTCCTCCTTCGCGATGCGGTGCCAGTCGCCTCACGGGCAGGGGTAGGCGCTTTCCACAGTCGATTCCCACGCGATTACCCTGGTATTGGCCTCGTTGGTCGCAGATCAACTCGGTATGGCCGACCACGCGAAGTTGTTGTCCGACCATTTCATATTGCACGGAGAAATCGGCTAACCGCTCCAGCCAGGGTTCGACCACCAGTTCACATCCCGACTCCAACCCCCGTTCGATCCATCGAATTTGCTGCGGAAGTATTTCCGGTTCCCAGAGCCGGATGGTCTGGTCTCCGGCCATTCCCAGCGACTGCTTGACCACCAATCGATGATACCCCTGGTCGCGATAAAGTCGGACCGCCGCCCACGCCTCCGACGCTGAAGCCACGGTGGTCCCAACAATTTCCTGGGAACACAAACCTGGAACATTCGTCGTCCGTTCCAGCAACCGTCTCAGCAATTGTGTACTCCATGATTTTGCAAAAAGTGGGTAAAATTTTTCGGGTGAAGGAGGTGCGGCGCGAGACGTGTCAGTCACCTGCGGGACCAACGGTTCCATGAGCGCCAGGCTTTCGGGGGACCAAGCCCACGGGCGGAGTCCACCGAGCTTTCGCCCGGCCAGTTCGGGGATGGGGCCGGTCCGGGAAGTATCAGCCTCCACCCATTCCGGCAGGTCAAATCCAGCCTCCGCCAGCTGGGCGAGGAACTGGTTCGATGGTATCTTTGGCGTCAGGACGATGTCCCCCGAGCGGGCAAGAAACTGGGGCAAAGCCGACAAATCCCGAAGCAGCGCCGCTTGCCGTTTGCCGGGTGTGAATGCATTCCCCAATCGGATGTATCCTTCGGCAAACGGGTTGAACCACCAGACCGTTGGTGTGCGCCCCTTGGATTGGGCTGACACCTTCAACGCATCAATGAATTCGGCGCTCAGGCCAGCAGCGCGCCGTCCGTCGGAATTGAAATGGACCCCTTTGGCCCGGGCGGGTGAGAGCGGAAACCTCAATTGACGACAAAAGGCATCCCAATCGGTTTCCCCTGCCCTTTTCCATCTTCGGAACCATTTGAGTCCGTGAGCCACGTGGGCGATTTCATCTTTGTAGATGCGGTCCAGAATACTGGCGCTGGCGGTGTCTCCGACGTTTGAGAAAAGGCCCGCAAATTGACGGCAGTAGTCGAGATTGGCCTGCTCAAACGTGAGACTCAGGCGGGAGACAAAATCCAGTGGAGTTTCCATGGAGGCCACCGACCTCCAGAAATAACCGCTGACGGGCAATTCGCCGAACTGGATGCCCAACTCCCGCATCCGGGCGATGTACCAGGCGGTGTGTTGTTGTTCGTCCCGAAGAGTCCTTGCCACCCCGGCCCTGAAGGCTGCAGGTGCCTCGGGAAATCGCACCAACACCAACGCCATCAATTCGGTGGCCAGAAGTTCGTGATTGGCAAAAAAGTGAAGCAACCGTCCCCGGTCGAGATCATTTTCAATTCGATGGAGTCCAGGAAAGCCAGAGTCCGATTGGTCGACACCCTTGAAAACCAAGCACTCCGGACGACCGGGTCGGTCCGGCGAGGCCATTGCCTTCCCTGGATTCTCATCCGTCCAATCGCCAGGATCGACCAGTTTTTCCTCCATAGAGGTGGCCTGAACGATCTGGACTGCCCATTCCCTAAGTTCCATTTGGCACGTGAAGGCAATGAAGGCTGATTCGAGCGACTTGCAAGGGAAAGGTCAGCTTGGGGGCGGTTGACAGCCCAAAACGGACATCTCGTACCAGACAAAGGCCGGACTGTCCCGGTTGTCTCCCAACCGTAACCTCCGGCTGACATCCACTGTGGTAAAGATTGAAACCGACATGGGGTTGGTTTTCTGCTTCAATGTCCTCCTCGAAAAGGGGGTGGCGATTCAAGTCGAAATCATCTCCATTTTAACGTTAAACTCGTTTGGTTAGCTAGAAATTGAAACAAAGGACATCCATGAAACCATTCAACCGCATCGCCGGGAGCCTCTTGGCTTCGGGTCTGATGTTGGCGGGAACAGCCTGGGCGCAGGACCTCGTCACCTATCCCGACAAGCCATTCGGCCTGACACTCGTCAACATCAACAACCCCATCCCCCCGGTGGTGGTCACCAACGCCGACAAATCCATCTCGATCACCGCTGGCGGTGGCGACACCTACGATAACCCGGACTCCTTCACCTTCGCCTATCAGCAACTGACTGGCGATTTTGATATCAAGGTCCGCGTCATCAATCTTTTTGCGACAGATCCGAGGGGACAGGGTTCTCCCAAGGCGTCGCTCATGGTTCGGTCCGATTTGACTCCTGGTTCGCCCAACCTCCAGATCAATGCTCTGCCGACGGATGCGGATCCCAATAATCCGTCGGATACGGATTCGACCCGGCATGGTCAAATTGAAAGTGTTGGACGCTTTTTCCCGGGAGCCGGGAGTGACGATATTCCGGGCGTTCAGGCAAAATACGGTGGCGATACCACGGACAATTACTATTCGACCTATCCGGACCTTTGGCTACGCATTCAACGCCAGGGCAACCGGTTCCTCACCTATTTTGCGAATACCAACCCGGCTGCCGGTAATTTTGGAACCAATGGCTGGAATCTCGTCATCTCCACTCCGGGCGGAACGAACTTCCCGCCGACGCTATATGTGGGATTGAGCACGGTGGCGCACAATAATGATCTAAACAGCGAAAACATCGTTACCTCGACTTATGCGGCGTACGGCCCCACCGAACATCCCAGCATTCCTACGCTGGGTGGCGTCCCCGTCCCGACCAATCAAGGACCCGGTGTCTATCCGACCGCGAGCGTGATTGCTGCCAATTGGCAGATGACCTTGCCGGACGATGGCATCGGCTTTGCCGCCGGCGATACCACCACACCGACCCAAATCATCTGGAATAGTGGCGGCTTTGGATCGGTATCCCGCGACGTGCTTCTGGCCATCAACGGCGAGGAAACGACTCCGGGTGTCTCGACCGCCCGCTATCAGGCCGGTGCGCTCGATTTTCTGATCAGCCCCCGAGACCCCATTGCTTCCACCAACAATCTCGGACCATACACCAATCCCCTCCGCCAGCGGTATGGCACTGGGGACCCGACGGTGCCTGCCAGCCAGGCCTATTTCCCGAACCCCGTTTATGGCTTTGTCTACTCCGTGGTGGCGCGCAATGGTGCCGACTGGAATGACGGTGCCCCGGCGTTCCATGCGACCACCTACGTCCAGCTCGACGATGGTGCTACGGCCAAGGGCTACGACATGTTGAGCGGTGAATTTAAGAGTGCCCAGTTCTACACCCGGGTGACCAAGCTCGTGACCGGTCCCGGAACCGATCCCGCCAGCAATCTCGGCAACCTGCAACGCTGTGCCATCAGCCATTCCACGGCCTGGTTCCCCTACCAGCAGGGCTGGGCTGCCGGCTATTTCGCCAGCGTCAAATCGGATTATAACCCCGACAACACCGATTGGGCTCCCTCCCAGCACTGGCATCGTGGAAATGGCTATGGATTGTTCAGCGGCACTGCGGTCAACGGCCCCGTGAGTTCGGGTTATCCCTATCAGGTGAATGTCCTGACATGGCTCCCCCTGGATTCCACACCCACCTACGGTGGCTTGGCCGACCTCCATTTGCCTGGCGTCAATTCTTTGACTGACGGCTTATTGTTCACCATTGCCAACGAAGAAGGCGGCAATCTTCGCGGAAGCTTTGCCAACAATGCCCCGAAGCCCGATGGTTCCGGTTGGCTTGTCGCCATTCGCGGTGTCGAGGAAAGCAAGGATGATCCCACGCAATATGCTGAAAAAAATGGTGCGGACGGTACCTCCAAGTTCTCCTTTGTCTATGTTCCGTTTAATTCTCAGAACTTGAACGCCGCACGTGTCAAAGGTTCCGATGCCACTGCCTACAAGTCGGTCGGCGAACACACCCTGGTGCGCTTGAGCGCCGGACGTTATGCCCTGACCATTCCCGGCAAAACCGGGAAGGACGGCATGCTGATGCTGCAGAATTCCGGATACCTTTCGTTCGGCGGCAGCAATGTGGTGGATACCTGCTTTCTGTCGTATGAATACGGAGCCACCAACGCTCCCAAGAACTCATTCGTCATCGAATCGCGTTACATCCAATCCAGCGGAGGCCCTGGCAATCTCGGCGACACACCGCTTCGTGACTGCGACTTCAACTTCGTCTGGGTCGACTTCGCCAATCCCCTGGCTCCTCCCGCCCCTGCCGCGCTGGCTCACGTGAACGTGAACACGGTGAACGGTGGTCTGAGCCTGAGCTGGACGGCTCCTCCGGGATTTGTCCTCCAATCCGCAGCGGCCTTGAAGGGCCCCTGGACGACTGTGCCGAACGCGACCAGCCCCTGGACGGTCACCTACACCGGTGCCAAGTCCTTCTATCGCGTTGCTCAGCCGTAATTGACCCGCTCCCTGTCAAACCGGCCGCGGGTTTTCCCCCGTGGCCGGTTTTTTGTCCTACGGACGCCCTATCGACTCCGGTCCTGCGGACGGCCTATTGGCTCAGCCTGTACGAAATTTGCGCCGTTCGAACCGCCTTGGCGATTCCAGCAAACGCCCTTGAAATCGACCGGTTCTCTGAGCTCTTTGAGCCCTCTTTGGTTCGACTCTTGCCCACGGTCAGGAGTTTGAACCACAGAGGACGCAAAGGACACAGAGAAAGAAGGATTGGGGGATGGGGCAGACGTGCACCGGTCCAAGCCGCAGGCCATCTGCGCCACGCCCGCCAGGCGATTCCGATTCAGTTACATCTGGCCTGACCCCGGAGCACCACGGGTGGGGTGCTTCGGGGTCAGGCTAGATATAACTTGCTGCGCGGAGGTGGTTCGGACCGCCGCGGCTCGGCAGGAGCCTCGCCCTACCGATGTAATTGTGATTCAATAGGTTACATTTTAATCATAATAATGGAAATAAAGGCAGTTAATTGGAAAATGCTCGTCTGAATTTCCCTCTTTCATCTGCGTAAATCTGCGTCCATCTGCGGACAACCCTCACTCCGGCTTGGGCATCTTTTCTCGGAGGCGCAGGTATTCCCAAATGGCCCCGATGGTCTTCGGACCGTCACCCTCCAGAACATCGGCCAACGGACTCTTTCCTTCATCGTCAAAGTACACCGGCATCTTGGTGGACGGGTCCACCGAGAGGGGCGAACGCAGCCAGCGCTTGAAATACGACTTCTGAAGGCGCCCGCCGCTGTGGGCCAGGTTGATTCCAGGAGCTTCAAAAACCTGGGTGGCTGCAAAATCCCCAATTCCGTGACAGCTCACACACGTGAAGCCGCCGTTGGGACCGGCCAGTTTTTGGCCGATTTTGGCCAGTTCCGCCGAATCCGCCGGAGCAGGATCAGGGGAAGCGGTGGGTGGCAACCCTGCGATGGTGGCCAATCCTCGGCCCAGATGCTCGGCATAAGCCGCAAAGGCGGGCATCCGCGGTTCCAGCCAGGGGCGTGGCTTCCACGATTCCTTGCCGCCAATGAACCGGGCCGCCCATTCCGGCTGTAGTTTTCCCGGGAGCAGGTCCCAGGTGGGAAAGCCTTCAAATTTGCCGTGGCATTCGCGACATTGTAGATGGCGCGAATGACGGTCTAGGAAGTCGGCGTCTGTCGAGCGGGCAAGGGATGAACGATCGGTGGCGGCAAACGCTTTCAATGCGGCGCGCTGATCGGCGGTCAAAGCGAAGACCGGTGATTTTGAATCTGTTCCTGGAGTCTCAGCCAGGCACCCACGAGCCCACACGTCGGACCCCAAGTCGGCAAGGGCCCTGGTGGCGAAAGGCTTCGACGGGTTCGCAGAATGACATTGGAGACATCCGACCGATTCAAGCAGTTCCCTTCCCCGTTGAACGACGGCGGAGTCAATCGGTGCCTGACGTTCAGCGGGAGCTTCCCCTGCCGATTCCAGATAGGCCGCGAGGGAAGAGGCTTCATTCTGATTCAGTCGAAAATTGGGCATCCGAATCCAGGCATAGTGCTCGGCTGGGTTTTGCAGAAAGCTCACCAGAGCTCCCGGTGAGAATTTCGAGCGAACGAGCTTCTGAGAGATTTTCCCAGGTTCAGCATCGCCTCCATCCGGAGGAACGTGACAGGCGACGCAGTGAAACTTTTCGTACAAGACTTTTCCCGCCTCGATATCCCCAGCAACGGGAGCCGGTACCGCCGGAGCGGTCAGGGACGCCAGGTAGGCAGCCACAGCTTCGGCCTTTTCCTTTGCTCCCTCCCCCTGAAATAGCTTGGGCATGTGGGCACCGGGACGGAGGCTGGCGGGGTCGTCAATCCAACGCGCCAGCCAATCAAAACGTCGACGACTCCCGATTCCCGCGAACGCCGGGGCATCCATGGCCAGTTCGGGCATGGTGCCCGACGTGCTGTGGCATTTGGCGCAACGAAATTCAACAAACAAATCCCGCCCCTCATGAACCAGAAGCGACGCGGCCAGTTCAGGTGATTCCGCATGCTGCAATTGGGCATTGGGGATGGGGTTATAGGGCGTTTCCTTGTTGGACCAAAACAGACGGACAAAGGCATCGCCCGAAGCCGGACCGGCAAATTCTGCCACCAACCGGTTGGCCCCCCTTGTTCAGGCGTACGGCCTTGCTTGAGACCGCCTCCGCGGACTTACCGTCCGATTCCAAAACAACGACTTCGTTGACGCTCAGCTTGAAAGGCCCGTTGGCCTCGACATGGAAGTTGAAATCGGCCCGGAGGTCGGCGACCAGACTACCCGTCCAGGTGGACTTAAAAGCGCCGACTGGGACAAAAGGAGTTGCCGGTTCACCCGCCGGGACGAATAACCAAACGTTATCAGTGACTGCAAGGTCGGCGGCTGTTCTGAAAGAAACGGTGCGAACCAGACCTGACGCGGCGGGCGCAGCGGACAACAACCCGCAAACGGCTCCTGTCTGTGCCAGTGACCAGCAGACCCCGAGGAAAACCTGCATCCAATTCTTGATTCGCATGCCGAAAGGACGCTTACCACCTTCCGTCCCTTCAGCCAAGTCCGTCCCAACGATTGTTGCACCTTGCTTGGAGTTTATTCGAACCTCAGAGCCTCAATCGGATCGAGACGCGCCGCTTTCAACGCCGGGAAATAGCCGAAAACAATTCCGATGAGTGCCGACGAGCCGAAGGCGATGAGAATGGAGTTGGCGGCCACAACCGTGGGGCTTCCCATCACCCCCGACAGGCGGCCCGAAATCCAGGCTCCCAGGCCAATCCCAATAATTCCCCCGATGACGGAAAGTGCGATGGCCTCGAAAAGAAACTGCATCATGATATCGCGGGTGCGTGCACCAATGGCCAGGCGAACTCCAATCTCGCGGGTTCGCTCGGTCACGCTGACCAGCATGATGTTCATGATGCCAATGCCTCCAACGACGAGAGAGACGCCGGCAACCGAGCCCAGAAGGACGGTCAGCACCCGCGAAGTTGAAGTGGCCACGTTAGAGATTTCCTGCTGGGTTCGAATCAAAAAGTCGGGATCACGACCATCTTGAATCTTGTGGCGTTGACGAAGGAGGTCATCGAGATCGTGTTGCACTCCCGGGACCAATTTGGCATCCGACGCCTGGACGGAGATGCTTCGGAAGCTCGTTCCACCCGCGAGTCGCTTGAGCGCGCTCGAGAACGGCACCAGAACGATGTCGTCCTGATCCGATCCCATCATGTTCATTCCCTTCGGGGCGAGCTCGCCGACGATGGTGAATGGGGCGTTCTTGATACGAATGGATTGCCCCACCGCATCTTGGTCGCCGAAGAGCGTTTTCTTTGTAGTTTGTCCGATGATCGCCACCTTGGTGGCACCCCGGACATCCTGCTCGGTAAAATTCTCACCCGACTTGAGAGGCCAGGCTCGAATGCTCAAGTAATCGGCGCTGACTCCCGAAACCTGAACATTGGCGTTCTGATTTCCATAGGCGAGCTGGGAAAAGACCCGGACCTCAGGGCTGGCCCCTTCCACTCCCTCGACCTCTTTCCGAATCGCTTCGAGGTCCGGTTGAGTCAACGTTCCTGCTGTTCCAAATCCCATGGAGAAGCCGCCCCGGGACACATTACCGGAAAGAACCAGAATAACGTTTTGGCCGAGCGTGGCGATTTGTGCCTCGACCTGCTTCTTGGCACCGTTCCCGATGCTGACCACCGAAATCACCGCCGCCACACCAATGATGATACCCAGCATCGTCAACAGCGTGCGCAGCAGATTCCGGCGCAAAGCTCGGAGCGCCAGTCGAATGGAAGCGAGGATGATCATGGGGCGAGATTCACGGCTTTTTGCTCGGCATCGAGGCGAGCCAGTTCCTCCTGGGCGGAACTCATCCCTTCGACGGCCTGGTCCGTCACAATTCTACCGTCACGCATGACCACCATGCGTTTGGCATAGCGGGCGACATCGAGCTCATGAGTCACCATGACGATGGTCATCCCGCTTCGATTGAGTTCCTGAAATATTCCCATGATCTCGATGCTGGTTCGAGAATCGAGATTGCCCGTCGGTTCGTCCGCCAGGAGGAGTTTAGGAGTATTCACCAAGGCTCGGGCAATGGCCACGCGCTGCTGCTGGCCACCGGAAAGTTGATTGGGAGTGTGGTCGCCGCGCTGGCCCAGACCCACTTTGGTGAGCGATTCCAGCGCTCGCCGTCGCTGTTCCGAAGCCGGCACTGCCGGACGGCGGTACAACATGGGTAGTTCAACGTTCTCGGAGGCACTGGTCCGTGACAACAAATTGAAGCCCTGGAAGACGAAACCGATCTTTTGATTTCTCAGGTCGGCCAGTTGATCCCGCTGGAGTCGGCCCACGTCCACACCGTCGAGCAGGTAGGTCCCCGATGTGGGCCTATCGAGGCACCCGATGGTGTTCATCAACGTGCTCTTGCCCGAACCGCTCGCGCCCATGACGGCAACAAATTCTCCGGCCTGAACCGTTAAATTG
>CAITXU010000222.1 GCA_903896505.1 uncultured Verrucomicrobiota bacterium | reverse complement strand
TGACCTCAATACGATTCGAGCCCGATTGACTGATGACCCCAAGGAGTATCGCTGGAGTGGGTATGCCGCTGCGGTGGCAGGGGTGCGGATGGCCAAGGAGGGGATTCGGGGCAGTATTGACTCCGGTAATCGGGAAGACCGCAATCTCACTGAGGCGATGGCCCGGTATCGGTTGTGGGTGTTTGGAGAAGGGATGACCGAGGGGGTTCAGGGACCGGATGGACCAGCCATTCGGGCGGGAATCTCACCGGAGAAGGTCCAGGAAGTGTTTGCCCAGAAGGGGAAGTTGGGATGGGGGGATTATGTGCGGTGTCGGGTGCGGTACTTCACCGATGGAGCGGTGATTGGGAGTCGGGGATGGGTGAATCAGGTGTTTGAGGACCATCGCCAGCGATTTGGACCCAAGCGTAAGGATGGGGCGAGGCGGCTTAAGTTCCTCGCAGAGACAGACATCTTCGGCTTGAGAGACCTGAGGATGGAGCCAGTAGGGCTTTCGATTAATAACCAGCCTCAACGCAGTTGATAGAAGTGACCAGAGGCATCCAACGGCAAGTGAACCACCCATTGATCATTAGAAACCGCTGGAGATGTTCGCACAGCAGTCCAAGTTACGGGTGACCCCAGTGCTGAACTGCCCCATAGCGCCGACGGAATGGAGGAGGTTGGCCATTCCAAGCCCAATTTCCCGGCAGAAATACCCACCGTTAGCTTGGGTCCAGGTGGAACCGTTACTGAACGTGGCTGGGAAGCCTCACTGGCCCCTGACGCGTTCCATGACCTGACCCGATATTGATAGACGTTCCCTGCCGCCACGGTTGAATCGACATACCGAGTCACATTGGTCCCAAGTTCGGCAAGAGCAGCCCAAGCGCCGCTGAGTCCCAGCCTTCGTTCCAACCGAAAGCCACTCTCCCCAACATCATTGTCCCTCCACACAATCTCAACTCCCGACGTACAGGCAATGCTCAGGAGTTTTGGGGGCATTGGCTTGAATACCGGAATATTGTCGGAATTGACCGTCAAGTTATCCAAGTAACGATATTCTCCACTCCCCTTTCCTCCATCGTTTTGTTCAATCCATAGTGTCACCGTTTTCCCGGCGTAAATCCGAAGCGAAACCGTTCGGCGTACCCAAACATTGGGCTGCGGCAACTTCTCCCAATCGAGCAGCGTCACCCTGTGCCCCATTCCGTCATCCAAGCGGACTCGCAACTGGCCATCGTTATTGGCCATCGTATTGAATGAAAGATCGGTCACATTCGAAGGCAGGGTGATTTGTCGACTGAACCATGCATTCGGCTGGTTGTCCGGATGTCCCAAGTCGGAGCCGTCCAATTGCAAACCTCCTCCAGGAAATCCCCCGGTTGATGTCCAAAGGGCCTTGTCAAAGGCCTTCCCCGAAGTGCCACCGGCCCACCCCTGCAGCCCCAACGAGAACGGATACTTGAGATTGCGGCTAACACGTCCGCGAATTTGGCGCACCAAGGTGTCGGGTGTGACCACGCGCACTTGGGGTACCAAATTGCTGACTACCTGAGCCATTGAGGCCACGGTTTCTCCCCAAACCAGGACGGGAACCAGACTATACGCTTCGGGGCTGGTCGGGTCCCGAGGATAGGAATTCAGGCGTTGAATCAATTGCGGTCCGTCCTCGAGTCCCGGCCACATCAGGTCACGAGCGGCGATCACCGGGTTTCCATTCGTGGCAAACGAAACGGCCCCGTGAGCCCCGTTGTAAGGGGCATATTCCAAATAGAATAGCGCCTCAATATTCGGTTGAGAAAAGTAGGTGTTCCACAGGTCCATCCTACCGTAGGAATTGAAATCGAGAATTTGGACAATTCCCAGATCAGCCCGGTCCAACAATGGTCCTAAATTTCCGACTTGGACCGCCAACGCGGATGGCGGAAACTGACTCGGATAGAAATAGCCATTACCGCTGACACCGGCGACAAAGTGGTCGTGGTGGCGACCGGAAGAGGCCTTATCGAAAAACCACCGCAAAGCCGATGGGGCAAGGTCAGCCAAGGCTGGTGGCAGCGCCCAACCCAGGTCAAAGGTTCCGCGAAGCGGGTGACTGAAATAGCCGGGGAATCCGCCCAAAGCCCATTGGACATTGTCTCCGTCGGTCACCAGAAATGCCACCTGATGAATCCCATCCTCATTCAGGGGCACGGGTTGATTGGCTTGGGCCAGACTATCATCCCGAACACTGCTGAGGGTTGACAGATTCATGGCATAGTCTGCCGCAACGGTATGAACCCCATGGCGCGAGCCATCACTGACAAAGACGTTTTCACCCTGGCTGGCATCTCCCCAACCCAAGCAAGCACCATCTGATTGAACCCCAGCCATCACCTGGCTCCGGAAAGGGCTATTCCCATCGAAAAAGGTGAAAGCTCCAGCCAACGTGGCATAATCGCGCAGATTGGCGCTAATGGTCGGGCGTTGCTCAACCACCACTTGTGGATTGAATCGTCTAAAGCCATTCGACCAAATGGTCTGCGGGGTATCCACCCGGGCATCCCAGAGCCGGTTGGTCAGACCAGCGGCGCGAACCTGAGCCTCTATCGATTGGTCGACCGCCACTGCTCGAAGCAGTCCCGCCATCGACGTGGCCGCATTGATCGAGTCCACATGATGTGTCGAATCGTAGAGAACGTAGCCGTCGACCTGACTTTTAAAGTGGCGAAGCAGACTCCACGGGCTGGTGGCGGTCACCATTGGGAACCCGTATTTTTGGTGCAGATGATTCTTCCAGATCGAATAGCCGGTTCCAGCGTCGAGGTAGATTTGCTCGGACGATTGTCGGGCCACCCACCCTTGCAACGTGGCCGCCATGACATGCTCCGCCGCCGACCCAAAGTTCGCACCCGGCAACACCCAAATTGACGTCAGGTTTGTCCCGCGCGGGTAAACAACACCCGACTGGGCCGATACGGAGGACTCGAGCAAACCGGCGACAAGAAAAGCCGTGAGGAAAAGTTGTCGGCTGGACAAATACCAGGTTCCCATAGGCACCGATGACAACATGTCTGAGCTTTACATACAATCGCCTCTAAACGAACGCATCCGTCAGGAGATTCGGACCGCCCAAGGAGCCATTCCCTTTCAACGGTTCATGGAGCTTGCGCTCTATGCTCCTGGCCTTGGCTATTACGAGCGCGAACCGAAGCGGGTGGGAATCGACGGAGATTTTTACACCAGTGTCCGGGTGGGTCCCCTGCTGGGTGAATTGCTGGGGAGTTATTTTGGAAGACTCTCCGCCGAATTGAATCTGCCCTTGGTGCTGGTCGAGTCCGGTGCCCACGATGGACGTCTCGCCGCTGATATTCTAGGCCATCTTCAGAAATGGCAGCCGCAACATGGTCCGGACCTTTGGTTGATCGAACCGTCAAAAGACCGTCGACGATGGCAGGAACAAACCCTCAAGGAGTTTTTGCCCAAAGTGCATTGGGTCCATGATCTCGACCAACTGGCCCAATCATTTCCCGATGGAATTTCCGGGATTTTCTATTCCAATGAACTGTTGGATGCCTTCCCGGTTCACCGATTAGCCTGGAGCCGCGACCGAAAGGAATGGCAGGTCTTTGGGGTTGCGGAATCCAGCCACGGTTTCGAATGGCGGATGCTCCCTTCCGACTGGCTTCCCATCGATTCCAGGCTGTATCCGCAGATTCCGGATGATCTTGCAGAGGTCCTCCCAGACGGATTTGTCACCGAGATTTGCCCGATGGCAACCACCTGGTGGAGTTCAGCGGCCCGCCTGCTTCGGGTCGGGCGCCTTTTGACCATGGACTACGGCCTGGAAAGTGAGGAGTTTCTGGCCCCACAACGGGACCGGGGAACCTTGCGCACCTACCTACGGCATCAGGTGGGAGATCTCCTGTTGGAAAATCCCGGCGAACAAGACCTTACCGCGCACGTCGACTTCGATAGAATTCAACGGGCGGGCGAGGCGAATGGCCTGACAACATTTTTTTCGGGCAGCCAACGCTTGTGGCTGACCCGACAAATGGAGCAAACCTTGCCGCAAGTTGGCTCGGCTTTTCCGGCCTGGGATTCAACCCGGGTCCGCCAATTCCAGGCGCTGACCCATCCGGACCATTTCGGTCGCCGATTCCGCGTGCTTGAACAAGGGAAATAAAATCCCGCTACCTGATCACCAAAAACGACAGACATTCAAAGCTGGCCAGCGCAGCCACCCAAAGTCCCATTAAGATGGCCAGGGCGATGGAGTGGGGAAAAACGTACCGCAGAATCTTTCCTTCGCCTCCATGGGAACCCGTCGCTGCGCCCGCCACCACGATGCTTTGGGCATCGATCATTTTGCCCATGACTCCTCCCGTGGAATTGGCTGCTGTCATCAGGTAAGGGCTAATCCCAAGTTGATTGGCGGTCACCTGCTGCAGGGAACCGAACAGGACATTTGCTGCGGTGTCCGAACCGGTCAGGGCCACGCCCAACCATCCCAAAAGCGTACCAAAGAACGGGTAAAACGGCCCGGTTCAGGCCAAAGTAAGTCCGAGGGTGGCATCCGCTCCCGAATATTTAGTGAGATTCCCCAGCGCCAGCATGCCCGCGATCGTCAGCAGCGGAAATCTCATTTCGTACCAGGTTCTCAGCCAGGTTCGAACAATCAACCCCGTCCGAAGTCCCATGGCCCAACCAGCAATCATACCGGCAAGTAAAACTCCGGAGCCGGTCGCAGAAAGCCAATTGATCTTGAATTGGACGCTTTCCGTCCGAGGTTGACTAACAACCGGTGGCATCCGTTGCAGGTGCAGTCCGGGGATTTCCACCGAGGTGCTTGCGATCTGATCCAACCCCTTTTTTATCGCTGGAATCCCCCAAAGAAAAATAAAGACCATCAAAATAATCCAGGGCCACCACGGTTTCCACGACCAGTCCCGGCGTGCACCCATCGAGCCGCCAGAAGGCTTTGCGGACATCAGCGAATCACCTGGCGCAGGAAACCATCGATAGGCCAGTAACGTGGCCCCCAGACTCGCCAAAGCAGCAATGGCGTCGACCAGCCATGGACCGTGAAAATTACTCACGGCCCACTGGACCACCCCGAAACTGATTCCCGCAGCCGCAGCGATTGGCCATACCGAACGCAAAGCGTTCCAACCGCCGTAGACCGCCACGATCCAGGCGGGAATCAAGGCGGAAAAGAGCGGCAGCTGCCGCCCAGCCATGGCGGAAAGCCCATGCAAATCGAGTCCCGTGACCTGCTGCAGAGTGATCAAAGGAATCCCCAGGCTTCCGAAGGCGACAGGTGCCGTATTGGCAATGAGCGCCAGGCCACTTGCCTGAAGTGGAGCAAAGCCCAACTGCAAGAGCAGCGCAGCGGTAATGGCCACCGGGGCTCCAAACCCGGCCGCGCCCTCGACAAAGGCACCAAACCCAAAAGCAATTAAAATGACCTGAACCCGAGGGTCAGGCACCAAACTAGCCAACTGCAAACGTAGTTCATTGAACCGCCCTGAAATAACGGTCAGGCGATGAAGGAACAACACATTGACTATGATCCAACCGACAGGAAACAACGCGTAGGCTGCACCGTATCCCACCGCTCCCAAGGCCATCCCTCCCGGCATCCCAAAGCCCAGAATTGCCACAGCACCCGCGACACCCAGTCCCAGGAGGGCGGCCCACCAGGCTCGGACGCGACCAGATGCGAGCAAACCGAGGAGGGCCACCACCGGCAATGCCGCGACGGCGGTCGAAAGGGCTGGATTCGAAAAAGGATCGTAGACTTGGGACCAAGGCATGGGCTGAGCCATGAGCGAAACCGTTTGAAGCTCCAGGGACAAGCTTGGTTTCAATCCAGGTCGAACTTGGGACTGTCAGAGTAACCAACCCCGGATGGAAATGAGCATCAGGTCACGGTCGAAGCACCGGGGCACCGATGCCGGCTTCCAGTAGGTGACTCAGCTTCGGCCAGCGGGGCTCGCGATCCCGGTAGCGAATCGACCATTCAGCGAGTCCCTTGAGTTTTGGATTCACAACCACCTCGCTTCGAGCCGAAAATCTTGTCTCAGGCCCCGTGGAATTCTTCCACAGTTCCAGGGAGGAAACCGGCCACTGAGAATCCACCAGAAAAACTGGAACTCCGTCAGTTCGCCAATACCGGTTCCCTTCAAACAAAATGTTGTGCTTGTACCCTGAAACCGCCACCAGAACTCCGTGATCAGGCGCAACCACCAGATTGCTCCTGACGTTGGCATGGATGTTATGACCTGAGATTCGCATGGCACCCACCGACCCAGCCGGGGCGATCACGGTATTGCGTGACACTTCCAAGTCCGAAATCAGGCATCCACCTTCTGCGCCAATCTGAATCCCGGCATAGCCGGTTCCACGTTGACCGTCATGGATTGAAATGTTTTCCATGACCCGACATCCCCTGTCCGAATACGGGGCCCCCTGATAGGTATATACCAGAAATCCGGGGCCATGATTGTCATGGGAGAAATTTCCCCTCATAACCGAGTCCTCACAACCGCCATCCAGGTCAAATCCTCCGCCATCCCGCAGCGAAGACTGGTTCCCGAAGGATTCACAGCGAGCGATGACGATGCGACGGGACGCATGCGCCCAGATGCCGACTGGGCCACCGCGATCGCTGCGACACTCAGCACCGTTGCATGCCGCAACGCAGTCGGTCACCTCACCCGAATCCACCCCGTCCACAAAAATTCCGCTACCGGAGTGGTGCTGCAACAGGTCTGGGTCCCCCGGGTTATCCGCCGCCAGGCAACGACGAATGACCACATCGGAGTGCGGATGCCCAATTCGCCCGGTCGGATTCCCGCCATAAACCATGATTCCGGCATGGCGATTCTTGCGGGCAACGCAATCTTCGATTCGGATCTTCTCGAAACCATTGGTATGCTGAAGAGCGTCGACCATGATCCCATGCCAGGCGAAGCCGGTGACGCTACAGCCACAAATGGTCAGGCCAGCGAGCCGGGTTGAACCTTCCCGGTTTCGGTCAAAACGAATACCGTCGCCATCGTTCCCCTCGGACGCCTCCAAGGTTAAATTGGAGACGGTCACCCAAGGGGTTTCACGAACAAGAATTCCGGTTTCACTTGCCGACAAAAGGGTTGCTCGACCTCGTCCATAACTCGAGATAAGGACAGGTTGGGATTCGTTACCCCCAAGGCAACTATCGATAACCAAATGCCCCATAAATCGGGCTCCTCCGCGGAACCGAATGGAATCTCCTGCCCGGAGACCGTATTTCTGAATATGTTGATTGACCCGATCAATGGTTCTCCAGGCTTCGGCAGGGCTGGCCCCTGATCCATCATCGTTTCCGCGAGGGGAAACAAAAAAGGCGGCAGCCTGGACGGCGACCATCGCGATCCAGGCAAATAGAATCCAAACGAGCGGCTTCAGTATGGTTTGATGGAATCGCGAATTCACACTCCCGCCTTCCGGTCGTCTCGATTGGCTCACCAAATGCCTTTCTGTTGAAGTGGATGCCAAAGGGCCCAGCAACATATCCAATCGCCTAGGCCCCTTCCTCGGCCGCGACGGGCCGAACCCTTGGACCAAACAGGGCCGTCCCGACGCGAACGATGGTCGCTCCCTCTTCAATCGCAACCTCCAAGTCTCCGCTCATGCCCATGCTCAATTCAGGCAACGGCGCTCCGAGTTGGTCGGCGCAGCGGTCACGCAGTTCCCGAAGACGCCGAAAAATGGGACGTACTTTCTCCGGGTCTGAGGAATAGGGGGCCACCGTCATCAAGCCGTGCAATTCCAAGCGGCTCAACCGGTTGAAAGCCTGCAACTCCGTCAGCACCTTTTCGGGATGCCAGCCGAACTTGGACGATTCACCAGCCACATTGACCTCCAACAGGACACGAAGAGTCCGAGCCAGTTTATCCGCCTGCTTTTGTAGCTCGGAACCCAAATCCAGACTGTCAACGCTCTGAATCATATCAAACAGCGATGCGGCATCCCGCGCCTTGTTTGACTGTAAATGCCCAATGAAATGCCACCGGGCGCGACCGGAGCAAAGCGGTACTTTTGCTTTGGCTTCCTGGACGCGGTTTTCACCGAAAAGTGTCAGTCCGCAATCGACAGCCTCGGCGATTCGATCCGCCGACTGGTTTTTGCTGACCGCAATCAGAACAACGGACGCGGGATCACGGTTCACCCGTTGGCACGCCCGCTCAATCCGTTCCCGGACCGACGCCAGGTTTTCTCTCAACGACATGACCAGAGCCTACGGTGCCGCAGATGGTAAACAAGCACGGGACGGGACCCCGCTCCCGGGACTTGACGTCCGCGGCTCCGGCCCCTATTGGCCCATGGAATGGTCCCGCACAACCCACGGCGACGGGCATTGGTCCAGTGCATCGCTCTCACCCTGCCGTTCTTCATCTACCTGCTCAGCGTGGGACCCGCCATGAAGGTCATTTCCGGTCAACCATCCCTTCGTCCGGTGCTGTCGATTTATGAGCCACTTTTTTTCCTAGCAAGAGAGGCGAGTTGGGTCGGAAGCGCCGTAGATTGGTATACATGCGACTTGTGGCAGGTACCTCCAAGGGAACGTCAGTGGAGACCGAAATAACCACCCAGACGCCCGGTGCTTTAACCTTGCACATCGGCGACCGAGGACGTTTTCTTCCCCACACACTCCATGAAATTATCTCGCCGTTCCGCATTGACCACGGTCGGTGGTGCCCTCGCCGCTGCCACCCTGCGCCCACGCCTCGAAGCCGCCGAAGCGGCGAGTGATATTAAAGGGCGCATCCACCATTCCGTATGCAAATGGTGCTACCCAAAGATTCAGCTGGAAGACCTGGCCCGAGGTGCCGCTTCGATTGGATTACGCTCCATTGAGCTCCTGGAAATAAAAGAAATTCCGACGATTCGAAAATATGACCTCACTTGCGCCATGGTCAGCGGCGTTCCGGGCGGTATTACTGAAGGACTCAATCGCGCAGCCAACCACGACAAGATCGTCGACTGGTTCGAACAAGCCGCCCCTCAAGTCGCAGCCATCGGATGCAAGAATATCATCTGTTTCTCCGGAAATCGGGCCGGAATCTCTGACGAGCAGGGGCTGGATGTGTGCGCCGAGGGATTGAAACGGGTCGTACGGATTTGCGAAAAACATGGAGTCACAGCCGTCATGGAACTGCTGAATTCCAAGGTGAATCACCCCGACTACATGTGCGACCATACGGCTTGGGGAGTTCAACTGGCCAAAAAGGTCGGGTCCGACCGATTCAAGCTCCTCTACGACATCTACCACATGCAGATCATGGAGGGTGACGTCATCGCCACCATTCGCAAAAACCACGAATACATCGCTCATTACCACACTGGCGGTGTTCCCGGGCGCAATGAAATCGATGACACCCAGGAGTTGAACTACCCGGCCATAATGAAGGCCATCCTTGAAACCGGTTATCAGGGATTTGTCGCCCAGGAATTCATTCCCAAACGGTCGGACGCTCTCGCTTCCCTCCGCCAAGGAGTTCGAATCTGCGACGTGTAGACTTTGGTATTCCGGATGGTTTCCGTCCGAGTCCCCAAAGTGGACGGACTTGGCCTTCTTTAGAGCCGAGGGAAGGCTTGCAGGATGGGTCTGGAGGGGCACACTTCCATCCCCAGTGGTATCGCTGAATTCACTCAACCCGCAGCAGCGGCAGGCGGTCATGACCCGCTCCGGGCCAGTCCTCATTTTGGCCGGTGCCGGCACCGGCAAGACCCGCGTCATTACCCATCGAATCGCCCACTTGATTCAAAGTGGAATCCCCGGTGAACAGATTTTGGCGGTAACCTTTACCAACAAGGCCGCCCGCGAAATGGCCGAGCGCGTCAAAGAACTGATTCCCAAACGGGATTCAAGTTCGGGCGAAAAGGCAGGACGTCCCCTTCTTTGCACCTTTCATTCCCTGGGCGTGCGAATTCTCCGCGAGCACATCGAAAAGCTCGGCTACAAGCGAAATTTCGTCATTTACGATCAGGGAGATCAATTGGCCACCATCAAAAAGATTTTGGCGTCTATTTCCACCAAGGACCCCAAGTCAGACCCGCAGGCCATTCTGTCAATGATCAGTCGATTCCGGCAGGGAGGAAAGCAACGCGACGCTTTCTCTGAACCGGAAGTTCGGGCGCTGGCGGAACATGTCATCCGGCGATACGAGTCCGCCCTGCGGGCTTGCAACGCCGTGGATTTTGACGATCTGCTGCTGCTTCCACTCCGATTGTTTCGGGAAAATGAGGAAGCACTGTCCCGTTGCCGGGAGCGGTTTCAGTATGTCATGGTCGATGAGTATCAGGACACCAATGCGGCCCAGTTCGAATTGGTCCATGCACTGACACGCGAAACCCGCAACCTCTGTGTGGTGGGTGACGATGATCAGTCGATTTATGGATGGCGCGGAGCCGAGTCAGCGAATTTGACCGAACTCGAGCAACACTTCCCGGAAGTCAAAATCATCAAACTCGAGCAGAATTATAGGTCGACGAATTCCATTTTGAAGACCGCCAACGCCCTCATTCGAAACAATCCAAAGCGACGAGGAAAGGAACTCTGGTCCTCAAAAGGCGACGGGCCCTTGGTCAGCCTTCAGTCCTTCGAGCAGGACGAGGAAGAATCCAAAACCATTGTGGAGACGATTGAATACGATCGCCTTGCCCACAAGGTGGCCTGGCGGGACCAAGCCATCCTTTTCCGCACCAACCTTCAAGCCCGCCCTTTGGAAACCGCACTGCGGCAGCGAAAAATTCGTTACCGACTGATAGGCGGACAAAGCTTCTTTGACCGTCGGGAAATCCGGGATTTTCTGGCCTACCTCCGGGTTCTGGTCAATCCAGAGGACGATGTGTCGCTTCTCCGCATCGCCAACACACCGGCGCGAGGACTGAGCGACGTCACCATGGAACGCCTGCTGGCAGCCAGCCAGGAGCGCAGTGCCCCTGTCTTCGCAGTCATGCGCCACACCGATGTGCTGGCCAGTCTCCAACCACGGACTGCGGAAGCACTGCGAACCTTTGTCCGTTGGATAGAAACCACGCGCGCGCCGTTGAATGAGCGGTCGCCGCTTTGTCTCGCCCGATGGGCCGAGGATTGGCTTCGTGACATCGCCTATGAGGCCGACCTGCGCCGGACCGAAAAGACGCCGGACGCCGCCGACAATCGCATACGAAATCTCCACGAACTGATTCGAGAACTGGACCCGGCAGATGGTCCGGTGGTTCCGTTGACGCCCGGCGCTTCGTCCACCAGTTCGCCACCAACCGAGGTTCTGGTGCCCACTACACCCCCGCCAGCCGACCTCAAGCCGAACTCCAAACGGCCACCCGCACCGTTGGTTTATCGATCCAGCATAAACCCAATGGATCGGCTCAACACCTTTTTGGACGATCTTTCACTGGACCAGGACCGGGCGGATGAACGCGAAGACACCGCCGACGCTGTGACCCTGATCACCATGCATGCCGCCAAGGGCCTCGAATTTCCCTACGTTCATGTAGTCGGGCTTGAGGATGGTCTGCTTCCCCACGCGCGCTCGAAATTGGAGGGCACGCTGGATGAGGAACGGCGCCTGTTCTACGTGGCGATCACGCGAGCTCAGCAGCAACTACGCATCACCTACTGCCGTGCGCGGCGACGCTACGGACAGCTGATACCCTGTCATCCATCCCCCTTTCTCAAGGAGCTTCCCCCAGATTGCATTGAGGACGCCGAAGCCGCTGCCAATCAATTAGTCCCCGAAGATTCGGACGCAGACTTCTTTGCAAGGATGCGCCAAGCCCTCGAATAACCAAGAATGCCTTGATACGTGCTTAGTCAAAATACAAAGGGACAGGTCATCTGTTTGACATCTTACCTACCGCATGTACCGTTCCCGAGTGCGACAGGCTCGCTTGAAGTTGGATTCGTGTGTGGGAGCAGCGTACTACCACTGCATTTCGCGGGTGGTGGAGCGGCGGCTGGCGTTTGGTCCCAATGAGAAGGATCAGTTTGTCCATTGGATGCAGGCTTACGCCGGGTTCTGCGGGGTCCGGGTGCTCACTTACTGCATCATGTCCAATCACTTCCAT
>CAITXU010000221.1 GCA_903896505.1 uncultured Verrucomicrobiota bacterium | reverse complement strand
GATGCCCCCAGGGGTGATGGCCCCCAGGGAGGCCCCACCCGTCGCAATGAGGGAATAGTCACCGTTCGCCCCAGTTCCGTAGGTGGCGATTAAATTCCGATTGTCCACCGGACTGGCCAGACCATTGGTTGGCAGAAGGAAGGACACCGTGAGGGAATTGGTCAGATTTCCTGTCCGGGTGAAGTGCAATTTGGCCCGGTTGGCGTTGGTCGAACCCAGCCAGTTGGTATTGAGGATGGACACGCTAAACTGGGCGGGATGATTGGTCGAAAGACCGTCTTCATAACCGGTGGTAGACACAAAGTAGTCCGTGGCCAACGAACTGAACACCCCAAGCCACCAACCGCACAAGGTCACTAATCTAGATAAGATTCTCGGGGGGGGGTATAAGCGACTCTTCATTGGGTCGGGACTCAAGAAGTTAACTTCTCGGAGTATTTTTCATTAGTTCTCATCGAATCCGGTGAAAGTCAATGCCGAAATGGAGAATGTTGCAAAGGTCTCTCACCGAACGGGTTGAAGGCGGGGAGTGCCCGAGCAATTCCGGGCGGGACGCCCGGGCTCCCAGTAAAGGCAAGTCGCTGCCCACCCTGGGAGCTCGGAGGTTTCGTTCGAAGTTGGAAACCCATCATCCTTGGCGTCGACAATCTAGGATGACACCGGGCGAGACGCCCGGGTTCCCGGGGAAGCCACTAACATCCCGCGGCCCTCCTCCTTATCTGCGTCCATCTGCGCCATCTGCGGACCTATCTCTCCCTGCCCTGTCGTAGCGAGCCTTACTCGGTTTCGCCCCGGTATTTTTTCTCTCCCGCTGGAACGGCCAGCGTCAGGTAGTTCTCACGGGGTGGAAGCGGACAGGTGGCAAACGGTGTGTACGTGCAGGGTGGACTGTAGGCAAAATTGA
The DNA here is from genome assembly GCA_903896505.1 of uncultured Verrucomicrobiota bacterium. GTDB lineage: Bacteria > Verrucomicrobiota > Verrucomicrobiia > Limisphaerales > UBA9464 > CAILNN01. The sequence goes on along the minus strand of CAITXU010000221.1, from coordinate 7,862 downwards.
AATCGACCGTCAGACGTCCATCCGGCCCGGGCTTGGCCACATGCAGGAATCGACCACCGCCGTGGGTGGTTCGTCCGGACGTTCCATCCTTGAAGATCAGCCAGAGGTCGTGAGTCTCGTCGTCGTCCAAAGCCAGAAGCCGGTAGGGCTTCCCGCCGACTTCGAAGGTCACCGCTCCCGCCACCGTCTCGGCTTTGACCGCCCCCGTCACATCGGCGATTTGCACTGTGGTGCCGGCGGGAACGGCTTCAAACTGACCGTCCAACCGCCAGTCCGGTTGATAAGGAAAATAGTCGAGTCCCAGGAAGTGGACTCGCGTCGGAGCCAGGGGACTCTTGGCCCGAATCCCCAATCGTTCGCCCCTCTGGATCAAGAAAAACCGGAGTTGCCCCACCGTCACGACCGTGGGTGAGGCTCCGGCATCATCGGACCGAAGGTTCAGACGCTCCACCCGCGAATGGTTGGTCGTCACCTCCACCCCGGGTTGGGCAATGAATTCGACATTGGTCCCTGAGCGAACAAACGATCCGATGTTGGCCGGGGCCAGTTGGGGAAGCAGGACAAAGGTGTTGGACGAACTAGAGCCAAAGGTCGAGGTCCCCTCCGGAAGCCAAAACAGCCCGACCAAAGTGGCCCAGCCATTCGTTCCGGCGACCGATTCCAACCGTTTCGCCTTCCAGGCGGTCCAGTCCGGCGGTTCAGGCAGTGGCTCGGTACCACCCACCGCCCCCATCCCAGCCATCAAAAAACCTGACAACAGAACCCATGCAAAGCCCCGTGAATGACTCATCATTTGACAATGAATCATTCTCTTCTGCTGGCAAGGATGGCTACGATGCGTGTTCCAACAGCCGCTGTGCCAGCAGCTTCAGACAATGGTTATTGTGGGGGCGCATTCGCTTCTCGATTTCGGACAAGGTCGAGGCCAGACGGCTGCCATTCTGAGTTCCGTCCGCTTCTGCCGTACCGGACAAAAGTTCGCGGCAACAATCGGTCATGCTGGACCGGAGCGGTTGCCACTCTTGTGCCATGGCAATCAACGATGGGGTATCGATCAAGGCCCCCCAGCTTGCCGGCTGGTCCAGTCCCGCCTGATACGTCTCGGCCAGCATGAAATCCAGCTCGGAAACCAATTGCCTTGCCAACTCCCGAACTCGAATTGGATTGCCCATGGAGAAATTGACCGCGTTGTATTTGCTTTCGGGTTCAAGAAAGAGAAATCGAAACCGGCAAATGATGCCTAGTCCTTTGAGTATCCGGGTCGTCTGGGCATTTCCGACATCGGGCTGTTTTAGAACCTCGATCAATGAGACGGACACTTCAACCGTGTGATCATGAAATAGTGTGCAGGTCGTCGGTATCAATCGGAAGAGTTCACGGTTGTCGTGAGCGGGCAGGACGGAACCCGTATCAAGTTCGATGCTACCCCTGTCCCCGACTTCCATCACGAAGCGTTCGATGGTGCCGCACCAGAACACGCCCAGTTCGTGAAAGCGGGCCAGTCGACAGAATTCTTCCCAACGAATGGACCGTTCTTCCTGTACCGGGGCCAGACCAAACACCTTGGAACCCCCGCCGAAAAATTCGATGACCGCGTCCGCCGGAAGCGACGGGGATTGTGCCTTTCCACCCGGACACGAATAGCGAACGGCAAAGCGTTTGAGCGGCTTGAAGACAGCCTTCGGGCGGCGCATCAGCTCCGAGGCGACCTTGCACTCAAACTCGGAGATGATTTTCTTGATTCGACCGCTCTCCTTGAGATTGAGGCTCAACTCGCTTCCCCGGAGATACTCATGAAAACGGGCAAAGACACCCAGAATGGGATGATCGTCTCCGATCGGCGGCGGCTCACCACCCGCTCGAATCCAGGCGGTATTGTCCCCGGCGTCCAGCTCGATATGCAGCCGCCCCTCCATGGGCCGTGGGCTCGTACCCGGTGCACTAAAAATAATCACGGAGCCTTTGATTTCTCCCAATGGGACCTGCCGGGCCGCATTTCGGGCTGAAAAGTAGCCCAGCTCGTATCCCGCCCAATCGTGACTTGGACGCTCCACCCCTGTACTGACGACCATCAAAACGTCGGCACGGTCCAGATGCGCATTGATGGCCCCCCGAAGGTCATCTCCTTGCTGCAATGAAACCCGGTCCACAAACACCGCCAGCGCATCTCCAAATGCGTACGACAGCGCGTTATTGAGCGCATCGACAATATCACCATCCTCGCGGGCATAGCTGATGAATACGGAGAGTCGCCCTGTCCCGCCTCCAGCGCCGGAAACACCCAGCTGATCAGAAGCCATCATTGCCTGGACGGTTTCGAATGGAATTCATGGGGTCTTTAATAATGCCCCATGCAGGCATCTGTCACGGCTGATCCGCCGGGAAACGAGAAGATAAGAGTCTACTCGTTGGAAACTCAAGCATCGGATGGCAGATGGCACTCGCTCAAAACGGCATGAACTTCAGGTCCAGGCTGCGTTCGACCAACCAACCACTGGCCACTCCCAGGATCAGGATTGATCCCCCCATCACTGCCACACGCTGGTAGCACCAGCTCCGACGGATCGCATACGCGAGCGGCAAAAACAAGGCCACCAGCGTCAATTGACCCAGTTCCACTCCGCAGTTGAACCCGACCAGTCCCCGTAACAGCCCGCCCCCAGACAGATTTAATTCCGAAAGAGCACTGGCAAAGCCGAAGCCATGAATCAATCCGAAGCCAAAGGCCATCATGACCGCCTGATGACGGAAAAACGGACGAACGTTGTTGAATGCAGCTGCGGCCACACTCAAGGCAATGACCGATTCCACCCCCCTCGACGGGAGTCGAGCCCAGCCAAACGCGGCCAACGCCAGCGTGATGGAGTGGGCTGCGGTAAAGGCGGTCACCAACCGTACCACCCGCCCAATTACTTCCCGAAAGTTGGAGGCCCAACTCCAGCCCCCCGCCGGGTTTCGTCCCGCAACGCTCGGCAACAACAGGGCCAGGAGGAACAAAAGGTGATCGTATCCAGTCCAGATGTGGTGCACCCCCTCCACCACCATCCGCGTCCAGCCCCCGGTGGCTTTCGCTGTCCCGGGCTGCCATTCGAAGTGGGGCTCAGACGGACTCAAAACCGCGCTCTCAGGCTCCAACGACCCTGCACCTTGTAGACTCAACAAACCACGATGGTCCCTGTCCGCATGAAACAAGAGATTGTAGTCGATAGACAATGGATCCATATTATGGTCGTCCGTGATCACGCCGATCAAGACGGCGTAGACACCGTCCGAGTGACGGGCTAATTTCAGGGGTTGCCAGACGACCGTTGATTTCCGTCCATTCGCACTCAAATGAAGTCGGCTATCAACGTAGCCTTTCAGGGCACCCTCTGCGTTTCGGAGTTCGCCCCAACGAATGTTTCCATCGCCATCCGCATCGATGGGGAGAATCACATCCAAATCGCGGACCGCGAGATCGAGGCGGACATCGACGCGACCATTGGTGGAAATCAGCGTTAGGAATCCGTCGCTTGACGAGTGGGCAGATACGGGAGCCATTTCCAGGGCGAAAGCGCCCATCAGAAGCACCGCCATCGCAAGGTACCGCAGCAGACGAAGAATGGAAGGCATTCGGTTCACGGCGGGGTTGGTAGGGACGAAATGGGTGTTGCGACGGAAATATAGGCTCCGGGCATGGTTCCCCACCGGACATCCTCGTAGTGGTTCGCCGACGCCCACTTCAGTGCTTGTGCCTCGGAATCACGATCGCCCGCCGCCCGTGCGCTCTCGATCCAGAGCCGCCAATCGACCGGCTCTCGTTGAACCTCCCAATTGGCCGCTGCCAGGGACAACGTCTTGACCGCGTTCTTTCGCAAATGGAGTTCATAGCGGGCTTCCTCCCGGAGGTGGACACGACTTCCCCGCCGACGCATCGCCTCAATGCGCTCCCCCAATTCAGAGATCGCCCGGGCACGCTCGTCCTGAAGAGCGGGACGGGATTCCAGGCTCAGGGCCTCTGCATAGCGCAGAAGCACCGGGTCGGATCGGGTTTTCCCACGAAGTCGTTCAATCACCTCCCTCGTATTGCCCCGAGAAACTTGAAAGTCAGCCCAAGTCGAAAGCACATACGGGTCGGTCGGGCTCAAACGAAGGGCGTAATCAAAATGCTTGGCAGCGGACTCATCTTTTCCGGCCCGTTCAGCCAATTCCGCCGCAACCGTTTCCGCCCAGACCAGGGTCTCTACGGCCATCCTGCGACCGCCTTGAGCTAGTTGAATCTCAATTGCGTCCAGCGCCACACCCGGGCTTCCGTTGATGCCGGTCACCGATGCGGTCGCCACCAACGCCGTCATCGGGTCGGCGAGTCGCGAAAGAACCAGGCAGGCCCGTCGTGCCTCGGGGAACTCTCCACGAACGGTATGAATGGTGGCCTTGGTCAGCCATGCACCCACAGAACGGGGATCGCGCCGAAGAGCGCCATCAAGTGTCACGAGGGCCGGACCAAACTCATGACGGCCTTGTTGAATGGTCGCCTTCAATACCAGCAATTCCGCCGGTGAATTGGTGGCATCCCACCAGGGTTGTAGAACCGCCTCCGCTTGTCCGAGAAGGCGTGGATCGCCAACCGCCCGGGCCTCACGTACCAGAACGCCGGCGACCTGAAGCGCTGGACCAACATCGGTGGGACCGACAGACGCCGAATGGGACTGCACACGCAGTTGATTCTCCGCCGGGGTTAGTGGACTGCGACTCAGGTGCTCGATGATTTCGGAATCGTCGACCGGTGTGAATGGAACCGCCGGAGCTGAAAGGACCGGCGCGATACCCATCCTAAAGAGAAGCAACCCAAGGTTGATCACGCGACTTCCTTGATGTTGGGTATGCTTCATGGATGGAATCATCTGGCGGTTGAAATTGACCCGGATGCCTGGATTTTCACCCAGACACCCGGGTTTCCCCGTTACTTCACCTTGGCACTAAGTGCGTCACCGCTCACCTGGACGGAGTCCAAATGGACCGTGGAATCGGATTGAACTCCCAAAAATCCTGAAGATCCCGCGGGCTTCGTCACAGTCAACGTCCGTGTGGCAGGATCAAAGGTTCCTGGAACCGCCTTGAATGGCCCCACCGGACTCCCCGAAACCTTGGGAGTAATGGTGATGGTGGGATCGTTGGGCGATCCCTTGAGCGGCGGATTCAAATAAGGAAACTTGGCCGGAAAGAAAGAGGCATCAATAAAGGCACCGTCAGTGAAGGGAGCGTCACCTGCAGGTGCGACATCCGGGGCCAGCAATTTGCCCATGACAACCCGCAAAGCGATATCCACCACGTCGTCGCCAGGGCGTCGACCGTTGGGAAATCCGGCTAAATCCGCCTTGGAAGCATCGAGCACACCCTTTGAGAATCCGGCGATCACACCCAAATTGTTCTGCTGCTCGCGGGGCGTGGCGGCGATATCCAGGTTCAGGCGGAGCATCTCGCCCGCTGAACCATTGGCATTCAACCCGGTGACACCGGTGGCAAAGGCAGCCACGAGGTCGGTTCGAGGAAACACCTTCGGGGCAATGGCACCGGCGCCTCCGTACAGCAATTCAATGATCGCCGGTAGAGTGGGATGCGTGATGTAATCGACGAAGTTGGCGAGGTCATCCTTTGGTTCGCTACTGTTGAACTTGTCCTTGTCAGCAAGTCCAATCACCACCTCGTTGACCAGGGGACTGCTGAGGCGGGAGACTTGATTCGTCTGTCCATTTTGAATCAGGCTGGCTGTAGTCCAGGCTCCAATGACCGGTTGCCCCGGCGATGAACGAAGGAAGTCCTTGGGCAATTCAAGGATCAAGGCGGTGACATTTTTGTCCGCCAGACTGTCTTTATTGGCGTCCACCGGCCCCAGCGGACTCGTGGAAATATTGATGAGATCGAACGTTTCGCCGAGGTTGACGACAAAGGGGTCCTTGCGCTGACCCACAAACAGCTTCCCGACGTTGGTGGTCCCCGGGAGGGAAATCGTGTAGATGTATTGATTGGCATAGGCCTCATAGTCGGGGAATGTCTTTTCTCCGACGAAATCCTGCGGTTTGGTAAAGACGGCTGCCCCCGTCTTGGCATCTTGAATCGGCACCGCCACGCCACTCCGCCGGGGTCCCTTGATCAGAGTGACGGTGTAGGTTTGGTCCACGTTGAGCGCTCCATTGCTCCCGGCAAGGATGGGTCCAACGGCCAGCACCGGAACCGAATTGGTCCGCTGGTTACCCGCAGGTCCAATCGGCAAAGCGATGCCCCGGGGCGTATTGGTGAAGCGGAATTGGAAGGTCAGGTCTTCCCGGGCATCCCCATCGTTGTCGATGTGGATTTCGTACAAACCATTGGGGTCCAATTGGAAGTAATTGGGACCTCCATAGCTGTCCTGGAGCGGAATGTAATTCGCGACCAGGGTGACATAATTGGATCGGCCGGGCTCGTAGCTACCAAAGAGGTAGAAGTCCGTGCCATCCAGTTTGGGCTGGCTGGTGATCAAGGGTGCCTCGCGATGGCTCGATGCTTCGAGAGCAAGGGTTCCGAGAGCCACCAGGGCGGCCCCGAAAAGACGGGTTGAATTCATGGATTTTTGCATGGTGAGATTCACTGTTCGCCGTCACTACGATGCAACTCGACGGTTGGATGCATGGGACTGACATTTTTTCAAAGCATCGAAATCGCTTCCCACCCGGACCGATCCTTTCCACAGTCCCCTCCCCGGCATTGCCGTGTCATGAAGGCCAAAATCCATATCACCCCCAAGAAGGCTGTGCTCGATCCCCAAGGCAAGGCGGTCCAAAACGCCCTGGCTCATCTCGGCCATACGAACATCACCGCTGTCCACGTCGGCAAGTACCTGGAGCTCGAGCTCAGCCCCGATGCGGAACCCAAGGCCGCCCTTGAATCCCTGCACGACGCCTGCCGACGATTCCTCACCAATCCGGTGATCGAAGACTACCAACTCGTCCTTGAATAACGGCTCCTACTCAAAACCTTCATCTCCCTCCCGTCGTGCAGTTTGCCGTCCTTCAATTTCCCGCCTCGAATTGCGATCAGGACTGCGTTTACGCAGCCCAGGTCCTCGGCCATTCCGCCCGACTCCTCTGGCACAAATCCAGCAGCCTTGCCGGTGCCGATGCCGTCATCGTTCCCGGCGGATTCAGTTACGGCGATTACCTCCGCTGTGGGGCCATCGCCCGATTCAGCCCCATCATGCAGGCGGTCGCTGAATTCGCTGCTCAAGGCGGCCTGGTGCTTGGCATCTGCAACGGATTTCAGATTCTCTGCGAAGCCGGCCTTTTGCCGGGCGCATTGATTCGGAACCGGAGCCTCCAATTCCGGTGTGAAATGGTCCACCTGAAGACGCTGCGCCACGACACAAGGTTCACGTCTCAGATACCTGCGAATCAACCGCTTCGCCTGCCCATCGCCCATGGTGAAGGATGCTACTATGCCTCACCGGAAGAGCTCGCCCTGCTTCGGACCCGGGGCCAGATTCTATGGCAGTACTGCGACGCGAATGGTCAGACTTCCGACGAATCGAACCCCAACGGTTCGGTCGAGTCGATTGCCGGGGTGATCAACGAGGCGGGCAATGTCGCGGGCCTCATGCCCCACCCGGACCGCGCGGTCGAACCTCTTCTGGGAAGCAGCGACGGACGGTGGGTCCTCGAAAGTCTGGTCCATTCCGTGCAGCGGAACTAAGCCCTGCGGGCTGCCAGGAATACCCCCACCGCGAGGTACCAGAGATATCCCTTCCAGATAACGGCGCTTCTCTACCTCCGGACGAACGGGCGAGGTGGTTCAAATCGATATGGGGACTTGCAGGAGCGCGTCCCTCCGGACGCAAGTCCCTCCGAAGG
>CAITXU010000220.1 GCA_903896505.1 uncultured Verrucomicrobiota bacterium | reverse complement strand
CCGATCATCAAAATTCTGCGGGAATCACTGGCAGGGAACCGCATCATGCAGATTGCAGGAATCGTGAACGGGACCTGCAATTACATCCTGACACGGATGAAACTGGAGGGGGCCGACTTTGCCACCGTCCTGGCCGACGCTCAGCGGCTCGGCTATGCCGAAGCAGAACCGTCACTGGATATCGATGGCCACGATGCCGCTCAAAAGACGGGCATTCTCGCGTCGCTGGCCCATGGCTTTTGGGTGAATCCGGAATCCATTCCCACGGAGGGCATCCGGCATATCAGTCCGCTGGACATTCAATTCGCGCAACAACTGGGCTACACCATCAAACTCTTGGGAATGGTCAAGGAGGTGGTCCGCGGATCAGGCGCGAAAAAAGGCCATCGGGCGGTCCAGGTCGCCGTTTATCCCGCCCTGGTTCCCAATGGCCACGTCCTCGCATCGGTGAATTACGCGTTCAACGCCATTGCCGTGCGAGGCGACGTTGTGGGCGAGACTCTTTTCTACGGACGAGGCGCCGGGGCCGAAGCAACGGCCAGTTCCGTGCTGAGTGACATTGCCGATGCCGCATTGGACCTTAAGCACGGGTCTCACCGACGGGTGCCCCCTTTTGTGTCCCATACCGTTCGCGGTTCCGTTTTCCCGATTTCCGAGGTGGTTTCCAGATACTACATCCGGCTGATGGTGGTGGACCGCCCGGGGGTGTTTTCGCGGATTGCGACGCTTCTGGCCCGGGCGAAGATCGGGATATCGTCCATCATCCAACCCGAGGGGCATGCCGGCGAAGTTGTACCGGTGATCCTGATGATTCATGACGCCACGCATACCGCGATGCAGAAGGTTTTGGGCCAAATCGCAAAGCTCCCCCTCATCAAGGCAAACCCGGTGCTGATTCGCGTTGAACCGTTCGAGTAAGTGACCCAGTACCTATTTCCCCCAACTTCAGTCATCCCATGATTAAGCAAGGAATCGATAATGGCTGGCCGGGCGTCATCCGGAAGTACGCCTCATTTCTTCCGGTCACCGCCGCCACTCCGGTAGTGACTCTATTGGAAGGGAACACGCCGCTGATTCCGGTTCCCCGATTTGTTGAGGCCATCGGCGGGAATTTCGACCTTCGGCTGAAGTACGAGGCCATGAATCCGACCTGTTCGTTCAAGGATAGGGGAATGACCATGGCCATCACGAATGCGGTTGCGCAAGGAGCGAAGACGGTGGTGTGCGCCAGCACGGGAAACACCAGTGCCAGTGCTGCGGCCTACTCGGCCCGGGCAGGACTGCATTGTGTAGTCTTGTTGCCGGAAGGCAAAATTGCGCATGGCAAGTTGTCCCAGGCACTGCTGTACGGGGCCACCACCGTGAGCGTGCAGGGTAATTTTGACGATGCCTTGCGGATTGTTCGCGAACTAGGCGAAACCGGCTTGGTGGAAGTGGTCAACAGCATCAATCCGGTTCGGATCGAAGGCCAAAAAACAGCCGCGTTCGAAATCTGCGACGTCCTGGGTAACGCTCCGGACTACCATTTTTTGCCGGTGGGCAACGCCGGCAATATCACCGCCTACTGGCGCGGATTTCGCGAATATTTGGCAGCGGGACTGAGCCAACGCCTACCACGAATGATGGGCTGGCAGGCGATGGGGGCTGATCCCATCGTTCAGGGGCATCCGATTGCGCATCCAGAGACGGTGGCGACGGCCATTCGGATTGGGAATCCGGCCAGTTGGTCGGGGGCGGTGGAAGCGGCCCGGGACTCGGGCGGACAAATCCGATCGGTGAGTGACGAGGAAATCCTGCATGCCTACAAGCTGTTGGCGCGGACCGAGGGGATCATGGTGGAGCCCGCGTGCGCTGCACCGCTGGCGGGCTTAATCCGATGCGTTCAGGCGGGTGAGATACCGGTGGGCAGCATCATCACCGCCACCATGACCGGACATGGATTGAAGGACCCGGACACGGCGATTCGCGTTTCCGGCTTCACTCCCAAGGTGGTGGCAGCGACCCGGGAGGCCGTTTTGGGAGTCCTGGACCTGTAATGTCCCTGGGAATGTCGGCAGCTAATTCGACGGTAATTCAGGGATTACCTTGACCCCCGGTGCGGACGTCCCCCAATTTGCGTTGTGCTTTGTAAGCACGCTTCATGCTAGCGCAACTCAAAGGTCTATTCTCGAACGATATCGGGATCGATCTCGGCACCGCTAATTCATTGGTGTACGTCCGAGATCAGGGGATTGTCTTGCGTGAACCTTCGGTCGTCGCCATTCAAGCGGGGACTACCACCGTGCTGGCGGTCGGGGAGGAGGCCAAGCGCATGCTTGGTCGGACCCCCGGAAACATCGTCGCCATTCGTCCGATGAAGGACGGGGTGATAGCCGATTTCGAAATCACCGAAGCCATGCTTCGGCATTTCATCCAGAAGGTTCACCATCGCAAGCTGATCACCCCGCGAGTCGTCGTCGCCGTGCCTTCTGGTATCACGGAGGTGGAGAAGAGGGCGGTCAAGGATTCAGCGACGCACGCGGGTGCGCGGGAAGTTTATCTGATCGAACAACCGATGGCTTCGGCCATCGGCGTGGGGCTGCCGGTTCATGAACCGGCGGGCAACATGATTGTCGATATTGGGGGAGGCACTTGCGAAATCGCGATCATCTCCCTGGCTGGCATTGTTTTTAGCCGCAGCGTCCGGGTCGGAGGCGACGAGTTCGACGAGACCATCGTGGCGCACATGAAGCGGGCTCACAACCTTATGATCGGCGAACGCACCGCCGAGGAAATCAAGATTCGCATTGGCTCGGCACACACGCTGGACCAGGAGCTCAGTATGGAAGTCAAGGGCCGGGATTTGGCGGCGGGACTTCCGAAGACGGTAACGGTCCGTTCCGAGGAGATTCGTGAGGCTCTGCAGGAGCCGCTCTCGAACATCCTTGAATCCGTCCGCATCACCCTCGAGCGATGTCCGCCGGAACTTTCGGCCGACCTTGTGGACCGTGGGATCATGATGGCGGGCGGCGGAGCACTCCTACGCAACATCGACAAGATGATTGCGCTCGAAACGGGCCTGCCGGTCCACATTGCCGACGATCCACTCAGCGCCGTGGCGGAAGGAACGGGCCGAGTGCTTCAGGAATTGAGCTTCCTGAAACGAGTCGCCTCCAGTTCGACTTCCTGATTTCCCCGACGGTGAGGTTCGCCCCGACGGTGATGGGACGAACGTGTTGAAACGAATGCATTATTGGATGCCCGGTGCCGCTTTGGCACTGGCGCTGGTGTTTCTCAACCTGCCGCCGACAGCGGCTGATCGGTTGAAGCTGGCGGTGTCGACTTTGTTCCTCCCGTTGTTTGGCCTGAATCGCTCCATCCAAGCCGTGGCTGACGAAGCCAGCTACGGCCTGCTGACCCGCTCAACGCTCATTCGCGAGGTCGAGCGGCTCCAGCGGGAAAATCAACAGCTCAAGCTTGCCGCCGCCCAGACCGCAGACGCACTGGCGGAAAACTCCCGACTCCGGACCGCCCTCGGCTGGCAAGGGCGCGGATCATGGAAAGGCAGAGCTGCCCGCGTGATCGGGCGGGAACCGACCACCTGGTGGCGGAGCGTCCTGATTGACTACGGCAGCCTTCAAGGGGCTCAGGTCAATCAAACGGTCATGACCCCCGAAGGTCTGGTGGGCCGTATCCGGTCGGTCCAGCCGACCTTTTCCCAGGTTGCACTCATTGGAGACCCGGAGTGCGGGGTTTCGGTGGTGATCAACGAAACCCGGGAGCCCGGAACCATTTTGGAAGCGCGCTCGGCAACGCTGAGCGACGGCATGGTCACCATGCGCACCTTGCAGCACAGTGTGACGGCGATGGCTGGTCAATCGGTCACAACCCTTGGAAACGGAGGGGTCTTCCCCAAGGGGATTCCGGTCGGTCAAATCATCGATACGCGGTCGGTCGACGGAGGACTGTCGACAGAAGCGCGATTGAAACTGGGGGCACAACTCAATCGACTCGAGGAAGTGTGGGTGTTGACGCCATGAACTGGTTACCCGTCCTCCTCCTCTATGTGGCGGTCTGGCTCGCCATCTTCGTCCAGACGCAGTTCCCGGCCCTCACCGAGTGGTTGGGTTTGGCACCGAGTCTGGTCCCGGCACTGATTGTCCATGCGGCCCTCACGCATTCGTCATGGGTAACCTTTGGGCTGGCTGTCTTTGCCGGGCTGGGACTGGATTCCCTTTCCCCGATGAAGTTGGGTATCCACTACCTGCCGCTTCTGGCTTTGGGACTGGCCATCCAGGCGCGGCAACATCTCATCCTGCGCGATCAGACTTACGCCCGCATTTTCCTTGGCCTTGCCGCCGGTACATTTGTACCGCTGGCCACCCTGCTGCTGCTGACCGTCACCGATCGGCCCGTATTATCCGGATGGAGCACCGGCTGGCAGTTGGTCTTTAGCGGACTGTTCAACGCGATGGCCTGCCCGGTTTGTTTTCGAATCTTCGATTGGCTTGAACGCGTGCTGGGGGACCCTCGTCCGGTGGAGAGCAGTTTCCGTCCCGACCGGCAAATCAAGAGAGGGCGAAACTGAGGTGGGAAGACCGGGGCTATGATTATTTTCGACCAACTCAACAAAGGCGACCGTGCTTTGCGGCTGCTCGCCTGGGGCGTGCTCGCGGGGTTGCTGTTGATCTTGGGCCAGCTATGGCGGGTCCAGGTGATCACCTCGGACCGGTACCGGGCCAGTCTGCAAACCCAAAGCTTCAAGTCTGTGCGGGTGCCGGCGCTCCGGGGTCGAATTCTTGACCACAACCGAAGAGAACTCGTGGGGAGTACACCCCGGTACCGACTGGACATTTATCTGGACGAACTCAGACCGCAATTTGAGGCGGAATACCTTCGCGAAAAGCGTGAACTCATTGCGGCACGGAAGGCGTCTCTGGCCCCCACCCAACAGGAAGGCTGGTTCAGTGGACTTTGGAACCGGTTGAGGCACCGCAATAAATCGGTCCGACTGTCGCCCCAAGACCTGGAACTCCTGCAGCGGCAATCCCGCTACGCAGTGGTCAGCAATACGGTCGCCGCCGTAGGAAGCCGATTGGGGACGCGCCTACTGCTGGGCGAGGAGGCGCTGCATGCCCATTACCTCAACCGCCGCTTTCTGCCTCTGCCCGTCATACCCGACTGCAACCCGACTCAGGTGGCCCAAATCACCGAGCAGGTATGGGCCATCCCAGGGGTTGCCCTGGAGCAAGTGGCGGTCCGAAATTATCGTTATGGCTCGCTGGCGGCCCACGTCCTTGGCCATCTAAAGCGCGACGATAACCCAGATGAAGACCGCGAAGAAATTACCTATCATTACCGACTGCCGGATTATGTAGGGGCTATCGGACTGGAAAAGTCGCTCGATACAGAATTGCGCGGCACCGCTGGAACGAAGGCCATCCAGGTGAACAGCCAGGGCTATCGTCATCGACAAAGCGAGGAACTGCTGACGGCACCTCAACCCGGGCGAAATGTGGTGACCACCCTCGACTTAGCATTGCAACAGGCGGTCGAGAAGGCACTGAACACGGTCAAAGGCGGCGACGAACGGGGAGCGGCGGTGGTGCTCAATCCCATCAATGGCGACATTCTCGCGATGGCGTCGGCACCGGAGTTCGATCCAACCGAGTTCCTTTCTCCCATCAGCACGGCGCGTTGGGAAGGATTCCACAACAAGGAACCGGAGCGTCCGATGTTCAATCGGGCGACCTATGGCGAATATGCGCCGGGCTCGACCTTCAAGGTGATTCACGCCCTGGCGCAATTGGAGAACGGGCTGGACCCGAGTGAGACGGTGACGGTCCGCCCCAATCCGGCCGATCCGGGCCATGGTGTTTACTATCTTGGGAACCGATCGATTGGCGACCGGGCACCTCCGGGGGATTACGACTTTCGCCGGGCATTGATCAAATCCAGCAACACCTACTTCATTCATTACGGTCTGCGGATGGGATGGGAGCGTTTGCTGGCGATGGGGCATCAATTTGGGTTGGGAGAAAAAACGGGCGTGGGGATTGGCGAAGAGGCCATCGGTGATTTTCCGTTGATGGAGGACATTCCACGAAGGGGATGGAACCAGGGAAACCTGGCCAACGTCAGCATTGGCCAGGAGATCACGGTGACCCCCCTACAGATGGCCGTGGCCATTGGAGCCGTGGCCAATGGAGGCCGGGTGTATTACCCGCGGCTGGTGCATCGCATCGAACCTTACGACCTGTTTTCTGACGGTGCTCCCGAAGGAGTGCTGGCTGGGCAACTTCGGTCTGAAATCAAGTTGCCCCTTCGGTATTTCGACTTGGTCCGGGCCGCGATGCGCGATGACGTCCTGGACGATCAAGGCACGGGCAAAGCAGCGAGACTTCCGGACATCTCGGTCTGCGGCAAGACGGGCACCGCTGAGATCAAAGGGAATGGACGTAAAGACAAGGTGACCTGGTTCGTCAGTTTTGCCCCATTCGAGGCCCCGCGCTACGTGGTCGTGGTGATGATCGAGAGCGGTGGATCGGGAGGAGGCACCTGCGCACCGGTGGCCCGCCAGATTTACCGCCACCTGAAGGATGCCGAGATGGCGTTGACCAAGGGATTCGCCGGAGGCTGAGCATGCTCGATAATAATCTCAACCGTCGCGAATCCCGAATGGACTGGCCACTGTGGCTGGCAGTCGGAGCCCTCACACTCATTGGGGCGGCCTTTATCCATTCGGTCACGGCGGATACGGATTCGGCCAGCGGACTGCCGTGGTGGCGTTATCGGTCGACGGGGCACTTGATTGCCTTTGTCGTGGGTTTGATGGCCGTGGCCGCCCTGTGCCTCATCGACTATGGGCGGATTGCCCGATGGGCACTGGTGGGATATTGGCTGACCATCCCGATGTTGCTCGGCGTTTTTCTTTTACCGCCCGTGAATGGTGCGCAACGGTGGGTCAAATTGGGCCCCATCAATTTTCAACCCTCTGAACTCGCAAAATTGACCTTTCTGTTTGCGATGGCCAGCTTTCTGGCTCGTCCGGCGGAAGAATTGAGGCGTTTTCAGAACGTTCTCAAGGCCTTGGGCCTCGCCTTGCTGCCCTGTGCGCTGATTCTCAAAGAGCCGGACCTCGGATCATCGCTTGTCTTCATGCCCATGGCCCTGACGATGATGCTTGTTGCCGGAGTACCGCGAAAGCTGTTGGCGCGCATGTTGGGCTTTGGGGCGTTGGTGACGGGGTTGGTGCTGGTGGATGTCCTGGTGGCACCGGCAGGGTGGAAGTTCATCAAGCTGCAAGGGTACCAACAGCGGCGTCTCCTGGTATTTTTCAATGTCACTGACCCCAGCCCTCCGGGAAGCTCACCGGAACAACGCCGACAAAACCGGCTGCTGATGCGCGATACAGCGGTCAACGTCGATCAGGCGATGATTGCCATCGGTTCGGGCGGCGTGGTTGGAAAGGGATGGCGACAGGGCACGCAGCATTCCCTGGGATTTTTGCCCCGCCTGGGGGCGCACAATGACTTTATCTTCTCCGTGATTGCCGAGGAGGAGGGATTTTTGGGAAGCATCACGATTGTTTTCCTGTACGCCGTGGTCCTCTTTCGGGGAATCCGGATTGCCGGCGAGGCGCGCGACCGCCTCGGACGGCTTCTGGCGACAGGCGTCGTGACACTTCTGTTCACGCATATTTTCGTGAACATCGGCATGAATATCCGGTTGATGCCGGTAACGGGCATTCCACTGCCGCTCCTCAGTGCGGGCGGAACCTCAGTGCTGTGCTCGTTGATCGCTATTGGCATCCTCCAAAACATCCATCTCTATCGGCGCCATTATTGACGCCCTGCCTGGCATCCATGAGTCAACATTCGTTCAGAAAAAACAAAGGCCCCATGCGGTTCAAGCCTACCCGTGGTCTGGGGAATCCCAAGGCTGCAGCCGCTGCGCGTAAAGCCACCATCGATGAAGCACCGCCGGAGGACGCCGTATTCGATCGCCGGAGCCACGAAGCCGAAATCGACAGGTCCGAAAACCTGGCAGCAGGACTGCAGCCCGATGAGCGAGAGGTCCGCGAAGCACCGACCCGCCGGGGACGCGACCAAAGTTTCCGAATTCCAGGTTCCACTGGATCATCCGATCCCGAGTCCGGGACCGACAACGATGTCGATGAGGACGAGGACGATGAATCCTCAGGTGAGACCACCAAAGAATCCGCGGGAAAACCGAGTTCCCAGCCCAGAACCATGCTGGAAAAGGCGCGGGCGGCCGTCAAACAGGTGGTCAGGAAGGTCAAGAAGATCATCCGCTCCGAACCCAAGCGTTTGGTGGAGGTCATCATTAACTCCGAGCCTCTGGAGACCCGCGTGGCCGTGCTGGAAGACAGCAAGCTTGAGGATTTCACGGTCGAGCGCACCAACACGGAACGGTTGGTGGGAAGCATTTACAAGGGGAAGGTGAAAAACCTTGAGGACGGACTGAAGGCGGCCTTCGTCGACATCGGGTTCGAAAAGAACTCCTTCCTACACTATTGGGATATCATTCCCAATTCGTTCGATTCAAGCGTGGAGCTGGTGGAGCGCGACTCCGACAAGCCCAAAAGGAAAGATCGGCCAAAAATAACCCAGCGCGACGTTCCCCGTCTCTATCCGGTGGGCAGCGAAATCATCGTTCAAGTCACCAAAGGCCCCATCGGCACCAAGGGTCCCCGGGTCACAACCAACATTTCCCTCCCGGGTCGCTACCTCGTCCTCTTGCCGACCTCCGATCAATCGGGCATCAGCCGAAAAATTGAAAATGTCGAGGAACGCCAACGGCTGAAGAAAATCGTCCGGGAATTGAGCATCCCCGAGGGGATGGGGGTGATTGTTAGAACTGCGGGCGAAGGGAAGCTCAAGCGCTATTTCATTCGCGATCTGGCGATGCTCCTGGAGGAATGGAAAGGGGTGCAGGACAAGGTCAAGAGCCAGCCGGCCCCCGCCTGTATTTACCAGGAACCGGACCTTGTGGGACGGACGGTTCGCGACTTCCTGACCGAAGATGTCAGCCGCATTGTTGTCGATGACAACCGACAGTATGAGCGTATTCGTGAATTGATTGGGCGCATCAGCAAACGGTCCGCCAGCAAGGTCGTCTTTTACAACGAAGCCCAGACCATTTTTGATCGCTTCAACATCACCCGCCAATTGGAAGCCGCCTTTGGCCGTCAGGTGACCCTCCGAAGCGGAGGCTACCTGATTATCGATGAAACCGAGGCGTTGGTGGCCATCGACGTCAATACGGGTCGGCACAAAGGCAGCAAGGACCATGACCAAAACCTACTCAAGGTGAACCTGGAGGCGGCGGATGAAATCGGGCGGCAACTTCGGTTGCGCAACATCGGTGGCATCATTGTCCTCGACTTCATTGACATGAAGCAACCGAAGGATCAAAAGGCCGTTTATCAGCGCATGAAGCAGAACCTGCGCCGCGACAAGGCCAAGACCCACGTGCTTCCGCTATCGCAACTGGGTCTGATGGAAATGACCCGTCAGCGGCATACCGAATCCGTTGCCGCCGCCATGTTTGGGGACTGTCCCAACTGCCGCGGTCGAGGCTTCGTCAAGAGCCCGGAGAGCATGAGCGTTGAAATTCAACGGAAGATGACCAGCCTGATGAAGGCCCGTCCGCGCGATGAAAGCGATTTCCAACTCCGGGTGCACTGCCATCCCACCGTGTTGGACCGGTTGAGAACCGAAGACGAAAAGCTGCTCATCGAGTTGGAAAAGAAGTTCTTTGTCCGCCTGACCTTCCGTCCCGAAATCGCCTTTCATCCAGAGCAATGGAAGATTGTGGATGCCATGACCAATGCAGAATTGGCTCAAAGCACCCATACCCACTGAAGTGAATCCTACTGTCCATAGAGCGCGCAGGGGAATTCCGGGCGAATTCGGTGCGAGACTCGGCTGGCTGTGGCTCACGGTTGCCCTGGCGATGGTCGGCTGCTCTCCTGAGAGCCCTCCTCCGCCCCCTGCCCCGACACCGATTGTGGACCTTGTTGCGCTTCAAAAACGAGCCGAGGCCGGCGAAGCCTCCGCTCAGGCTCAATTGGGCAAATGCCTCGCTGAAGGACACGGTACGGCCACCGACTATCCCCTGGCGGTCAAGTGGTACAAGGCGGCCGTGGCTCAGGGCAATGCCGAGGCCAAGGCGGGTCTCGGCGAGTTGTACGAAGCCGGTCAGGGGGTACCCAAGGACCTCGCGGAGGCGGCCCGCCTTTACCGGGAAGCTGCGGATCAGGGAAGCGTTGC
This sequence comes from uncultured Verrucomicrobiota bacterium, assembly GCA_903896505.1. Taxonomy (GTDB): domain Bacteria; phylum Verrucomicrobiota; class Verrucomicrobiia; order Limisphaerales; family UBA9464; genus CAILNN01. The sequence goes on along the minus strand of CAITXU010000220.1, from coordinate 40,521 downwards.
CGGGCAATACAACCTCGCCATCCTTTACGAGCAGGGACGGCATTTCCGAACGGACCAAGTGGCGGCCTCCAAATGGTACCGTCTTGCGGCTGAAGGGGGTGACCCCATCGCAGAATACGATCTGGGCCAACGCTATGACCTGGGAATCGGGGTGCCCGCCGACCGCGTGGAGGCCCTGTTTTGGCTGGAAGTCGCCAAAGCCAACGGACAGACCGATTCCATCGCCCGGGCGAAATTGGTCGAAAGCAAGCTCTCGCGAGCGGAAATCACCACAGCCCGGGAGCGGGCGAAGGCATTCAAGCCACGTCCGGCATCCCAGTAGGGCCCCCAGTTCCAGTTCAGCACGCTGGAAATCACCTGATTAGACAGAGGGACAGGTATTTAGAGGGACAGGTATTTTGTTGGCGACAATTCCTACAAAGGGACAGGTCATTTGTAGTCCAACTTGAATCCATCTGATGTCACCTTCATTGATTGACATCATTCAAGTCGATTTGCATCATTCTGTAATGAGGACGACATTGGCGTTGGACGATGATGTGTTCGAGTGTATCACCCGGCAGGCAAAGCTCAGGGGGGTTTCGATGGGAAGGGCCGCCTCTGATTTGTTGCGCCGCGGATTGAACGCGTCCACTCCCTGCGAGGAGAAGGATGGACTGGTGGTTTTTCGGTTACCTTTGGATTCGCCCAGTGTTTCGACCGACCTTGTCCGGCGTATTGAGGCCGAAGGCATATGAAGGGTTATCTGCTCGATACCAATCTCTTGATTGCGCTGTTGTGGCCCTCTCACAATCAGCATGAGACCGCCGCCCTGTGGTTTGCCACTCATCGCAGTCAAGGTTGGGCCACCTGCCCCCTAACACAGGCGGGTTTCGTCCGGGTGGTTTCAAATCCGGCGTTTTCCCGCGATGCGGTCCGTCCCCGGGATGCAGTCCAGGTTTTGGCTGCGAACATTGCTTCTCAGGACCACCTTTTCTGGTCAACGGATATCCCGGTTCCGAATGCCGTCTCGTTCGCCGGTCTTAGACTGCTGGGCCATCAGCAGGTCACGGACGCCTACCTGCTGGGCTTGGCCATCCATCGGGGCGGCATTTTGGCCACACTGGACAGGCAGATCGGAAACTTGGTTGAACCAGGCTCCGAGCACGCAAAGTCGCTGGAAATTCTCAGCTGAAATCTGAGCACGGGATTGAGATGGAGGGTGTTCCATGGAGTAAGAAATGACCTGTCCCTTAGTCGATTTTAGTCTCTAAGGGACAGGTCATTTGTCATCATCTGCTCGATACCAATCTCTTGATTGCGCTGTTGTGGCCCTCTCACAATCAGCATGAGACCGCCGCCCTGTGGTTTGCCACTCATCGCAGTCAAGGTTGGGCCACCTGCCCCCTACGTGCCGCCGGGCTGGTCATCAACGAGGGTATTCATCTACCCCGAAAGGAAGTGGACGCCCTCAAAGCCATTCTTCACAACTGCGTCCGCCTTGGGCCCGCCTCTCAAAACCTAAGGGCGCACCCGGACTTTCGCGCTCACTTGCTGGGCCGGATTTCGTACCTGGCGACCGTGAATTCCGCCCGAGCCGAAAAGCTGCGGAGGGATTTCGAACAGATTGATTGGAGTCGCTAGCCCAGTCAGATGCCGGGCGAGACACCCACGCGCCCTCCGGGAACTCGGACATCCCGTCGGGGCTGATTTTCCAGAGAGGTGGAGCGATGAAGTACCCCAATCCGCACCCTGTTGACAGGCATCGGGAGAACAAAGCCGAGTAAGAAATGACCTGTCCCTTAGTCGATTTGATTGAAGGCTGATAGTCGGCACCTATGGTTCCGAAAGGAACAAAGTATTTCACCAATGGTTGTACGCCTGACAATCTGTCCAATATTGAATTCAACGCCGATTTGTTCGTTTTCTTGTTCCATCTGAACTGCTGACGCCCACAGCCGACGTGAAGGCGGCTGTGGGGTCGGTTTGGATGAGCCGCCGGGCCTGGAAACGAAATTATTTGGCGCGATTTTTCCGAATCACTGACCAGAAAGAGCCCTTATGAGTGTGACCCAAAGCGAAATCCCCACCACAGACCCGTCGGCTCATCCCGCCAACGGTAGCAGCCCATGCCCGTTTACCGGAGGAATCCTCAAGCAAAGTGCCGGCGGCGGCACGCGCAACCGGGATTGGTGGCCCAACCAATTGCGGGTCAACATCCTCCGACAGCACTCCTCAAAATCCAACCCCCTGGGCGAGTCGTTCAATTACGCCGAAGAGTTCAAAAGCCTCGATTTGACCGCCGTCAAAAAGGATATTTGTGACGTTCTGACCACCTCGCAGGACTGGTGGCCGGCGGACTACGGTCACTATGGGCCGTTCATCATCCGGATGGCGTGGCACAGTGCGGGGACCTACCGGATTGCCGACGGACGTGGCGGTGCCGGCACGGGCTCCCAACGGTTCGCCCCACTCAATAGTTGGCCCGATAACGCCAATCTGGACAAGGCGCGGTTCCTCCTATGGCCGGTGAAGAAGAAGTACGGTCAGAAGTTGTCGTGGGGCGACCTGATGATTCTTGCGGGAAATTGTGCCCTCGAATCCATGGGATTCAAGACCTTCGGATTTGCCGGGGGCCGCGAGGATGTTTGGGAACCCGAAGACGACGTCTACTGGGGACCCGAAGGGATTTGGTTGGGTGACCAACGGTACACGGGCGAGCGCGATTTGGAAAACCCCCTGGCGGCGGTGCAAATGGGACTCATCTACGTCAACCCGCAGGGACCCAACGGAAAACCCGACCCTCTGGCAGCTGCCCGGGACATTCGTGAAACCTTTGGGCGCATGGCGATGAACGACGAGGAAACCGTGGCCCTGATTGCTGGTGGTCATACTTTCGGTAAAGCCCATGGCGCTGCCGATCCGGGCAAGTATGTCGGACCGGAACCCGAAGGAGCCTCCATTGAGGAGCAAGGTCTCGGCTGGAAGAACAGCTTCGGCACCGGGAATGGACAATACACCATCACCAGCGGGCTCGAGGGGGCATGGACGACCTCGCCCACCCGATGGAGTAACAACTATTTCGAAAACCTGTTCAAATACGATTGGGAGCTCACCAAGAGTCCTGCAGGCGCGTATCAGTGGAAACCGAAGAACGATGCCGGTGCGGGAACGGTCCCGGACGCCCATGATGCCTCCCTGCGCCACGCGCCGATGATGTTCACGACGGACCTGGCCCTCCGACAAGACCCCATCTATGAGCGGATTTCCCGGCACTTTCATGAAAATCCGACGGCCTTTGCGGACGCGTTCGCCCGGGCCTGGTTCAAGTTGACCCATCGCGATATGGGTCCGCGCTCGCGTTACCTCGGTTCCGAGGTTCCTACCGAGGTCCTCATCTGGCAGGACCCGATTCCTGCTGCGACGCATCCGACCATCGACGCTCAAGATATCGCGGCGCTCAAGGCTCGGATTCAGGCGTCGGGATTGACCGTCTCCCAACTGGTTTCCACGGCATGGGCTTCGGCCTCCACGTTCCGCGGTTCCGACAAACGCGGTGGGGCCAATGGAGCCCGCATCCGCCTTGCCCCCCAACGGGGTTGGGCAGTTAATAATCCCACTCAATTGGCGTCAGTCCTCAAGACGTTGGAGGAAATCCAGGTGGCATTTAATGGTAGTCAAACTGGAGGCAAGCAGGTGTCACTGGCGGATTTGATCGTTCTCGGCGGAAGCGTCGGAATTGAGACGGCGGCGAAGAAGGCCGGGCATGAGGTGACGGTACCCTTCGCTCCGGGCCGAGCCGATGCCTCCCAAGAGCAGACCGATGTGGAGTCCTTTGCCGTTCTTGAGCCCAAGGCCGATGGATTCCGCAATTACCAAAAGACCCGCTACGCGGTGTCGGCAGAGGAGTTACTGCTCGACAAGGCGCATCTCCTGACTTTGACCGCTCCCGAATTGACGGTGCTGGTTGGAGGCCTGCGGGTCCTGAATACGAACTTCGACCGTTCCCTACATGGGATCTTCACCCAAAACCCTGAGACATTAACCAACGATTTCTTTGTCAACCTGATTGATTTTGGAACGACCTGGACAGCGGCATCGCATTCCCAGGATGTCTTTGAAGGTCGCGATCGGGCCACTGGCAAACTGAAATGGACTGGGACACGCACCGATCTCATTTTTGGCTCCAATTCCGAGCTTCGAGCTCTCTCCGAAGTGTACGCCAGCGGAGACGGCCTGGAACGGTTTGTGCAAGACTTCATCGCCGCGTGGGTCAAGGTGATGAACCTCGACCGCTTCGAGTTGGCATGACATTAACTGCATGAATCCTAAGTAGCCAAGCCAGGAGGCCAACGATGGCATGTGGTTCGCCACATTGGGCCGAAAGGCAAAGCTCCCAAAATTGAAGATGGCCCCACTCGGGCATGTCGGTCTAGTCCCGACTCCGGGGTGGGGTCGGCTTCTTTTTCCTGCTTATCGAGGGTTTGCGTTGCTTTCGGGCAACCGCAGTTGCGGATTTTTTAGCGGAAACGTCCGAAGCCGTACGCCTTTTTACTGCGGGTAGGCGAGGTTCAACCGACGTCTTTCCCCTGCCCTTAGGCGGAGACTTGGAGGGAATCTTTTCTTCCGATGTCGAGGCTGCTGCGGTTTCCAGTTCGATTCCAAAAAGCGCTCCAAGGTCTTCGCCGTCCAGCGCGGTATTGCCGGCAGTCGAGGAAGCGGAGGAGGTCGCAGTGGATGCGGCGGCGGAGACCAGTTCTTTCATGTCCACCGCACGGAGCGTGAAGAAAAGTTCAGGTTTCTCATCAAGCCGGGTTCCAATTCCGTAGATGACCGCTGCCAGGTGTTTGCAGAGGCTGGCGGAGTCTGGACATGAGCAGGAAAGCTTAATTTGTTTGATGGAGGGGAAGAGGCCCCCAACTGGTCGAGTGATGGCCTCCAAGACCCCCTTAGAGAGCTTTCCCTGCAATAAATCCAGGAGACTGGAAATCTGGCCGGTGCATTCGGACCGGAAGGATTTCCAATGATGGGCCAGGAGCGGTTCGATCTGAATCCGAATTTTGTATAGGGATGAGCCCTGGACGAGGGCGGTGACGAGCCCCGGACCCACTTGGAGATCGATGACCGATCCGTTTCGCAGGTAGGTCCGTCCCCGGGGGAGTCGATTGGCGTAATCGCTATAGGCCTCAAGATTCTTGCACCATGCCAGCCCCCAGAAACTTTTGGCTACGGCCCGCCCCGAAGGCTGAACAGGAAAGAGGTGCTGCCCCTGTTTGGCCATTTTCTTTGCGGTCTTGGCAGCCATTTGGCGACGTTGGGCAACGGAAATATAGGGACGGAAGGAAAACCAGGCCATGTTGGATAGGGGCGGAGGGTCTTGGATCGAGCGGATTGGAACAACTTCAGCCATTTTCTTCGTTGGCCGACTGCCAGTCCAGGCCCACAAATTTGAGGAGCTCGTCGTTCGACATTTCAGTGAGGAGTTTCTCCGCGCCACCCTCCGGTCCAAGAAGGGTTTCAGCCAGTTGTTTTTTCTCCTCCAGCATCCGGTTGATCCGTTCCTCGACTGTACCCCGGCAGACAAACTTGTGAACGAGAACGTTTTTCCGCTGGCCGATTCGGAAGGCTCGATCCGTAGCCTGGTTTTCAATCGCGGGATTCCACCAGCGATCAAAATGCACCACGTGGCCTGCGGCTGTCAGATTCAAGCCCGTGCCACCGGCTTTGAGTGACAGCACGAAAAACGGCGGTCCTCCATCGCGTTGGAAATCGGCCACTCGCTGTTGTCGCTGGGGGATCGGTGTACCGCCGTCCAAGGTGAGTCCGGGCCGGCCGAAAAGGGGGCGAAGAAAGGCCTCCAACGGAAGGGTGAGTTCGCGGAATTGAGTGAAGACGAGCACCTTGTCTTGCCGGGAGGCCATTTCCTCGACCAATTGGGAGAGGCGTTGGAACTTACCGCTTTCTTCCGGGGGATAGCCTCCCATTCCGGTCCATTGAGTCGGATGATTGCAGATTTGTTTGAATCGCATCAGGTACGACAAGACCAACCCACGTCGCTGAATACCGTCCGTCGACTCTTCCAGTCGTTCCGCGAGTTCGCGGACACTTTTCTGATAGAGGACGGCCTGTGGTTTTGTCAGCGTGCACCAGGTCGTCAGCTCTGTCTTGTCGGGAAGATCTGAGATCACCTTCCGATCCGTCTTGAGTCGACGCAAAAGATAAGGTCGAACCAAGCGCCGCAGGGGACTGTAGTCCGGCGAGGCCGATTTCTGGATGCCTTTGATCAGACGCGAGAAATCGGTGCCGGTCCCGAGCAAGCCGGGGTTTAGAAAATCGTAGAGAGACCAGAGGTCGCCGAGGCGGTTTTCGACGGGCGTTCCGGAAAGGGCAATTCGGGCGCGGGAACGCAGGGCTTTGACAGCACGTGTCTGGCGGGCACCCGGGTTCTTGATGGCCTGCGCTTCATCGATCACCAGCAGGTCCCAAGTGAAGGCCTTCAACCAGGGCAGCCGAAGGGTCTGGCCGTAGGTCGTCACCAGGACGTCCAAGGCTTCCACAAATCTGGAAGCGGCCGCCTCGGTGCGCCAGAGGTCGCTGGAACTTTCAGCTGGATGGGCGATGCCCACCTGCAGCGATGGAGCAAACCGGGCCAGTTCGTTTTTCCAATTCCCCAAGAGGGATGCTGGTACGATGAGGAGTGAGGGCGTTCTTCGGGACTGCCGGTTGCCAGCGTGGTCTTCCGGGTATGAACCGTGCTTTAACCGCAAGAGCAGCGCGATCACCTGGATGGTTTTTCCCAATCCCATGTCATCCGCCAGGCACGCCCCCAGTCCGAGGCTTTGCAAAAACCAGAGCCATTCGGCACCGGTAACCTGATAAGGACGCAGGGAGGCCAGTAATTGGCCGTCCCGTTGGTGGTCCCACCCGGCTGACGACGTATTCGGATGATCCGGATGATTTAGCCGCTGAAGGGCTTCCTTCAGCCACCCACCTGCGGTGACCTCCGACCAATCGGCCGCGGCACCAATTTCCTCAGTCTCGACGCTGAGGCGGTCGCCGTGAGGTAGACCTGAGATCAAGCGCATTCCATCCAAAAATGAAATACCCTCCTTCCCAACCTGACGTTGCACCGAGCGCCAATGGTCCAGCACGGACTGAAGCTTTTCGGGATTGGCTTCCACCCACTTGCCCCGCAATTGGACGAGTCCGGTGCCAGCGGACATCAATCGTCGCCACTCCTCAGCGGTCAACGTTTCGTCGCCGAGTGAAGTTTCTATGGAGAAATCAAGGAGAGTATCCAGGCCAACCACTGACGTGGGGCTGCCTCCCACCCGGACTCGAACCGTGGGACGGAATCCGCGTCCACCCTTCCACCAATCCGGGATGCGGGTGATGATGCCGGACTGTTCGATGACACCGACCTCACGGAGAAACCCGTAAGCCTCGGAAGGTGTCCATGCCTGAGCCTGAAACACCCGACGGGAATCAAGTAATTCGCGGACCCATGGACTCTTTTCGCCTGCCCGCTGGACCGGCTCCAGCAAGGAACAGAGTGCCGCTTGGTTTTGTGCACCGGCATATTCCTGGAGAGCCCGCGCCAGGGGCAGATGGACCGGCTTTTCCTGCTCCGAAAGCCGGTGGGTATAAGTCGCCAGGAAGGCAAACGGCCTGTCGGGGGTTCGTTTGTTTTCCGCGAGGTGAAAAGTGACCTTACCTAAAAGGGACAACGCGGGAAACTGCGTTTGGAGCCACTTTCGGAGACCTCCTCCTACGCGTATGTGTCCCCCTATATGCACGCCAAGTTCATCCCACAAGCGGGCAAATAGCTCCGGTGAGGCATATTCGCCGCCGGGCATGGCCGGCAGGCGCAGCACAAGCCCGGGAAATGTCTCCTGGGGTGCCGGGACGTTGGGTACATTTTCAGATTCGGGAGACTCGGGCGAGTGAGCCAGTGCTTCGAGATAGCGCCAGGTGAAGGCACGCCAAAACAGGAGGGCGGGATTAACCGCCCATTCGCCAACCGGGCATCGTGCCAAAGCCACCAAACCCGCCGCCGAGGATTCGGAAAAGGCATCAACCCATGGCGTCACATTCCGGATTACCAGAGACTCCGGCGTGTCCTTCGATTTTGAAGGGGCCGGGACATGGAGGCAACCCTGGGGAGAGAGGACGAGTTCAATATCCATGCCGCGAGGTCAGTACTTTGATAAGCCGTCCGTCGAAGGGTCAAATCAATTGGTCAGCGCACTTGACAGGGAAAAGTCTCGAGGAGAGGGATCGCATACGTGATATTTCTTGGTTCCCACCTCCGCCATGGGCATGCACTTGCCTTGAGCTTACGGGGGGCTCAGGCGTACCTACGGCGGCGGACCAACCTTGCTCTCGATCCATTTGGAATCACCGCAGACCAGTATGTTCTCCTCTCAGTGCTGGCGGAACAGGTCGAAGCGACGCAACAGGAGTTGGTGCGCGCATGCTTCTCGGACACCGCTATCGGATTCTTGCAGACCGTCAACATAGGGCCATCGCCGGACTTTAGATGGGTGGAGCTCAGACATTGAATATTGGGATTCCGAATCTCGACAAGTTTGCCTATCTGGGTGTGTTCAGCTCGGGTGTTTTCGGGATTGCGCCGGGGCCGAGTGGAAACCAGGCCCGTGGACCCGGATTTGATGAGAAGAATCAAGCCGCACTCGATGACCCCAAATTGAAGGATGGTCTGAAGCTGGTCTGGTTCGCGACGGGCAAGGACGACTTTTTGCTATCCACCTCATGGGCGACCGTTGGAATGTTAAAAAGCACAAGTTTGACGCCGTTTACAAAGAAACGGGCGGAGCACACACTTGGGACAATTGGCGCGAGTACTTGAACGAATTCGCCCCCCAATTGTTTCGTTGACGTTCTTGCTTCACACTTGACGTGAGGCCGTCGCACTCATGTCATCCAACGCCTGACCTCAGCCCCCAACGCGAATCAAGGCCATGAACCGAACGGACATTCCCGACAGCAATGCGGGAAGGCACAGGGTTTCAATCCTGTCGGGCCGTCGGCCAGATGCGGCACATTGGGACGGGGTTCAGCTCTGCCGACTGGAAAGTCGGCGAAACGGCAGACAAGAATGTCTGCGCTACGGCATGAGCGCATGCAGCCATCGCGGTGCGGTCGCTGGTCGACAGAACGGCATCCCATTCCGGGTCATTTCGGCGTGCTTCGCCTTGGTGTATTTTGGCGTCGGGTCGTTAACAGCCGAGACCTCCAATCCGACGCTCCAAGCCCAGTTTGATGAGTCGGAACGAAATCCGGTGGGACATGCGAAGGAATGGATCACCAATATCGTTGTCCATACACCGGAATATCGGGCTGATATCCAGGGGGATGTGACTGTGTCCTTCCGAGCATCGGGAATGTCGCACGTGCGGGCCTCCTGTTGGCAGCAACCCACTGCCAAGGAGCCGAGCCCCTGGGGTCACGACAGTGTGATCATCCCGGCCATCCCCCTGGATGAACAGGGAGAGGGAAAATTTGTCTTCCCTGCAGACCAATATCCCCATGGACCGTTGACCGTACGGATACATGCCCGCGGTGAAGGCCAGAAACAGGACATCTGCCAGCTTCAGCTTTACAACAAAGGTGGCGTGCGGTGGAAGGAAGGTATCCCCAAGACCAATCCGCCTGCCGCCCAGGGGATGAAGCTGGTCTTCGCAGATGATTTCAACGGACGGCTTTCCATCAGCCACGATGGCAAGGGTGCCCGGTATCAGTCACACAAGACAGGCGGAGGCGACTTCAGCGGCTGGGGTTTTGGCAATCTCGAGGACGGAACCAATCCCTTTGGTCAGGTCGACACCTACCTGCGCATCCGGGCAGCGAAACGAACCGACGGCAAAGGAAGTACGGGCTTGCTTTCGTCGGCGAATGAGGAGCGTGGCGGATTCTATGCTGCCGCGCCGGCTTATTTTGAGTGCCGTTTCCTTGCACAGTCCGCGCCGGGGACCTGGCCGGCCTTCTGGCTCCTCAGCAAGGGGTCGCTCAACAAGCCCAATCTTCACGGAACCGACGAACTGGACATCATCGAAGCCTATGGTGGTCTTGGCTGGGGAAACCCCAATTTCCCAGGCTATGCCGTGACTTCTCACTACTGGGGCCAGAAGGATTCGGCGGGCAAGCCGAAGAAGGACGATAGCCTTGCTGCCGGCGTTCCGATGCTGGAGTTGGGGGGTAAGTCCTCGTGGTCCACGACCTTTCACACTTACGGTCTGTTATTGACCGAGACGGACACCGTCTATTATTGCGACGACATCGAGGTCTTCCGGCATCCGTCGGGCAGCATCTCAAAAACGGAGCCCTTCTGGTTTTTGATTAATTACGCCATCGGTGGCATCAGCGGCTGGAAGATCGACCTCGAACGTTACAAGAACGCGAGCGACATGTACGTGGACTTTGTGCGGGTGTATGCTGGTGGTAAAAGGTTGTGAGGCGGGTATAATTCAGAATGATCGATATTTTATTCATCTGAAGAATGCCGTTTCTCGATCAATTTTCGCCTGCCTAGTGTCGTGTATCCCAAATAGCTTATAGTTTGCCGCGAGGGATTTTCGGCTCCCGCGAGGCGACGATCAACGAGCATACCCGTAGTGGTCTGTGAGAAGCGAGCAACGAAGCGGGGGCCGAAAAGAACTGCGGCCCTGCGCAGCGAACACGGAGAAAGAAGGATTTCGGTATGGGGCCGCTGCGCACCGTCCCCAGCGCGATGATTGGGAGGCTGCTGGTCTTCGGGCGAGACGCCCGAGCTCCCAGGAATACCGTTCCATAGGCGTCGCGTTCGCGTGATTGGCGGAACTTCGGGCGAGACGCCCGAGCTCCCGGGAACGCCGGACGGCAGACTTTAGGTTCATTGGACTTGGGGAACAGCGGGCGGGATGCCCGCGTTCCCCGGGGTTACGGGCCTTGACGAACCCGCCCGGCCTACAAGACTGGTGGACATGCCGATCTACGAATACGCCTGTCCCAAGTGCCGACGGATTTTCAGTTTCCTTTCGCCACGGGTGAATCCAGACCGCACCCCGGTCTGCCCCAAGTGCGGCGGCAAAAACTTGCAGCGGGAGATGAGCCGGTTTGCCCTGCTCAAAGGGACGCCAGAACCAGCTTCGACTGGAGATGAACCCGGTGACGGAATGGACGGCCCGGACATGGACGATCCCCGGGTGGCCCAGACCATGGCGGAGATTGAGCGCGACATGGACCATCTCGACGAGAACAACCCCCGGCACCTGGCTCACATGCTCCGCAAAATGAAGGATTTGATGCCAGGCGAGTCCACATCGCCAGAAATGGAGTCGGCACTGAAACGATTGGAGGCCGGTGAAGACCCGGAAAAAATTGAGCAGGACATGGGGGATGTCTTTGGTTCCATCATGGGGTCCGAGGAGGAGGGCGCCGGGGGAATGGGGGGCGGTGGAGGTGCCTATTCCCGGGACGACGGGTTGTACGGCTACTGATCCGCAGGCAGGCAATGGCAAGCCCCGGACTAGCCCCTGTGGTTCTCCCCAGGTCCCTATGGGCCAACCGACGGGAAGTAGTCTGGCTTTTTCTACGGCTTGGAGCCACGGCGTTTGGAGGTCCGGCCGCGCACATCGCCCTGATGGAAACCGAAACAGTTCGCAATCGATCGTGGCTCACGGCTGAGGAATTCCTGGACCTTTTAGGTGCCACGCACCTGATTCCGGGACCCAACTCAACCGAATTGGCGATGCATCTCGGCTATCGCCGGGCGGGCTACTGGGGACTTTGGCTTGCGGGCACGGCCTTTATCCTACCGGCGGCAATCCTCGTTACCGGCCTGGCCGCCCTGTATGAACGCTGGGGCAACCTGCCCTCCACGGGTCGGCTTCTTTACGGCATCCAGGCCGTCATGATTGCCGTGGTGATACAGGCCGCCTGGGGATTGGGCAAATCGTCGCTGAACCGCCCCTGGCTGATCATCGTGGCGGGAGTGGTTTGGAGCCTGCGGCGCGCGGGTGTCCACGAGTTGGCGCTTTTGCTGGCCGCAGGATGCTTTGGATCAGTCCGACAACGCTTTTGGATAACGCCGGGAAGTTCCGTTTTTGCCCTGCCCATCCTGGGTCTGACGACTCCCTGGAGTGCCCTGATGACCTGGTTGGGGGGCTTGCCTGTTGTGGTGCGGTTATTCCTGATTTTTCTCAAGATTGGGGCCGTTCTTTACGGGAGTGGTTATGTGCTGCTGGCGTTTCTTCAGTCGGACCTCGTCGATCGCCTCCACTGGGTGACTGCGGGTCAATTGATGGATGCCGTGGCCGTGGGACAGGCCACACCGGGACCGGTGCTGACGACAGCAACCTTCCTCGGCTATCTCGTCGGCGGTCCGGCTGGGGCGGCGGCAGGAACCATCGGCATGTTTCTACCGGCTTTTGTCTTCGTCGCGATGACCTGCCGGTGGCTTCCGCAACTGCGCAAGACGGGCCGCTGGGGTCCGTTTGTTGATGGTGTCAATGCCGCCTCACTGGGGTTGCTGGCGGATGTCGCAACCCAGCTGGGTCGCGCGGCGATTGTGGATGCCGGGAGTGCCGCGTTGGCGCTGATCAGTTTGGGCCTGCTCTTGAGAACCCGGGTCAACTCGGTCTGGCTGATGCTGGGCGGGGCTGCCGTGGGATGGTGGATTCATGGCTGAGGGCCACGGTCCTGCGGTCCTGCGGACGGCCTATTGGCTTCGCCCGTGCAACACGAGCCTGAGATTGGACCGCCGAAGGCTCGGTCGCCTCGATATCGAGGTGCCTTGAGAATGGGAGAGATGACAATACCCGCAATAATTTGGGACTTGCGGGAGCGCGTCCCTCCGATGGATATCGCTCCTTCGGAGGAACTTGCGTCCGGAAGGATTTCCCGCAGTGGAGGGACAAGTCCCTGGATCGATTTCGACCACCGTCGTGCGGACGAGACGTCTGCGTTCCCAAGGTAGCCGCTTTTCGGGCCATCGGCTGTGAGGCGACCCAACCTTGCGATGCGGAAGCTCAAAACCAGTGGCAACAGGTGTGAGCTTCCGTCCGGCAATCAATTTTCAATTAGCGACCTTCGGTGACCCGGTAGAATTGGTATGGCAGATTGGCGGAGCCGGGATCGGTCAGTGTCAGAACCCCATCGGGCGCCACATTGGTGCTGAGCGGTGTCCAGTGTTTGAAGTCGGCGGTGCCTTCCAGGATGTAGGAACGTCCCGGAACACCGGAGAAGGGCAATTGGACCACTCCATTCAGGAAGTAGGGCTCTGCCGTAAAGTAGAGCGAGGTACCGATGGTGAAGAGGGCGGTCGTGGCCACGCTCTCGTTAAAGCCGGTCTCAAACGCTTTCACCTGAAGCACTGCGTTGGTCCGAAGGAGGAACGGACCGGTGTAAAGGGCCGAGTCTACCGTTGGCAGGGTATCGTCCAGCGTGTAGCGAAGGGTCACACCGGCCTCTGGGTGACCGAGTGCCACCGACACGGGCAGATCGAATGCTCCTCCGGCGGGAGCGACGGTAGGCGGAGCAAGGGCGGGCACGCCGGGAAGGCTGTTGATCCAGTCGGCAAGAAGTTGGACTCCATTGGTATCGACCACGTTGCGTGCGAGAGGGGGCATTTTGATCAGCGGTTGCAAGCTATCAGCGCGCTGATAGAGGACGGAACGCCAGATATCCTTGGGAACAACAACAGCCGCATGGTCCACCCCAAGGTTGGCCAGCACGTCCCCGTTGATGATCGATTGCTGGTCAATGGGCGTGTCGTAGCGGGCGTCAAACTTGGCTCGGACGCCCTCAGGCCGGTGGCAGTTGGAGCAATTGGCATCCAAGTAAGACCGTGCCCGGCTTTCCAGGGGGGCATTGGTATCGGACAGGGGAACCAGACTTGAGAGGGTCGGAATGGTGGCCTCGTCGATGGCCGGATAGAACAGGCCCAGGTGGTTCAGGGTGCGCAATTGGTTGTCGTGCACTCCGGTTGAGGCATAGCCATAATCGTGGTTCAACTGGCGGGTCTTCAATCCCAGGACGTAATTGGCCGCCGGAGTATGACATGTCAGACAATCTGAGGGGCTGGGATAATACCACTTTTGGGTCCGAACGCCGAACGAGTTGGTGATGAGAAGTTCCTCCTCGAGGCTGGTGGTCAGCAGGTCCGCCTCACTGTTATCGGGTCGCCACTTGTAGGTAACGCCATAAACAGTGCCAAAGGAATCGCGGACCAGGACCCGGGTTTCCAATCGGCGGAGGGGGGCATTGGTATTGGTCTCGTCGGTGGCAATGTCGAAATTCTTGACGAACACGCTACCAGCCGGGAACGACCATTCGCCATCGGGAGAAAAGGCAATCTGATGGTCGGGCTTGACCAGACCGCCCACGGAGGGCACCGCGAAAAAGCGGGTTTTGACCGCCCGGTCCGACCAGAACTGAACGGTGGGCTGATAGGGAATAAACCCGGAGGCAATGGACCGTGTGGGCGTGTCGGAAAAGACGCCGGTTCCCGACAGCAACTGCGGCAATGTCCCATTGAAGGAGCTTGGAAGATTAAAGTAGGCTTGGGCGCTGGGACGGCTGTTGAGTCCGTAGGCGAGGCCGCTGCCAGGCTTGATGGTAATGGTCACCGGTGCAGAGGTGGAGCTGAGACCAGTCTTGTCGGCGACGACGGCCGTCAGGGTGTAGGTCCCCGATGCCAGACCAGTGGTGGTAAAGGTGTAGGGGCTTGAGAGGACGTTTGCGATCCGGGAATTACCGAGGAAAAAGGCCACAGAGTCGATGGCGTTCGCCTGGGCAGCGGCCGATGCACTGATGGTCACACTGGCCGGAGCGGTGTAGGTCGCCCCGGAGACCGGTGCGGTGATGGCCACTCCGGGCGGCGGGTTGGTGGCGGCGTACAACTGAGACTGGGGGATGATCGCCTTGGGAGTGGATCGACTGCTCCACGAGAGATGGGCGGCAGCTCCTCCACCATTTTCATAGAAATCCATCTCGAGGTTGTAGCGCTGGCCGGCAAGAAGGTTGATTTGCGCACCATACTCCGTCACTCCCTGATCAATCCATTGATTGATAAGGAGTTTACCATTGACGTAGAGTCGAACTCCATCATCGGTGGCGGTATAGAGGGTGTAGGTCTCATTGAATTGCGCCTGGAAGGAACCGGTCCAGCGGGCGGTAAAGTGGTCCGCACCCACGCTGGGGTCCGGCGCGCCATTTCCCCAGTCGAAGTCCACATTCGGGTCGAGACGGAGGAGGGTGGCGGAACCCGAGAACGGATTATCCGGATTATGATTGGCGAAATATTCGCCCAACAACCCCTTGCCGGAACCGATGGAAGACAAATTCAGAAAGCCTGCCGAAGCAATGCCGCTGTTGTTGGCCCCCGGTTGGGTGGCAATCGCCAGCACCGAAGCCGAATTGGTCAGGATAAACGGCCCGGTGTAGAGAATGGAATTGGTTCCCGGGGTGGTACCATTGACGGTGTAATAGATGGTGGTTCCCGGAGTGGCATCATCGAGAACGACCTGAACGGAGTTGGTAAACACACCGCCTTTGGGAGTGATGGTGGGGGTGGCGAGGAAGCTTCCCAGTCCATAGACCGCCACTCCAAATTGGGCGGGCACATAGACTTTGCCATTGGCAACCACCGGCACGGTGTACTTGACCGCTCCGCCGGGATTATCCCGGCTCAGGTTCTGACTACTATTGTAGAGTTGAACGGCGATGTTGGTGGCATCATAGGCCCGGAGAATGGCGGGACCGCCGCTTCCGTAGGCGTCGGATTGGATGGTCCAAACAATACCATTTTGATTGCCGTTGGCAGATACGACCGGGGTCGATCCGGGATAACCCACACCGCTGGAACCCCGTCCGATGGGATTGGGATTGATGGTCCCATTGGCCACCGCGAATGCTTTGAGGACATCTCCAGAACCTTGATAATAGATGGTCCCGTTGAAGTAGGCCGGACTGCTCCACGTGCCCCCAACCGCGCCCGGGATGGTTTGGACAGCGGCATTGTCATTGGCCGGGTTGTAGTGGCCCATGTGATCGCGGTCCAAGAGGTAGATTTTGCCTTCCTTGCCGCATCCCACGAGCAAATGCGGATGGGCAGCACTTCCAACGGAATCGGGCAGGATGATCGGCCCACCTGAACCAAGATCAGCGTCCGCTGAGGCAAGGCCCGCCTGGTTGTAGGGAGTGAAATAATCAGCAGGAGCAAGGCCATTGGCTCCCGACAGGCGGACAAAACTGTCACCGTATTCCGTCCCGTTTGCGACGTTGGCATTGAAGGGACCGTTGCCCACCTCAAAAAAGAGGTTGGTGTTGGCATCGATACATGGGCCGTGGCCCGCCATCCAGATGCCGCATTCACCGGCGTTGGGTCCCCAGGCGGCAATCGTGCTATTGGGGGAAGTGCAGAAGATATAATTCGTTAGTGGCTTCAGGGTGGCGGCATCAAAACCAAGCACCCATCCGTGATATGGGTCGGTATCGGCATATCCGGTATAGGTGGCAAACAAGATGCCATTCGCGAGGGCAAAGGCAGAGCGGTTCAAACTGCGCCGGGAATCAAAATTCAAAATCCCGCCGGCACTTCCCACGCCCTTGCCAGGAATCGAGGCCGTGACCGCGACCGGACTAAACGAACGCTCGGTGCCGGTGGCAATATCCAGAGCATGGATGCGGTGCAGGTAAACGGTGCCCTCGTGACTGAATACGTCCAAATAAATGGTGCTGGTGACGGGATCAATGACCGGGGTAGCCGTGATACCCACTTCGGGATTGATGTCATGGTAGGGGCCATAGCGATTGCCCCAGTCGTTATTGGGGGTCTGGGCCGACACCCCAAAATTCACCTTCCACAGGAGCCCGCCATCCGCACCACCGTTGTTATCGGCGTCATAGGCATAAAGGCTGTCGTGCTGGGTGGCGATCAGCAGCACATTCCGCGTTCCCTTACCCGGAACGGTGACATGGGTCATGATCAGCGGCTGGGCATAAACGTGACCATCCACCGGGTAGGTGAAGAGGCGACCGAAAGCCCCCCCGCCCACATTGGCCGGGGTCAAAATGCTTTCGTAAAGGTTCGCTCCCTGTCGGGTATTGTCATAGTGATAGGTCAGAACCGGAATTGCCGGAGGAGCATCCGGGGTGGTGAAGTTCAACGAAGGAGAAGCCCAGGCGACACCGG
Organism: uncultured Verrucomicrobiota bacterium; assembly: GCA_903896505.1. GTDB lineage: Bacteria > Verrucomicrobiota > Verrucomicrobiia > Limisphaerales > UBA9464 > CAILNN01. Next base: position 23,348 of record CAITXU010000220.1, on the reverse strand, counting down.
TCGAGTTGGAAGCCGCTGCCGTAAAAAAGTAGGTTGTCTTGGGCGTGAGTCCGTTCAGGTTGGCCACGAAATCGGAAGCTTGAGCACCAATGATCTGCTTGAACGTCCAGCCCTGAGCCGTGGTGCCTCCATCGGTGGTCCCATAGTAGACGATAACGGTTGGAGTTTCACCGCCGCCGCCCGTGGAGGTGACTTTACCGGTCACCGTTGCGGAGCCAGGCTGAATGCCTGCCGTTCCGACATTGACCACTGTAGGAAGCTGGGGAGGGGGTGCTGTCACGAATGAAACGCTCGGAGTGGCCCAACCAACGCCCGCCGAATTTGAAGCGAAGGCGGTGTAATAATAGGTGGAGGAAGGCTTCAGTCCGGGGATCGAGGTTGAGAACCCGGCAGACTGTTGCCCCAAATCGATGGACTTTGTCCAGGAAGAGGCTGTCGTGCCGCCATCGACCGCGCCATAAAAGAGTGTCACGGTGGGAACCAAGCCACCAGTCGCCTGGATGGAACCGACCGCCGTTGCTCCAACGCTCGTGACGTTGACCGCCGGGGCATTGGCCACGACCGGAGCGGTTACAACTCCGTAAACCGCCAATTCTTGAACCACGTATCCACCGGTGCCGACCGCCTCGGTGCAATTGAGGCGCACATACCGTGCGACCGCCGGTTTGAAGGCGGGATGGCTGGTGCCTCCAGAGCCGGTCGTGGTGGCATAGAGGTCTTTCCACGTCGTGCCGTCCGTGGAGGTCTGTAGTTGATACGCCGAGGCATACGTGGGTCCCCAGGTGATTTGAATGGCGCCGATGCCATACCCGGCACCCAAATCAACGGATAACCATTGCGGATTTCCGGTGTCCGAAACCCAGACGGTCGATGCCTTGCCGTCCACTGCGTAGGCGGGCAGATGGGTCGGGGCGGAAGTGGATGAAGCCTGCGCCGGCTGCGACAGGGCCAGATTCACGCCCGGTCCGTATCCAAAAAATTGGAGCTCTGCGATATTTCCCCAACTGGGGTCGGGAGCCAGGTACCGGGCGTAGCGAACCCCACTGCTGAGGTTGACCGGGACGGTGGTGTAGACACCCTCCGGCGGAGCCGTATTGATCGACGCCAGGGTCACCGCATCGGAAAAATCCGACCGATTAGCCGCCTGGAACTGCCCGCCAACCATGCGACCGGAAAATCCAGCGCGGGGGGCATAAACGATGGAGGTGAGAATATCGGCCGCGCCCGGACCGAAATCCAATCCCACCCAATCCCCAGTGCCGGGGTCCGGGGCATCGAAGAACGTGTTGATATCGCCGTCAAACACCTTGGAGATTTCATTCCCGGTGTTTTGCCAGGAACCGGGAGTTCCAATAATGCTGCCGGGGAGCAGGGCAGCAAAGGCCGGGCCTGCGGCCAGCCACAAGGAGGCGAAGGAGAGCAGTTGGGTCAGGCGACGTCCGAAAGATCGGTTCATGGGTCTAAAGCGATTAAGACTTAATTTGCAGACTGAAAAAATTGTTGAGCGGCGATACTCCGGTTGAAGCCGGCCTTGTAAGCGCGGGCACGAATCACCACCGGGAATTCCACTGAAATCGGCCCCTCATAAATCGGGTCGGAGGTTCCAGGGGCGCTTCCATCGGTCGTATAACGGATTTTTACACCGGGTTCAGGATGCCGGACCTCGATTTCAGCTTTTCCAACCGAGGGACTGGAGGTGGAAACAATTTCGGGTGGCGCAAGGGCTGGTGTCCCGGGAAGGCTGTTGATCCAGTCCCGCAAAAGCCCCAAGCCCGCCTCGTCGAGACGTTCATGCGCAATGGGGGGCATTTTCATTCCTTCGAGGGTACTCGCACGAAGGTACAGAATGGATCGCCAAATGTCACGCGGGACCACGGCCCGGGCGTGATCCATCCCCTGATCGATGAGGACCGGCCCATCGATCAGGTTCTGTCGCTCCAATGGCGTCTCGTAACGGGCATCAAAATTCCCCACAGTTCCACCGGGACGATGGCAATGTGAACAATTGGCATCCAGATAAGACCGGGCACGGTCCGTCAGGTCCAGGCTCGTATTGGTGAGGAAAGCGAGTGCCGGAAGTGTTGGCAGGGTGGATTCCTCGATCGATGTCCCAAACAACCCCAGATGGTTCCAGGTCCGCAACTGATTGTCCGTGACTCCGCCCGGATAGGTCATCCGACCGTTCAACTGGCGTGTTTTTGGCCCCAAGACCCCGCCATTGAGGTCGGTATGGCAGGTGCGGCAGTCCTGTCGACCCGGGTAGTTCCAGGTCTGCATTCTCTCTCCGGAGGCAGTCCGCATCGGGATCGATTCCATCAGGTTGGTCGAAAGCAATTCCGCGTCGGTGCCGTCGGGACGCCACTTGTAGGTCGCCACCTGGATACCCCCGTGGGCATCGACCACCAGAAGGCGGGTTTCCAGTCTGCGATGAACCTTGGGAGATGTTTCATCGGTTCCCAACTCAAAGTGTTTGATGAACACCGTGCCAGGCGGGAACTTCCATTCACCCGTTGTAGAAAATTCGACTGGCCCGGTTGCACCACCGGATGAATCCGGAATGCTGACCCAGCGGGTTTTAATCGCGTCGTCGGAGAAGAAAGGGACGTTCAGCAGATAGGGAATGAGGGTCGGCGACGGCACCAATCTGGCCGTATCCTGGAAGGCACCTGTTTGGGACAGCCGTGGCGGGAATTGTCCCTGTTCCAGCCCGGCGACCCCCAAATAGGCGGGTGCCGACAACCGGCGCTCGATGCCGTACGGAGACGACAGAGCCAATGCGGGCCCTGTCATCGCCAGAAACGCGAGAAGCCCGAGGATGTCGAACCGACCACGCCTATTTTTCACGCCGCTCCACCTCTGATTGAACGGCCGTCTCGAGGCTGGCCGAGTAGCGTCGAATCGTTTTCTCCACTCCAGGAACCGGTCGATACTGTTCCTCTCCAGCCGGATAGGCGTGGATAACGACATAATCATACGGTTTCACCTTGGGACGACGGGGCGTCGAGGTCAGCAAGACCAGACCCCGACAGACGGCATCCGGATGTTTTTCCTCCGGTGTCTCGAGGTCTTTGGCGACGGTCGCATTGCCATGGACGACCCACGACTGATTGAAGGGGGGTTGCAGCAGGGCACTGTAACCGCTTTCCACGACTAGCCCCTTGGGGGTGATTTCGATCACCCGACCGGCCACATAGCGCCGCGCCTCGATGCATTCGGCACGGACCTTCTCCGCCAACTGAGCACGCGCCAAGGCTTTGGCCTGCTCCGCCGACCCAAGTGGCTGGGGCGTTGCCGGACCGGAAGGGGCGTTGGTCGGTTCTGAACCCAACAGCCTTCCGGCGGCCAAACCGGCCAGCAGCATGGAAATGGAAAGTCGCCGCATCGGGATTTCGCTAAGGTTGCACCACACGATAATACCGATTTCCAAAACCGGAAGCCCCCGGATCGATGACTCGGAACGGACTGGCGGTGGGGGTATTGGTGGACAGCGGGACCCAATGACGCAGGTCGGCGGTCGCCTCAAGGACCGTGGTCAAGCCGACCACGCCCGACACATCGAGCGCGAAGGAGCCGTTGCTCAGGAATCCCACTGGTGAAAGGGCCAGTCCGGGGGAAATTTGGAACTGAGCAATGGCAGCTGCACTATCGATGAAGCCCGCCTCATAGGCTTTGGCCTGAAGCATGGCTCCAGCCGTGAGTTGGAAGGGACCGGTATAGGGCGTCGATAGGTTCGATGGGACCGAGCCGTCCACGGTGAAGTAAATGGTCTGTGTCGGATCGGTCGGAGTCAGCGTAACCGTGACCGACCCGGTGAAGGTGCCGCCATTGGGGCTGACAGTGGGTGGCGGCAAGGCGGGAGTCCCGGCAAGACTGTCGATCCAATCAGCCACCACGAGGAGGCTGTTGGTATCGATCAGGTTGCGGGCGAGCGGTGGCATCTTGATGGCCGCGTCGGTGGAATCAGCCCTCCGATAAAGGATGGAACGCCAGATATCCTTGGGGGCGACAATCCGGGCATGGTCCAGACCGAGGGTTCCTTTCTGAGGGAGGGCGTCGATCAGGTTCTGTTGGGCCAGGGGTGTATCCCAGCGGGCATCAAAAGTGGGCCCGGTCCCGCCCGGTTGATGGCATTGTGAGCAGTTGGAATCCAACCAGGAACGCGCCCGGTCTTCGAGGGACGCACTGGCGTTGGTCAACGATTCGAGATGCGACCATCCGGCGATGGCCGCCTCGTTGATGGCCGGGAAAAACAGCCCGGCGCGATTCAGGGCCCGCAATTGATTGTCCGTGTGTCCAGTGGACGGGTAATACAAGTCGCCGTTCAACTGACGGGTATTTGCCCCAAGGACATAGTTGGCGACGGGTGTGTGGCATTGCAGGCACTCGGCCGAACTGGGGTAGTACCAGGTCTGGGTCCGGGTTGTGGCATCCGCATTGGTGATGACCAGATTCTCCGACAAGCTGTTGGTCAGGAGGTCTGCGTCAGAATTGTCCGCCCGCCATTTGTAGGTGACGCCATATACCGCACCAAAGGGATCGCGCACCAGCAAGCGGGTCTCGAGACGCCGCTTGGGAGAGTTGGGATGCAGATAGTCCGTGACCAGGTCGAAGTGCTTGACGAACACAGTTCCGGCCGGGAACGACCATTCTCCGGTCGGCGCAAAGGCGATCTGTTGGTTTCGGGAATACGGGGCTCCGGAATTGGGAACGGCCATCCAACGGGACTTGATGGCTCCATCCGACCAGAAGGGGGCGTTGGGCGCATAGGGGATCAGTGTATTGGCCGGAACAAGTTGAGGGGTGTCGGTAAAAAAGCCGGTTTGAGACAGGAGCCCCGGGAGATTGCCGGACGGCGTGGGGGACATGTTGCCATAGGCGGAAAACGGCACCCGGGAGTCGATGCCATACGGCTGACCACTGCCCGACGTCACGGATACTTGGACCGGAGCCGAGGTGGCACTTTTTCCGGAGGCGTCGATGGCCACCGCCGTCAGTGAATATTGGCCCGGCGCAAAGCCTGGTACGGTCAACGTGTAGGGAGCAGAAGTCAGCGAACCGACCCAATTGGTCCCGGCATAAAAATCGACTTCCTGAAGGGTGTTGAATTGGGCCGCAGCCTGGGCGGTGAAGGTGATGCTAGCCGTCCCGGCAAAGGCGCTGTTGGTGGTCGGCTGGGTCAGCACCACCACCGGGGCTGGATTGGTGATCGGGTAAAGTTGCGAGGCGGGGATAATGGCGTAGGGCGTCGACGGGCTGCTCCAGGAGAGGCGGGCGACAGCACCGCCACCATTCTCGTAATACTCCATTGCGATGTCGTACCTCTGACCCGCCACCAGAGGGATGGTTCCGGTCCAGGTGGTTGGGCCTTGGTCGACCCATTGATCGATAACCAACTGTCCATCGATATAGAGGCGAACCCCATCGTCGGTGGTCGTGGCGAAGGTATAGGTTTCTGTAAACTGCGGCTGAACGGAACCGGTCCAGCGAACCGTAAAATGATCGGCACCGATCGAAGGGTCGGGGGAGCCGCCACCCCAATCGAAATCCACCGCCGAATCCGTGCGAACCAGTGTGGGATTTCCATCGAACGGATTGTCGGGAAGATGGGAGCCGTAATAGGATCCGAGAAGCCCGGTCCCGGTTCCGATGGAGGAACTATTCAGGAATCCAGCCGAGGCGACACCGCTGTTGACGGCCCCCGGCTTGACCGCAACCGCCTGGACTCCGGTGCTATTGGTGAGGACAAATGGACCGGTGTAGAGCAGCGATTGCATCGAGGGAAAAGTGCCATCGAGAGTATAAAAAATCTGGGTTCCCGGGGTCTGGTCAGAAATCGTGACCATCACCGAATTGGTAAAAACCCCGCCGGGCGGCGTGATGGTCGGAGTGGCCAGAAAGGTTCCCAAGCCGTAAACGGAGAGTTGGTATTGAGAACCGACATACACCTTTCCGTTGGCGACCGTTGGTACCGTGAATTTGACGGCTCCGCCGGGGCCGTCGCGGTCGGGGTTTTGACTGCTTCGATAAAGCTCTTGAGCCACGTTGGTGGCATTGTAGGCATGGAGAATGCCGGGGCCGCTGCTGGCGTAAGCATCGGACTCGATGGCCCAGAGGATGGCATCGCGGGTGCCATTCGCAGAAAGACTTGGTGAGCTGCTTCCCTTGTCCCCGAAGAAGGTGGAACTCACCACCGGAGTGGTCGAAATCACCCCGTTGCTGATCGAGAACGCCTTCAGGTTGTCGTTCATCCCGATGTAATAAAGGGTGTTGTTGAAGTAGGCCGGGGTCATGTAGCTGCCGTTCTGTCCTCCATCAAACGCGTTCGGAACAGTCTGGACGATCTGACTGTCGTCTGACGCCCGGAAATGCCCCATCTGGTCCCGGTCCAGAAGATAGATGCGATTGCCCTTGCCCGAGGCCACAAGCAGGTGGGGATGGGCAGGTGTGCCGACGGCATCGGGAAGCACCAGGGAAGCGCCGGAGCCGAGGTCGCTATCCGCGTCGCTCAACGGACCTTCATCGTGAGGTGAGAAAAAGTCGGTCAACCTCAGGACCCCATTGGTGGGCGAGAACTTGAGGACACTCATGGCGAAGCTGTTCCGAGCCGGGTCAAAGGTGGAGCCCCTGGCGTCGAAGGAGCCGTTACCCGTTTCGTAGTAGAGGTTTCCATCCGGATCGACAGTCGCACCTCCCCCGCCCTGCCAGAATCCGCCCAAGCCACCGTTCGGCGTGGAGCAGTAGACGCTCAGCTGTTTAAGTGAATGAGCGTCGTAGGCGAACAACCATCCGTGATACGGTTGATTATCCCCGTGGGAGGCAAAGCCAATATAGATGACTCCATTGACCAGTGTCAGCGCAGGACGGCTGTGCTCCCGCTGGGTGTTGAAGGGGACATGCCCGGCACCATCATTGTCGCCAAATCCCGGCGTCCCAGTCCCGGGATAATTGGTGACGTTGATGATTACCGGACTGTTCGAGACTCCACCCGAGGTTTTTTCCAATCCGGTGCCTAAATCGAGCGCGTGCAATCGGTGGACAAAGCTCGTGACACCCCCGGTCAATTCCTTGGTCTTGGCTTCGACATAGAGGGTTGACGTCACCGGGTCGATCACCGGGGTCGCCGTAATTCCGACTTCGGGAACGATGTCCGCCGTGCCAACATCACCCGCGGTCACGGTGGTCACTCCTGCGGCGGGGTTAAGGAAACTGACCTGCCAGAGGGGAGCAGAGTTGGCACCGTCGGCTGAGTCGGCATCGAAGGCGTACACCGAGTTATGTTCGGTCGCGATGTAGACCACGTTATGAACGCCCTTTCCCGGAATGGAGACGTCGGGAACAATCAACGGCTGGGCATACACATATCCATCCACCGCTCGGGAAAAGAGCTTTCCAAAGCCACCGCCGCCCACATTGGCCGGGGTCAATTGGGTCTCGTTGGTATTGACGCCATCGCGAGCGTTGTTGTTGTGGTAGGTCAGCACCGAAACCGCCGGAGGAATGGAATTCGTCAGGGGTGTGACAAAGGAAATCGAGGGCACAGCCCAATTGGTTCCGCCCTCGTTCACCACCCGGGCCGTGGAATAGTAGGTGGTATTGGAAATCAGGCCGACGATGGGGAGCGTAAAGCCGCCGGACTGCAAACCGAGATCGACCGAGGCTGCCCAGGCGGTGGGATTGGGCCCCCCATCCGTCGTTCCATAGAAGAGGGTCACATCAGGAACCTGGCCACCCGTCGAGAGGACGCTTCCGGCCAGGACTGCGGAATCCGTGCGAATGTTCGTCACGGGAAAATTGGTCACAGTGGCGGGCACCAGGGGCACCGTGGAGAATGAAAGGGATGGAGTGGCCCAGGCGGTTCCGGCGCTGTTTTGAGCCAGTGCCGTGTAAAAATAGGTGGTGCCACTGAGGAGTCCGGTTAGCGGAACAATAAACGAGCCGGTTTCGGGTCCTAATGGGACCTGTTGTTCCCACGCGACGGCGCTCGCGCCGCCTTCGGCAGTTCCGTAGTAAACCGTCACCAACGGTGCTTCACCGCCGGTGGAGACCACCGTGCCGTGAAGGGTCGCCCCCTTGGCGTCGATTCCCGTAGCCGCCCCGATGGCAACGGTCGGCGTAGTGACTTCAAACGCCGTCACCGATGCCGAGTTGGTGACCGCTCCATTGGAATTCGCCGCCACCACCGTGATGTTGGTGAAACCGTGGCGCAGAGCCGAGATAAGGTAGGTGGTCCCCGTTACCCCGGAATCCAATACCCCATTGGTGTACCACGCATACCGAATCGGGCCGGGACCGTCGGCCCAGATATTGAACTTCACGGGAGCACCGGCGGAGACGACGGTGTTGGCGAGGGGCACTGTCAGGATGGGAGGGCTGAGGGGGGTATAAACGGTAAAATTATCCCAGGCATCGATGCCTCCCGACTGGAATGCCCGCAAGGCAGGCCAGACTGCGGGAATGGCGGCGACGGTCTGTCCAGAGTTGTTCCGGAGGGTGGGAAAATTGACCAGATTGGTGACCGGATCCGGCCCGGGAATGCCATTGGTGCCATAGTCGTAAATGGCGCAGGCGGCGACGTAGGATTGGGAAATGGTGGAAACATTCGTCAACGCCACCTCGAATTTGTACCAATGCCCAATGGTGGTCGAAACCGTCCCCAGGACCATTTCATTCAGGGCTTCGCCACTTCGGAATTGTTCCCGCAACGACCACGTTGTTGGTCCAGTGGGAATAAATCGGAAGGTTTCAAAGGCAATCCCGGCGTTATTGTTCAGGCCCCCGGCATTGGTGTTGATAATGCCGAGTTGGACCTTGTTACCGCTGACCAATCCGTTGGCCTTGACGACCGTGGAGATGACCAGAACGGCCCCATTGGTGGAGAAATTCCAGCTGTTGGGCTGGTAGATGGCGGTGGTGTCACTGCTTTGAAAGACGCTGACCCCGCCCGACCCACCGACTCCGAAGTTGGTACCCTCCTGGAAGGCATAGTTGCCGGCGTCGGAACCACCCGCGTCATTCCAGACCCGAAAGCGGGTGGCGAGCTGGCCTGGGGCATTGAAATCGACAAAAGCCGTCTGCGCCCGGGTCGTCCCGAACGACACCAAAGCCAGCCAGATCAAAAAAACGCGCTTCATGGGTGGGGAACTTCTCTCAAAATGGATGTGAATCGATGCCAGGAAGTGAATGAACTGACCGGCGCAGGTGCGACGTAGCGCAGGTTTTCAAATCTGCCGGGCTGTCGGACAGGCGCGGTGCCTTGGGACGGGGGCCAGTTCTGCCGACTGGAAAGTCGGCGGTACAGCAGACAGGAATGTCTGCGCTACGGCACGGTGGGTTCATGGAAGACAGTAATGCCCTACGGGAGGCCATCGGTAAACATTACAATTTAAGCAACTCCGGTGCCAAAATGAGGCCAGAAAGAGGTGCCACGTTCGAATCGTGCGTCCCTTTCAAGTCCGGTGGTCATGGAATCAAAGTCACGCGGTCCAAAGGACTCCGCTTTGGGGAGATCGCAGCGCACACCCTGAGTCCAGTGGTCTGAGTAATGGTTGAGGTGTCCAAGGTAACGTCCATCGCTTTCTCTCCAGTATGTGAAATGCGCTTTCAAGCCATCGACCAAGAGAGCCGTTGCCGAAAGGCGTCGGCACTTGACTTACAACTTGACTCATACTTGACTTGCAGCATGGCTTACACACCCAAGTTCGTTATCACTCCGGTGCTGATGAACCGGGTTGAACACATCGCGGCGCTCCGTGAACGGATCGTCGGAGCGTCGGTTGCGTTGGCCTGGATTCCTGCCCTGCAGAAGGACACTCGCAGTCGAAACGTCCATACCTCGACGGCGGCCATCGCCTGCAGGTCGTAGTCGCCGTTCGTCAGACGGCGCTGATCGATCGGGAGTGGGCATCCCTGGAAAAGGCGGGCGGCGTTTCGCTGTTCAGTGCCGCCGCATGATCGGGCCACAGACCCGCCGCTCTGTCCAACAACGGGTTCTAGCCCAGTAGAGTTTGCGCCGACTCACGTGCGGCGGCTACGGGATCGGGGTGTTATCGGGAGTGGTTTGAACCGCCGGGGTCTACCGGCAAGCTCGCTACCGAAGCTGCTCACAACCCGGTGACGATCCCCAAAAGGTCCACCACGCGATTCGGCCTCAGTTATATCCGACCTGACCCCGAAGCCTCGCGGGTGGGATGCTGCGGCTTCTCAAATTTTCAAATAGTCCCGGACGTCGTGCAAACCAGTGTGCGCTGGGACGTGGCACGGCGGCTACCGAAACCGAGGATCGCTGCGGCCAGGCCCGCCATCTGCCAGGGAGCGAGGAGAGGGACGTCGGCATTGAACGCGAATATAGCGGTCACGCTCAGAGTGGAAGTCTCGTTCAGGTCGGTGCGGGTGGGGGTGGTGACCCCGTCACTCCAGCTCACGAAATAGTAACCGGGGCTGGGCACGGCCGTCACAGGATTGCCGCTGAAACCATAATTGACCGATTGAGACCCCAACCCGGAAATAGCGCCGCCTGCCCCTGCCGTGTAGGTGTTAAGGACCGGAGCTATGGCCTCGACATACCCACCGGCCAGTATATAGCCGCCGCCGGCAGCCACGCCGCTCGCATCCGGTTGACCAATGGTCCCGGTGATCTGGTAGGCTGCGTTGGTGCTCGTCCCACCGCCGCCCTGGATTTTGTGCCAATCGATGGTGTAGGACGAACCATCGGCACGAGTGCTCAACGACAGCAATACGGCGACGAGACTTCGAACCGATCCCGGTACAGGGAACCAAGTTTTCATTCTATGGACTTGGAGCTAGAACGGTCCGAAAGCCAACATTAAAATAGGCGTTGACCGGGGCGTTGTTGTATTCGTAGCGGTATGCGCACCGGACGCCGGTGGCAGCATTATCAGCCCAACTACCTCCGCAAAACAATCGGTGATTACCTGATTCAGGACCATGGGGGTCTGTCCCACCCGTATAAGGTGTTCCGTACCAGTCCCAGCACCATTCCCAAACATTCCCCGCCATGTCATAAAGTCCATACCCATTGGGTGGATAGGAACCCACTGGAGTGGTGCTCCCCAACGATCCGGTCGGCCCATTGTCGTAGCTCGGGTTGCCAGAGTTGGCGGTATAGTTGGCCTGGCTTCTACTAATCGTGTTCCCCCACGGAAATCGTTGATTGCTCCGTCGGCCCCGCGCCGCCTTTTCCCACTCTGCCTCTGTTGGCAAGCGGTATCCCCGAGCCATCCATTCGACATACACTGCCGCCTAGCCAGTGCGGTAAACTGTCGTCAATCCGGAATCCGCGTAATACACGGGTACCAATCCCGCTTGCTCCGAACGCGCATTGCACCATTTCACGCAGTGAAACCAATCCACCGTCTGAACCGGATGGTTTTTGGAAGACGCATAGGTGGCCCCGGAATGACCGAAGTCATAATTATTGTTCGTCGCGTACGCATACACGTTCGTCCACAAACCCCAGCTCACGAGGTTCACATCCATGTAGAAGGCAGACACAAAGGTGTTGACCGGTCCCTCCGTGATATCGGTATCTCCAAGGTTCGAGGGATTGCCCATCGTGAAGGCGCCAGCAGGGATTAGGACCATCCCCGCCGGTGCCGTCGCCGCAGCACTCAGACCGACAATGGCACTTGCGGGGATGCCGGTTAATCCCGACCCATTGCCGCTGAACGTGCCGGAGAAGTTGCCTAAGAGATTGACACCCGTAGCGCCGTTGGTGACCACGCCGGGTGGCAGTTGCGTCAATGACAGAACTCCAGCGATGCTGGTCGCCGATATGTTTTCACTCAACTGGCTGGCGTTCACCGGACCGACTACATTCAGCGCATAGGGTGTCGGGGTGATCTGTTGTCGAGGGTTCAGCAAAGCAAACCCATTTGCCCCGGACGGACTAACGGCAATGGCCAGCCAGTTGCTACCCCCGACAAACACCCCCTGCCCGAAATCCACCAACGTTGTGAACAGGCCATTGTTCACGACCACCGGGCTATTGGTGACCGGCCCGGCCAAAATCGTCACAGTCGTTGAGTTCGAATACAGCGTAAACGACAGGTCGTAGGTGCCACTGACGGGTGTACTACCGTTGCTCAATCGGCCTTGATAAGTAAACGCCGTGCCTTGGGCGTGGACGGTCGCCATCCGGCCCGCCGTCAGGAACATCAGCAAAGCAACTAAAAAGAAGGATCTATTCATATATCTTCCTTGGCGGTGATTTATTTAGACACCTTATCATCCGTTTAGGCACTGGCGATAGCAAAACGGTTACGATCCTATACGCTGGCTCGATCATCTCCTGCCGTGAAAGCGTCGCCGGCCTCGCTTCATTGAGTTGTTTAGGCCGACCGGAAACTAGATTTTCGCAAGCAGATAGGTCGGAAGGACCAGACGATCGGTCTCCGTTCAACCTCCGTGATTCAATTCTAACCTATTTATTCAGAGTAACATCCGGGCCAAGCCCGCGGTCCTGGGAGCCCGGACGTCTCGTCCGGCCTCGGTACTCCCTCATTTGCCATTTCAGTATGGGAAGTATGGCTGATATTGGGAAGGTAGGACAATTTGCGCTACGTCGTAGCGCGGACATTCTTGACTGCCGTTTCGCCGACTTTCCTGTCGGCTGCGCCGCGCCTCGTCCCTTCGCGCTCCGGCAGGCCTCAGAGACTGCGGCACAGCAGCCTCCTATCGGTGGCATTCACACTCAGGCGAGCTATAATTTGCGGGGCGTGCGTGGTTCGGACCGCCGTGCGGACGAGACGTCCGCGTTCCCAGTCCTGCGGACGGCGACCTCAAATCGCTTCTGCGGAATGAGCGTGATTTGGACCTACCACAGCCCGGCATGATACTCACCGCAGTGCTTTTGGAACGGGAGAGGTGATGATCCCCGCATTGATTGGGAACTTGCAGGAGCGCGTCCCTCCGGACGCAAGTCCCTCCGAAGGAGGGACATCCAACGGAGGGACGTCCCGCAATTGCGGGACAAGTGCCCATATCGATTTCGACCACCATCGCCGACGGACTACCTCGCCCGTTCGCCATCGACAGGCTCGGCCGATTCACGGTCTTAAGATCGTGTGCAATCTTGGAGGGAGCCTCCAACGCGCTTGACCAGGACCGGCTATTGGCGCATTGCTCTCTTCCCACGGTGAGTTTTGTTTACAGAACGCCAGGGAAAGAAGGTGGAAACGTGCAGCCTAGGACTTGGGCCCTGGGTCAAACGGGCGTTGCCAGTCGGACCATTCCCACCAAGCGGGAAGCTGAAACCCACTCCCAAGCTCCGTTGATCGCCGGCCCATTCACTGCACCTTTATGAACTCCAGACTCATCGTCCATCGCATCGGTCACCTGGTGACGATGAATCCGGCGCGAGAAATCCTGACGGATGCCCATGTCGTCATCGAACGAGGTGCCATCACTTCCATCGGCATTGGGTCGCCGGAATCGCTCCCGGGAGATGAACTGCTGGATGCGCGGGGCGGCATCGCTCTTCCAGGTCTGGTCAATACGCATCATCACCTGTTCCAGAACCTGGCCCGCGCCTACACCCCCATTGCCAACGTCCCGCTCTTTCCGTGGATCGAAGGGTTGATTCCCGTGTTCCGGCATTTGAATCCTGAAGACCTCTACCTTGCAACCCAGGTCGGCCTGGCGGAATTGATGTTGTCTGGCTGCACGCTGTGCAGCGATCACCATTACCTTTTCCCACGAGCAGCGGGCAAGGACCTGATGGACGCCGGATTTGAAGCGGCCCGGGCCATGGGTTGTCGCTATGTGGCCTGCCGGGGAAGCGTTCAGAAGTCTGCCGCACGCGCCGACGACTGGATGGGGGAATCGGTGGATGAGATTCTGACGGACAGCCAGCGACTGCACGATCAGTACCATCAGGCGACCCCGGATGGCCTGCTGGGGCTCGCCCTGGCACCCGGCTCGATTTTTTCCGGTGACCGCACCCTTTTTCAGGAATCGGCCCGCATGGCCCGCTCGCTGGGCCTCGGACTGCACACGCATCTCGGAGAGGTTCCCGAGGAATCCGAGTTTTGCCTCAAGCAGTTGGGGCGGCGTCCCGTCGACCTGCTTGAAGAGTACGAATGGGCGGGGGAACGGGTCTGGCTAGCCCACGGCATCCACTTTTCCGACCAGGAGATTGCGCAACTGGGGCGGATGCGGGTGGGCGTGGCCCACTGCCCCTGCTGCAATATGCGGATGGGTTCCGGGGTGTGCCGGGTCCGGGATTTGACCACCGCCGGGGTCACACTCAGCCTGGGAGTCGACGGCAGTGCCTCGAATGACTCCGGCCACATGCTCAACGAGGTCCGGCTGGCTCTGTTCCTCACCCGCGTGGTGCACGGGGCCGGCTCGATGACCGTGGATCGGGCGCTTGAGATGGCCACTCTGGGCGGAGCGAAGAATCTGGGACGAGCCAGCGAGCTTGGCTCACTGGAGGTGGGAAAACGGGGAGACATCGCCATCTTCCCGGCGGACGACATCTGGAGCAACGGGGCGGAAAATAAGGTGCATGCTCTGTTTTACTGTCATCCGCGCAATGTCCAGACCCTGCTGGTCGAAGGAAACGTTCGCGTCCGGGATGGACAACTCGTTGGAGTGAACCTCGATGAACTTCTCGCCAAACACCGCAAGGCGGCACATCGACTTCAACAAAGCGTCCGATAGCCGCGATAACCCGATTCTTCAAAGGCCCATCCCATGAACGCCCACTGTCACTTCATCGGCTTCCTGCCTCAACAAAAAGGCAGCACGCCACCCGTCCTGCTCCGGGGTCAGGCAGAATATAACTGGGTCTCAATCGCGTGGCGGGCGTGGGTTAGACGGCGTGTTGTTTGGACCGGTGCGCGTCGGCCCCATCACCCAATCCTTCTTTCTCTGAGTTCTCTTTTGTCCATCTTCATGACAGTGAATAGAAGTCGGACCGCAGAGGGCTCAGAAAAGCACTTTATTTCAATGGCGTTTGTTGGATCCGAACGGGCGGCCGAAAAGCTGTTATTTGGAAAACTTCGAGCCCTCCTATCCACATTCGTCTTGGTGCTGCTCGCATGGACTGGCCTCACTCCCGTTCCGGTGCGGGCGGAAGAACTAACCCGGATTCGCCTGCTGACCGATTGGTATCCAGATCCGGAGCGGGGAGGGTACTATTGCGCCCAAGTAAAGGGTTATTATCGGGCTGTCGGCCTGGATGTCGAAATCATCCCGGGAGGTCCCAATAACGGCCCCATCCAACGACTCTTAACCGGACGACTGGAATTTTTGCTGAGCACCTCCGGGGATGTGTTGGTCCAAGCAGCCAAGGGACTTCCCCTGGTGGCCGTCACCGCCATCATGCAGCATGATCCGCAGGCGATCCTGGTCCACGAGAGTTCGCCAGTTCATCAATTAGCCGACCTTGAAGGACGCACCGTGACCGCCACACCGGGCGCAGTCTGGCTTCAATATGTCCGCAAGCGCTATGGTCTGACACACCTGCGCGAGAGTCCTTCCACGCAAAGCATTGCCACCTTTATCCACAACACGAACGAAATTCTGCAATGCTTTGTCACCGCCGAGCCGTACTTCGCCCGCGAGGCCGGAATCAAGACGCGGACCCTTCTCGTCGAGGATGATCAATTCAAGCCGTACCGGGTTCTCGTGACCTCGCGCTCCTTTCTCGAACAACACCCGGAAACCGTCCGCGCCTTTGTGAGCGCGACATTGCAAGGGTGGAAGGACTACCTGACCGACCCGACTGAAATCAACAGGGAGCTCCTGCGTCTGAATCCAGAATTAAACCCTTCCAAGATGGAATATTCCTGGAAGGCATTGAAGGACGGAAACTTTGTTCTGGGAAATCCTGCGAAAGGAGAAATTCAGGGGGTTTGGGATCAAAAACGGCTGATTTCAGAGGCGGATATCCTGAAGGAATTGGGATTGGTCAAGAAGGACTTCGACCACCACCTGGCATTCGATGAGCGATTTTCCCAAAGCGGGAAGTAAACCGTGAAAGGTTTGGTCTAATTTGAAGGCCTTGCTACCTCCGCACCTGTCCATTCCATGTGGACAGAGATGTCATCCATCTATCGCCCAAAAAACTCGCCGATGGAATCCTCCTGCTGAGCCACGACGGTCCGAACAACCGTCGGCCCCACTCCGATTTCGTAGCCGCCGAGCGTTAGTCGGCGCAAACTCTATTTGACCGGAACCTGTTGTTGGATCGATCGGCGGGCCAGTGGCCCGATCACGCGGCGACACCATCCGGCAAAACGTCGCCAGCCTTTTCCCGGGAAGCCCTCTCCCGATCGATCAGCGCCGTCTGACGATCGGCGTCTACGACCTGAAGGCATTGGCCGCTACCGAGGTGCCTGTAGAACGGGAGAGGTAATGACCCCGGCAATGGTTGGGGACATGTCCCGCATTCGCGGGACGTCTCTCCCTATTTTTCCTCCTCAAAATCAAGATAACCGAGATTGTATCCGCGCTCGTAATGGAGCGTGAGCAGATGCAGGCCGGCTTGGGAAAAGGTGAGCCGGCCAATCTCCTCCCGTGTCCATTTATGCATACCGCCCGTGACCACCGGGCACGGACATTCCACCGCCGGTTTTCCATCCACTAAAAAGCGCAGCGGCTTCATTCCCGAAATGTTTCCATAAGCTGCCATGATTCGATAGGCCGCGGCCTTCTGGACATTTACGGTGTAGTTGCACCATTCGCCGTCTTCCGTGCCGCCAATGTACATCTGGTTCACCGGTGCATCGGTCGGATTGGGGTGATTCAAATCGGCGAAATCCTTCACGAAGGAAACGTCCACTCCTTCGTTGCGGCGGAAATTCCAATGGTAGGCGGTGGCATGCGGACGCTGGTGGATGGCCTGCTGATTGAGAATGGCGCTCAGGATATTGATGGGCGTCGTATCGTGATAGGCGACTCCTTCGCCACCCAGATCGTAAAAGGCGCACTCGAGACGCCCGGGGATCGTCTGACCATGGATTGTGGAAGTGGTTGGTGTCGGTGAATTCGAAAATTGGACGGCATTGGTTGCCACCTCGCGATCAAAACTGAAGTGATCGACGAACACCTCAAAATCGCTCGGATTCCAAACAAACGTCCTCAGGACGAATCCGCGGGCAACGGTCGGGACCGGTGCCGGGGTCCATTTCATGGATCGAAGTGGAACCGTGATGCGATGCCAGTTACCGTCGGCAAAACTCGGTTCGAAGGGGCGAATGGAGATGGGTTCGGATTGATCGGCGGTCAACCCGAAGAAAAGCTCCTGCATTCGCTTGGGACCGGTCACCTTCAACGAAAACGAGACAGCGGCGTAGGTTTGAAGCAGTGTGCCCGACTCTTGCGGGGTGGCCCATTGCCATCCAAAACCAATGGATCGGTAGTTGCCGGTTGCGGCATGAAAGTGGACTGCCCGTTTCCCGGAGGCATCGGCTTCATCCAACTGGGCAGTGACATTCGTTTCGCCCTCCATCACCCAACCCGTTCCCGGCACCAGGTTCGTTCCATTCCAAACCACCAGGGCCTCCTTGAAGGCCCGATAGGGAAGCGCAGGAAGATTCGCCTCAACCTGTTGAGCCATTCGATAGGCGGCATCGTCGAACGGTGTGCCCCGATAATCCGACGGAAGGCCGCCGGGGGCTTCGGTGGCTGTTCCCGAGGCAATGCCCGGCGTCGGTGGGCTAGGCTCAACAGCCCGAACAAAAACGGATAGGCCTAACAGCAACGACAGCACTGCTAGAGCGTTCCAGGACGCGACGCCGACGATTTTGAACGGTGCAACCACGGAGGCCTGCACCGGAGAGCCGTTTGCGCATGGAGTCACCCGGAGATTGTAGGGGGTTTATTTCGCGAAGGCCAGTAGCGATGCCGAGGTGCCTTTAGGACGGGAGAGGCGATGATCCCCGCAATGATTTGGGACTTGCAGGAGCGCGTCCCTCCGTTGGATGTCCCTCCTTCGGAGGGATTTGCGCCCGGAGGGACATGCTCCTGCAAGTCGCATTATCGATTTTAACCGCCGTAGCTTGGGCACCGCCGCAACCATCGACGGACAATGGCTGGTCCGTGAAGGTAGAATCCTAGCTGGTCCCGATATTGGCCCAAACCTTCCCCAGGCGGACCTGGACCGGATAGGTGCGGACGGGCTTGTCCGGGCGCTCCGCACACGCGCCACTTTGCAGGTCAAAAGCCCATCCGTGCAGCGGACAATAGAGGTGGAGGCCGTCCACGGTGCCCGCACCGAGGGAACTGCCCCGATGCGGACAGGCATTGTCGATCAGATGGAACTCGTCCGCGACCCGGGCAAGTGCGAACTGCCGTCCACCGGCTTCCACCGTTCGGCACGTTCCCGGATGGAGCGATTCCACCTCTGCCAAATCCACCCATGTTTCCATCGGGTGAACGTAGTTCGGGAGCCTAGGAGGTTGAAGCCGAAATATCCAACGGCAGACAGGAATGCCTGCGCTACAGCCACGCGCCGTAGCGCAGGTTTCCAAACCTTCAAAACAACAGCCCGACTTGCGATCTGCCCTACGTTGATGGATGGACGCGAGAAAATGGGAATTCTGGCGCCCCACCGGGGCAAAATAGGATAGCCCGGGGCGACGCCCCGGGTGGGATATCCAAAAATGCTTTGAGCCCTGAAAGGGCGAAACTGCTACGATACCGGACAGCACATCAGTCCAGTCGCGGAAAGGGCCAACAGCCCCCGTTCGGACGACGGAGAGGGCGATTTCGCCCTTTCAGGGCTTGTAAAACTTATAGGGACGTATTCCCAGGGCGTTGCCCTGGGCTATCCCTGTTTTGCCCCGTTGGGGCGATCCGAATCAGGTCCGCCACGCCGCGCCGTGGTTCGGGCCGTCTGCGCTACGTCGCGGTGCCTGGCTCTTGGGTAGCCGCAAGACACTCTGGCGACACTGCTCGTCAAACCAGTGACTCCGGGATTGCCTCCCGGGTCAGCCCTCGGCCAATGTAGGCGGGCAAATGACGACTCCAACCGCAGCTCCTGTTCCGGCCCGAAGTTTCCAGGTGGACCAACTTCACGTGGATGTGTTTTCCAGCATCGGCGAATTGTCGACCGCAATGGCCGTTCGGGTACGCGAGATTCTCAGCCAGGCCATCGCTCAAAATGGCTCGGCTGCTGCCATCCTCGCCACCGGCAATTCCCAAATCCGGTTCCTCAAGGAATTGACCGGAATGGGGGGTGTCGATTGGTCGAAGGTGACCCTCTTCCACATGGACGAATACCTGGGCATATCCGGCAACCATCCGGCCTCGTTCCGACGCTACATGCGGGAAAAGGTGGAGACACTGGTGAAACCCGGGGCATTCCACTTTCTCGACGGCGAAGCATTGGAGCCCCTCGATGAATGTGATCGTTACACCCGGCTCTTGAAGGCACAACCTATCGACCTGTGCTGTCTGGGCGTGGGTGAAAACGGGCATCTGGCGTTCAACGATCCACCCGTGGCCCGCTTCGACGACCCTCACTGGGTCAAATTAGTGAAGCTGGATGACGACTGCAAAATGCAGCAGGTCAAGGAAGGCCATTTTTCATCGCTCGACACCGTGCCGCCCTACGCCTTGACCCTGACAATCCCCGCCCTGCGGTCGGCCAAGGCCCTTCTCTGCCTGGCTCCGGAAACGCGAAAGGCGAAACCGATCACGGCGGCGCTGGAAGGTCCGGTCTCGACCGCCTGCCCGGCATCCATCCTGCGGCAATCGCCTCATGCGACCCTGTTGCTGGACCTGGACTCCTCCGCGCGATTGAGCCGTTGAGCCTTCAACCCGATTTCCCATGAGAATCCTGGCCCTCGATCACGGCACACGGCGGATCGGCGTGGCCGTCAGTGATGAACTCAAGATGATCGCCCAACCGGTCGAGTTCATCCCGGCGGTCCCCTATGCCGCTTTCCTGGATCGCCTGAAGGTCTTGATTCGCGAAAAGGAGGTGGAATTGATTCTCGTGGGCATGCCCCGAAACATGGACGGCAGCTATGGTGACGCAGCGCTGCGCGTGCGTGAGTTCATCACCGTTCTCAAGGAATCCATCACCGTCCCCATCAAGGTCTGGGATGAACGACTGACTTCCAAACAAGCCGAACGGCTCCTGATTGAGGGAGAGGTGCGACGCCAGGATCGGAAGGGGAAAATTGACAAAACGGCCGCCGCCCTGCTGCTCCAGAGCTACCTGGACAGCCTGACCCTGTTGGAGAACGTCCCAGGACGTTGGCATCAGGACCTCTAGGGACTCCCGTCGCATGGCCGGGGAAATTCCCAAGAATGCCAACGGCGAGCCGGTGGAGGTTCCACCCGGTCATGTCCGCCTCCGCATGACGGTGGCCTACGATGGAACAAACTACTGCGGCTGGCAGTGGCAGGACGGCCAGATGACGGTGCAACAGCGGATCGAGGAGGCTCTCGCCCGGCTGTTCCGCCATGCCTCCCGGGTCAGTGGATCAAGTCGCACGGACACCGGCGTTCACGCCGTGGGCATGGTCGCCCACTTTGACCTGCCCGAAGACGACTGGCGGATGGAACCCCGCAAATTGGTGCTGGCCCTCAACGCCCACTTGCCCAACGACGTCCGGGTTCTTGGCGCGGTGAAGGCCAAGTCCACGTTTCACTCCCGCTTTTCCGCCCGTGGAAAGCAGTACCGGTATCTGGTCTGGAATCACCCGGCACATCATCCGCTCTTGTTGACGCATTCGTGGCATGTCCCCTGGGACCTGGACCTCGACCGCATGCGACAAGCAGCGAGGTCCCTGCTGGGACGTCACGATTTCCTGGCCCTCAGCGCCAGTCCGGGATACGAACGGCAACACACCATGCGGAATCTCAGCCGATGCGAAATTCGCCGATCCGGTTCTCTCCTGACCTTCATCATTGAGGCTGACGGGTTCCTGTATCGGATGTGTCGGGGAATTGTCGGCACACTGGTCCAGGTCGGGAACGGGAAGATTCCAACCACCGAACTGACGCCGCTGCTGGCCAGCCGCGACCGATGCCTGACCGGCATGACCGCACCCGCCCAGGGATTGGTCCTCCAAAAGGTCTACTACCCCCCCCGCGCCTGATGAACGTGGTCCTGCTCGAGCCGGAGATTGCCCCCAACACCGGTAATATTGCGCGCCTGTGTGCCGCAACGAGATCGACCCTGCATCTGATTGAGCCCTTCGGATTTCGGTTGGACGACCGCGAATTAAAGCGGGCAGGAATGGATTACTGGCAGCATGTGACGTGGCATCGGTGGAAAAACTGGACCGATTTCAAGGCGTCGCTCCCTGCGACGGCCCGACTCTGGATCATTGAGTGCGATGGGCCGCGTCGCTACACCGATGTCGCCTATCAGGCTGACGATTACCTGGTCTTCGGGCGGGAATCTGCCGGATTTCCCAAACTCCTCCTCGATCAGCATCTCGACGGATGGCTTCGGATACCGATGGCCAATCCGGAGGCAAGGTCGCTCAATCTGGCCAATTGCGCCGCCATCGTGCTGGCGGAGGCGTTGCGACAGTTGGACTGGCCGGGAGGCGGGTGATCCGGCGGCATAGGGATTGCGGGTTGTGACAAACTGCGGTTCATTGACCCTTGTGAGTTTTGCCCTGCGTCATAGCGAGTTGAAGGACCTGGCAGCCAAGGTCGAGGCCGGTGTTCGCCTGTCGGAGGCCGATGCCTTGCGGTTATTTCAGTCGACCGACCTCAATGCCCTGGGGGCTCTCGCCAGCCTCGCCAACGAACGACGAAACGGGCGGCATGCCTCGTACATCCTCAACCGCTACCTGAATTACTCGAACTACTGCATCCTCAGCTGCCAGTTCTGCGCCTTTTCCCGTAAGAAACGGGACCGCGATGGTTTTGAACTGACAGCGGAAGAGATGGTCGCCAAGGCCCGCGAAGCACTGGCACTGGGCATCACCGAGCTGCACATCGTCGGAGGGCTGCATCCCACCCTGCCCTTCAGTTATTACACCGGGTTTATTCGGGCGCTCAAGGCACTGGACTCCCGGCTGCAATTGAAATGCTTCACCGCCATCGAAATCCTTCACCTCGCCTGGCTGGCCAAGAAGCCGGTGCGCGAAGTCCTGCTGGAGTTCAAGGATGCTGGGCTTGCCGCCTTGACCGGCGGTGGTGCCGAAGTGTTTGCACCGAAAGTCCGACAGCAGATTGCCACGGGCAAGGAGAGTGCGGCGGAGTATCTCGAGGTGCATCGAACCTGGCACCAACTGGGAGGTCGAAGCACCTGCACCATGTTGTTCGGGCATGTGGAGAGTCTCGAGGATCGTGTCGATCATCTCCGTCAATTGCGCGGGTTGCAGGATGAGACCCACGGGTTCAGCGGGTTCATCCCCCTGCCCTACCAACCCGACAACAATCGGTTGCCCGTGAAGCATTCTCCCACAGGTCAGGACATGCTGAGGACCATGGCGGTGGCCCGGCTCTATCTCGATAACTTTGACCACATCACCGCCTATTGGGTAGGCATGGGCCTGAAGATGGCCCAGGTGGCGCTGAGTTACGGTGCTGATGATCTGCACGGGACCATCATCGAAGAGCACATCTTCCACATGGCCGGTGCGCAGTCACCGCAACTCCAACACGAAAAAGACCTCATCAAGGCCATCCGCGAAGCCGGACGGATTCCGGTCCAACGGAACACCTTCTACGAGCGGATCAAAGTGTGGGACGAAACTTCCACCGCACAGGTGATCAGGACAGAGGCAGGCGGCGATGCCAGCCCGGTCCGATTCCAGGAAACCGAAAGCGCGACAACGGGGGGTTAGGCTCTGGCAAGGCCATCGCCTGCAGGTCGTAGACGCCGTTCGTCAGACGGCGCTGATCGATCGGGAGTCCACACCCCGCAAAAGAGCAATCGTGATTTCGCTGGCAAGTGTCGCGACGTGATCGGGCGGCAGACAGGCCGAGCAATCCAACAACGGGTTCCGGTCGAGTAGAGTTTGCGCCGACTCACGTTCGGCGGCTACAAATTCGTGTCCGCACGAAAGGTTGCTCGAACGGTCGCGGCTCAGCGGCGTCGGACGAGGAGCCTCGGAAACAGGATTCTGTGATGGCAGGGTTGGCTCGCCACTGTGGCTTTCCGCAGTTGCTTTAACGGCGGAATAACGGCAGAATAACGGCAGTCAAGCTCGCGTGGGAGAATTGCCCGAATGCCGTTTCAACCTAAGTTTGACTTCATCGAAGCGATCGCCGTCGACGTCATCTATGATGATGTCAGCGGCGAAACGAAAGTGGTCTAAAACTGGTGGTTTGAAATTCCGTTTTCTTGGGTTGGATATTCTTCAAGCTCTTGGACAGAAAGCTCTTCTTCCTTCTTAAGATTCTATCTTCTT
>CAITXU010000219.1 GCA_903896505.1 uncultured Verrucomicrobiota bacterium | reverse complement strand
ATGGCGGCTTGGGCCAAATCCACCGGCGCGATGTTACCCTTCTGCAAATTCCGCAACGCCTCGGGCAGCTCCCTCTTTAACGCGGCCAGGAAATCGCGGCGTGACGCCACGCCTGCGTCTTTCGGTCGCGGGCGGCAAACCAGAATGATCGAGGAAGCAAGGGCATTGCTGCCCATACTTCTCATCCGCGTCTTCATCTCGGTTCGCATGGGCCAGGTTCCGTCAATCTGCCAACCAGCCACCAACATACCTTCAAGCATGGTCTCCCATCCAGTCGATGCTTGCGAAGCTTGGTCCTCCTC
Source organism: uncultured Verrucomicrobiota bacterium (assembly GCA_903896505.1). Taxonomy (GTDB): domain Bacteria; phylum Verrucomicrobiota; class Verrucomicrobiia; order Limisphaerales; family UBA9464; genus CAILNN01. Next base: position 21,148 of record CAITXU010000219.1, on the reverse strand, counting down.
CTCGTCGCCATCTGCCTCTTCCTCGGCCTGCTTGAAGGCGTAGTAGATTGTTGTCGGAAACCGAGGGTCTGCATGTTCCCGCATTCTTGCGAAGACGTCTGCCATTCCTCTCTCAAAAAACACGCGCGCCGCGTCTTTGCCCCCCTGCCTTAAAGAATCGGCCACCAATTCCTCTGCCTTGGGAACGAGAACTGTCGACAAAAGGTCTGGATAAATCGGTAAGAGCATCTTCCTTAGCCAGACGTAGAAGAAGTCTGACAAGTCTGCATAGGGAACGTTGTCGTAATAAGGTGGATCAGATGAATAGAGCAACGAACCGGTTGGGCGATGCTGTTGGGCGGTCATCTGTTGGACGATGCCGGGGCGACCGTTCCCAAGTAGTGATAGAGGTCCCGCCACCAGTTCTATAGCCGCTTCGAGACTGCCTGTGGCGGTTCCAAGTAGGTTTGCCTCTGGGAAATCCCAAACCATCGAGAGTGCCTGTCGCCCGAACGCGTGTTGGACCTTCTCACCGACAGAATTCCAACGCCCCAGGCTGTTGCATGTCATCACGACCCGGTCCACTGCCATCGCCAAATATGTCACCAGACTATCGGCGTATGCTTGGTCACAGCCCGTTTTCTTTGGCAGTTCGTCTCGAAGTTCCTGCACTAATCGCGAAAGCAAAAGAATCGAAGCCAATTGGCGCCTGGTAAACGCATGCTTATGTTTCGTGATCCCATAACCAGGCGGGGTCAGATGCCTCGGATTATGCACAAGGTCTGTCTCTGGCGCATCGGTTACATCACCTTGTTCTGCGAGTGCCTCTTGTTCGACATTTGGCGGCACATAAATTCTGCCCCTCACACCCTCCGCAACCACAGCTAGCATCCTGACATCTAGTCGCCCAGCCCGTCCCTCGGCACGGATGTATTCGAGAGGCATCGGGCTGCCAGTGAGCAAACATACGCCGCCGTTGCGAGTCACTGTTCCGGCGCGTGGTTCACCGTTGCCCGTGCGGACCTCAAAACGGTAGGTCATAGTGTTCTGGTCCACTACCGGCTCTACCCACGCCTTCTTGCCAGCTTTGTTGGAAAGCCAGAACCCCCGGACTAACGGCACATGGGCTCCTTTTGCAGCAGGATTGGGACTGGCCACCGTGCGAGCCCACAACCAAGCAATCACCGTCGCTTCGCCACCGCCGTTTTCTTTGGGCAACTTCACTTTGGGATAGAGATGCCCGATGCGTTTCTCAGCCTCATCGCGCATCCATTGCCCGTAGTGAAGAATGTCCTCGGCCAGCCCCGCCGCGCCTTTCCACGAACCGGACGCGCTCAACCTCTTCCGCGACTCCGGGTTCACTGGCGGCTTACCCGCGAACCTGGGCGGAATCTCGATGAGTGCCTTGTTGATGAGCACCGGCACGGGATTCAAATCGCTGGCGTGCGCCTCCAGTCCGAGCCGCTGGGCCTCCAGCGGAATCGAACCGCCACCGCAAAACGGGTCATACACTGGCGGAGGATTGCCGCCCGTGGACCGGAGAATCTCCGCCCGCGCCTTGTTGAGCGTGCGGTCATCGTTGGAGTTCTCCCACTTCACCAACTCCCGGATAATGTCGAACAGCCGCTCCCGCTCCGTCTCGACGAGGATGTCTTCCAACTTCGGCTCCAAGCCGGGAGGCGGGTTGCTAGTCACCGGCATTCCTGACGCCGCTGCTTTTTCGAAGAGCGCCTTTCGCGAATCCCACGCCTTCTTCTGAACCGCAAATGCCTTCTCAGCAGCCTTCCTCTTAGCCGCATCCGCCATCAGCTCCGCCACGCATTCCGACGGGTCATCCACCAGCGACGAGAACAAGACCGCCCGGCAGGCCGCCAACGGCCGTCGCGCCCACCACAAGTGCAACGTGGACGGGTGTCCATGCCGGATGGACTTCTCTCTCGCCGCCTCGCGATTAATGTCCTCCAGCGGCAGCGCCACTTCAATGAGTTTCTTCTTGTAGGCCATGCTGATTATTGAGAAGTGATTCAGGGCGAAAATCTAGTCGGCCCACCCGCATCGCGTCGAAAGAGTATAGTTGCTTGCAATCTTGCAATGCCAGCGGACCAGCTCAAAAGGAAGGCAACAGCCTCATCGGCCTCTGCATGACAGGCCTGCAATCCTGTAGCCAAATTGGCTTTTACATCCGGGAAGGGAGTTAATCTCGTTTGACTCGGGTCTCCTTTGCAGTTTCTCAAGACTATATCCCAAGCAACGTCCGACATCTCAAATTCGCCAGCATTCCCGGGAGAGTCGTACTTGAATAAGTCACTGCCTTGCTGGTATTGGCCATCATTATAATGGCCATCGTGAGCCAGCCAATTACGAATCTTATAACTAACGGCAATCGGCCATCCGTAGGCACCCTTAAGATGATCCCTAACTCTTGCTCCTACATTGTTTTTACCTTGAAGAAAATCCTCGTACAATTTTGCCGGCTTCGCCGGATTCTTGGAAAGTTCGTCATTCCCACACAAGATTCCGGAAACTTTTGATATGGTGTCGTATAGTGCCCAGCTGGTCACTGAATAGTTTTGGAACAACAGATAACGGCCAACTTTGAAGGTTACATCTGTCCCATTGAAGAGAAACAATCCTGGTGATTTCCTGGAATCTTGAGATGGGAACGTAAGCAGAGAGTTAAGTGCGATTTCCCGCACAGGCAGAAGAGCCTTGGCGTGTTCGAGTTGCACCGCAAGTTGATGGCTCATTTGAAAGAACTCATTGCTCTCTTTGGACAAAGTTCCAGCCGGGCCTACTCTTGCAATTGCATCGCCGACCCAACGCAGGTCCTCGGATGCTTGCTTCAATGCTGTATCAAGCGTGCTCATGAGCTATTCTTCGCTTTCTTCTTTGTATCTGGCCAGCGCGTGGCCAAATTCGGCTTGGGCCATGTCCAAGTGCCATTGCCTGAACACGACTAAATCCTCGTCCTCCTCCTCCTGCATTTCACGCCTTCTGATGTTCAAATCCCGTTCTGGTCGTGGGTCCATTTCGCCAGCTGCGTACTCGGAAGACCTTATTTCTTGCGGCAAAAGCTGAACGAAGATTGATTCGCGATCTCGGGGAGTAAAGCCAACGCAGGCTCTCAATGCGGCCTTGGCGATTTGCCTCCAAGCTGGCGAGTTGAAGGCATAACTTCCGGCGAACCTCGACAAGTTCCAAATTGTGTCCTTGCTCTTAGGATTTAGTGATTTGATTTTCGACGCAACTAATCCTGGAATAACCACTCCGTGCGGATCCAAATCCTCCGCATATTGGGGAGCGATGAATCCCAATGTGTCCTTTCTTTCTGCATACTCCAGAAGAACACCCATCCTCTCAATCTCCGAAGGGGAAGGGTCTCTCGTGCAATCAATCCGGCTAACATAGCCAGTCAGTCGATGCCGTGTTGGTACGACCTTGAAAACTGCCTCGCCTTCCTCGGATTTGCCGTTCGAAATGCGAATGCGGGCTTCGATGACAGCGAGAAGCCACCCGAGGTCTCTTCGGCCAAACCTTTGAACAAGTTGGTCAAACTCATGCTGTCGGTACTCTCCGATATGGTCCACGTCCGGCAACATGACCATCGTGTCCAGCAGCCAATCGTAGTGTTGCTTTTTCAATGCTAGAGAAGGCAACTCTTTGCGGAAAAGGTCCAAGAAATGGAGTACCTCAAAAACTGTGTCAAAGTAATTACCCTTGTCTCTATCAGAAGCGGAATCGAAGATGTCGTCGCATAGGCCGCCCACGTTCGGCCAATTCACATGATACATACCCGCTAGAATTCGACACTGATCAGGAGGTTTGATAACGCATGAGCCATTTTTGAGTGTCGAAAGCACAAACTCAAGATCAGCGCTGGTCAGTACACCTGTGATAAGCGGATGAGGGCGCGAGTACATGCGCATCATCAGGTTCACCTTTGCCTCGGAGGTGGCTGCTGATTGTAATGCATCCCGCAATTCAGATTTCAATTCCTCGGCTCGATTCGATTCCCTCAATGTTCGCAATCTGCGGTTTAACAATGAGATCGCGAAGTCGAATTCAAGGCCTTCAGTCCTATATCCGAAGGCATCTAGTGTAAAACTCTTCAGTTCGCTGTTAGTTTGCCAGTCCGCAGCTGCATGATCACCAACGGAGAGGAGGTTAGACAAGTCTGCGCGTTCAGAGGCAAACTCTTGAACCTGCCGCAAAAACCGGGTAATAGATTTCCGGGTTCCCGTCGCTCCAATTTGTGCTCCCAACTCCGCAGCCTTCCTCGCGGCCTCTTGAAACGATTCAAGACTAAAAAGGACGTGGAATGACTCGACTAGAGGATTGCGCTGATAGTACGTCTCACACTCAACAGCGAGATTCTTAATCTCACAATCGGTTTCAAATCTGTAATGCCACTCCCAAAGCTCGCGAGCGGAACGAAGTTCCCCGATGTCTAACGATTTCGCCTTCAGCACTCTCGTTGCCCAAGATAAATCAGATTTCAGGTCGTCCTTGATTTCGGCAATGTACTCTTGAGGGATTTCTCCGCGCCCCCTCCCGATGATCGCTCGGTTTGCGCTCGCGTGCGCCACGGCCAATAGCTTCCAGCATAGAAGCCTAGACTTTAGAGGTACTGCATCCATCTCCAGAGTCTCTTGGATTTCGGCCCGCATTTTTCTTCGGTTCTCGCCATCATGGGAGGTCAGGGCGATGTGCCACCTTGTTGAAGTAATGTTGTGACGTTCAAAAGAGTCGCGCCTCCGCTCGACAGATAATACTGGTTCGCACAACACTTTTATAAGGCCACGTGTGGATTCTTCGAGATCGCCTGGTTCACGCAATCTCGAAAGGAGCGTCATTGCCTTTTCAAGCGCCACGCTGTTGAAGTCGGAATACCAGCCGTTTTCACCCGAAATCATTCTCGGAATGAGTGATGACGCGCGCTTGCCGTCATTGTGTTGGATGTCTGGAACACCTGCCTCGAAAATCGCGAGTTCCATCATTTCTTCCATGACAGCAACGCGCTCTTCGCTCGTTCGTGCGTACCGGGCAGCGTTGAAAAGCGGCCAAGCTAACTCCGAAACAACAGTTTTGTGCGTGATTTCATGTTTGTGCCCGAAAAAGTCTGAATACTCTTGCGGTTGTTTTTCGTTGCAACGAATTGTGCGAATAATCTCCAAGATGTCGCCAAGCCGAGCGAAATCGAAACTACCGATGTAGCCCAGAAGTCCGTGCTGATTCGACACGGTGCCTTCTCGGGCAATTCGCTTAAGTTCGGCGACAAGGGGGGCAAGAAGTTCGATTTGTGCGCCCTGCAAACTAGCTGCAAACTCCGTCTTTGCCATACCCTTGATCAGCAATTGAACGGCGGGCAGAGGCTTTCCTTCAAGGCCGTTGAGAATTAGTGATACGACAGAGTGTGCTGATTGAGTGGCTTCAACACTGCCTTCGAACGTCCAAGTCAGCCAATTCCTCACAACATATTCGCGAACAACATCTGGCTTTATGGAATACAGGCGGTTTCGCACCCCGCGCCGTATCAGAAATCTTCGCTTCACCAAAGTGTTGAGGGAGTCGAGGAATCGCGTTTCTTCCTCGAACCTTGCTTGTTTAGATATGAACGAAACCAGAGCCGACTCCTCGATGTCAATCTCCTCATAAATCGCGACCCATCGAATCAAATCTTCAAGCTGTTGTTGGGTGCAGTTTCGCGAGATACTGCGCTCGATGACTTCATCAACGTATTTTTTTGCAATGTCGTTTGCATCATTCGGCAGATTTTCGAGATTTCCGTGCTTGGCGAGCACGTTGACGGCGATGGCAATCCAAATCGGAAAGCGGTCACCGAGTTTAGAGAGATGAACCGCGATTTTGCTCTTCTGCTGCTGTGAGATGCTTGACAAGGTGCTGGTCTCTATCAGTTCCAAAGCGAGTTGCTTGGCTTTCTCATGGGTCAGTGTCGAGAGAACTAACGGTTCGTCCCGCAGATTGTGGGCGAGATCGGTAACTGACTTTAGTATAGGGTCGTTAGGCGACCTCACGGCTATGATGATCTTCCATCCCTGCATTTGAGAATTTGGTATTTTGATCTGCTCCGCAACGGCCCGAAGTATGTTTGGGTCTTGAGGCTCATCAAGTAGCAACAGAGTGGGAAGATTGTAGTTTATCGCTGTAAACCATTGAGTGCTCTGGCTCATCGTGGCCTCGGCCGCCCAGAGTACCTGAGTACCTTGTACTTCGGCTTGTACGCCGACTTCGAGGAGTAGTCGGGATTTGCCGATTCCACCAGGCCCGTGCATCCACATGACCTTTTTGGTGCCTTTGATGAATGCATCTACACGGGCTAATTCAGCCTCGCGGCCCAAGAGCGCGACTTTTAATCCGCTGTCACCGATTTCGTCGGCTCGCGTGAACTCGAGAGCTTCACCAACAGAAAGGAAGCAACGATTTTGCCCTCCGAAAAATGCTTCTGCAACGTGGGGATACTCCGTAAGTAGTGCTTCAATCTGCTCTTTATCCCATAAAACGGCTTTAAGTCCAATCTTGGCGAAATCGACGACGACTTCGTTTTCCCATCGAGTTTTGTCATTCGCATTGACGGACAAGTTTGTGACAAGCACCCAGTCTGCTGCGTGTTTCCAATGCTTGTGCCGAGAATCCGTCGGCTGCTTGTACTTAGCGATTTTCGCCAACTCTTCGGAGGCATCAGTTAGTGTTTTTGAAATGGTCGGGCTCGTGTGGTGTTTATATTGATAAACCGTTTTGTCATCGGCTGAGCGCGCGTCTTGGGCGGAATCCTTACCCGCTCTCCCGAAGACCTTGGTGCCGGGGTACTTAAAGTGTAACAGAGTGTTGATAAGCGACTGAAACGATTCGCCACTCTGGATGAACGACCAGTTGTAATTGCTTGCCATAGGTCACACTTTCGGATGGGTAGACTTCACCAGCAGTTCTTTCAACTTGAAATTCACGCTTGCCGTAGCGAAATCAGGTTCCTGTTCAAAAGGCTGTTCAAGGTAGCAGGGCTTCGAAGCGAGCCCCGATTCAACAAACACAAGCGCCAGGATGAAATCATCGGGTTTGTTCAGAGCGGTGAGGATTTCGTTCTTGGTAACGCTGACCGTTTCCGCACCGGCGACCCGGCCCTTGACCTCAATAAAGCGCAATTGCCCGGATTTGACGTGATTGCTGGGGTAACGGGACTCGATGTCGTAGCCGCGATTCTCCCTGGAGACGTCGCGAGGTTCAAAGCCTTGGGCGCGCTCGAAAGCAATGACCGCCTCCATCGCCAGGCGTTCCACTTCGCGATCCGGGGCGCCATAGGGAGGCGGAGTCTCACGCATTGAGTCCGATTTGCCTTGGTCCGCCGATGTTGCGAACCAGCCGATTGGGATTATGAGAGCCCCGCCTAGCACTGTCGGCGGACGTGCACTGACCTGGCGTTCCTGGGCCAGCTCCGCCCGACGCTTTTGGAGGCGCTCGTTCAGGTCGTCTGCCCGTTTGCGGGCATTGGCCGAGTTGAGCTTGTCCCCGGCTCGGCCCGCCTCCTCGCGAGCCCGGAGGTCATTGGCCCGTTGGTCCCAATGACGAATTTCGCCCAATAGACGCGCTTGAACCTGTTCGAGCGTTTTGTCCACCAGCGCTTCACGCCGGGTTCGCACTTCGCGCAAGTGCTCGGGGACGAGATAACGGATGGCGTGTTCTGTCGCCTTCCGTTCCACCCCTTCGGCAAGCCAAGATTCTTCGAGGAGTGGGTGGAGCAATGGCTTCTGTTCCGCGGTCGGGGGCGAGTAGTCCAGATAGGGGGCGGTTCCGGCATTCACCAGTTGGCCGCTTCGGGTGATCTCGACGAATTGCAGTCGTCGCGCGACGACACGCGGATTTCCGCCCTTGTCACGGCGACCGTCTGTGACGCTGTGTTCGTAGTAGAACATCAAGCGCGGTTCCGTGCCCTGGTCGTTGGTGTCTACAAGCACGGCACCCTCGCGGAGCAGGCTGCGATGCTTTTCAAGGATGAGGTCGACGATGGAGTCGAGAAGTGGGTGGCCGGGCGCTACCAGCGCGGCAGGAGGTTTTCCGGTTTCCCGGATGCGTTCCTTGTGGAAAGTGACCCGCTCGTAGGCTTTCAGAACCGGGGCACGTTGCCCGATGGTCCGGTCACGGTGCCGGATGTCGGCGGGGACATGGCGGATTTCATAACGATTAGTTTCCCGGCGATGGACAGTTCCCCCGAGCGATTCAAACGCCTTCAAGAAGAAGGAGCCGATGTAGTGAGGTTGGAGCCGACGGGCCTCCGCTCGTTCCATCTGTTCTCGGATGTCCTGAACCCGCTTCGGGTCGAGCGTGTCCTGCACCAGCGAGCGATTGTGAATGAGGTCGCGAAGACGTTCGGAATCCAACTGCTCGTCGATTACCTTATCCAATTGGGCTCGAACTTCGGGCTGTTCGCCGTACCGGATGGCGCGGACCAGCAGGTCCTTCAACGGTTGGTCCCGGAAAACTTGTCCGAGAACGTCAAAGACCGCGCCGCCAAGCTGCTCACGCTGACGGGATAGCTTCTGGAGCAAGCGTTGCCAGACCTCACCCTCGCGGGTTTCGTGAGCGACCAAGTTCCAAAGATGACAGACTTCCTTCTGGCCGATTCGGTGAATGCGGCCGAAGCGCTGCTCAATGCGGTTCGGATTCCACGGCAGGTCATAGTTCACCATCAGGTGCGCACGTTTGTGGAGGTTGATGCCTTCGCCCGCGGCGTCGGTGGCCATGAGGACGAGAACCTCGGGATCGTTCTCGAACGATTCCTGGGCTTGACGACGGCGTTCCCTCGGTGTGCCGCCATGGATTGCGACAATAGCGTTTTGGTTCCCGAATCGGGTGGCCAGCTTGTCGGTCAGGTAATTCAGTGTGTCGCGTTGCTCGGTGAAGATGACCAATTTTCGGCGAAGCTTGTTGGCATCGAACATCTCCGGCAGGTCGAGTGTTTCCGAAAGTCGTTGCCACTTGGTGTCGTTTCCTGAACGACGGAGCCTCAAGGCCTGCTGGGCAAGGTCCCTGAGAATGACGATTTCGGCCTCAAGCTCCGCCAACGTCTGCGACGCTGTCGACTGGTCGACGATCTGTTCCTCGGCTTGCTCCACCTCTGCTTCAGGAGTGTCTTCGAGGTCCTCTATTTCCTCGTCGGTCAGGTCCTGCGTCTCTGCGAGCCTCGTGTTCACGGAAGCGACCCCGCGCCGGAGCAGCCGTTCCTCACGCAATCGGTCTTCTAGGCGCTTCAGGCGGCGGTCGAGCGAGCGGTAGATCGCCTCGGGTGATGAGGCCAGCCGTCTTTGGAGCAACGTCAGGGCGAAGCCGATGGTCCCTTTTCGTTTCTCGCTGCTCAGCTTGTCGGCGTTGTTGAACTCCTGCCGGACATACTCGGTAACCGCTTTGTAGAGCGCCTGTTCGTCATCACTCAACGAGTACTCGACCGTGTATGCGCGGCGTTCGGGGAACAACGGCTTGCCTTCCATTGTCACCAATTGCTCTTTCACCATGCGTCGCATGACGTCGGACACATCAGAGACGTGCGCGCCGTCACGTGGCTTGCCTTCGAACCGATCGCCGTCCAGGAGCGACAAGAATAGGTGGAAGTCCTCGTTTTTCCCGTTATGCGGCGTAGCCGTGAGGAGCACGAACTGTCGCGTGTGCCCGGATAGGAGCTGTCCCAGCTTGAACCGCTTGGTGTATTTGACCTCGGAGCCGAAGTAGGTGGCCGACATCTTGTGTGCTTCGTCGACGACGACAAGGTCCCAATCGACGGCTGCGAGCTTGGCCTGGATGTCCTCGTTACGGCTAAGCTTATCAAGCCGCGCGATGCACAGGTTGTGCTCTTGAAACCAGTTTCCGGTGCGGGCGGTGGTCAGGCCTTCGTTGGTCAGAATCTCGAACGGCAGGTTGAACTTCTCGGCGAGTTCGTCCTGCCACTGCTCCACCAAGCTGCCAGGAGAAACAATCAGGCAGCGGTCCACGTCACCTCGGATCATCAACTCCTTGATGAGAAGGCCGGCCATGATGGTCTTTCCGGCCCCGGGGTCATCGGCCAGGAGAAACCGCAACGGTTGCCGCCCAAGCATCGTTTCGTACACTGCGGTGATCTGGTGGGGCAGCGGATCGACCGACGAGGTGTTAACGGCGATGTGGGGGTCGAACAAAAATGCGTACCGTAGGCGTTGGGCTTCAGAAACCAAGCGGAATGCAGCGCCATCAGCGGTGAACGAAAACGGCCGGCTTTGCTGGACCAGCGATAGCGACGGCTCCCGATCACGGTAAATAAGCTCCTCGCCAGGCCGTCCTTCAGCGTCAACGAAGGTAACCGACAAGACATCATCGCCGTAGAGTTGGACCTGGCGGATCGTGACCGGCTGATTGGCAAGAATACCGCCAATAACCGAGCCGACACAGATGTTTTCCAGCCTCAGCACGTTTCGAATCTGGCAGGAATGATTTCGATTGTGAAGGCGAGTGTTGACAGATATCCTGACTGCATAGTCAGGCATGCTTCCTGAAGTTGTCGCAAAAAACGGGTTTTCCCTGGACCGAATTGCCACGCTATGCAGCGTGATCGAGGCGGGATCGATCTCCATTGCCGCTGGTCCCAGCTCAAGCCGTCAAAGTCAATTCAGCAGACAGATAAAGGAACTCGAGGAAGCTGTTGGTGGAAAGCTTTTTGATCGAATTGGGAAAACCCTCAAACCAACCCCTCTGGGGCTCCAGTTGGCGCGCATGAGCAGGGTTTATTTCGGGGCGGTTACCGATCTGGCGACTCGCGAGGCCGAAAAGCCAGGATTACTCAATGTGGGAGGCGGCGAAGGACTGCTGAGATGGCTATTCGTCCCTTCGATGAGCGCTCTACGGGGCCTTTCTCCCCCCATTCATTGCCGGGTACGGAGTCTGCGGAGCGCCAGTGTGGTTCAGGAGCTCGATCTGGGGCGAATCGATGTCGGTTTGGTGCGCAAATCGGCGGTCGCCGAGCATCACGCAATTGAGACTGTGGGCACTTTCGAATTCGTTTTTGTTGTTCCGCGTCAACTCCTTAGGTCCCGGACCGGAGAGGAAGTTTACGAGGGTACACCAGTCCCATTTGCAGAACTCATGGGGGATGGCCAGCTCGCAACCACGGCCCGCGAGATATCGGCACAGGAGGGCATCCAATTAAATCGCGTCATCCAAGCCGAGACCCTTTCCCTTCTATTGGCTTCTGTCGAACACGGCGACGCCGCCGCGTTCTTGCCTACGGTGGCCATCGCAAATCTGTCCAGCGACCGATTCGCAATCCTTCGGTTTAAGGGGATGAACAAATTGAGCCGCGAAACGGTGCTCGCCTGGCTCCCCGAAGTGGCAGACCAGAAGCCTGTCGTCCGCCAGGCCATTCGAGTGCTTTCTAGGAGCCTGCGCCAAACCATGTCGGATGCCGACCGGCTCGCGATGAGCGGGGAGACAGCGAATGTGAAGGATGGACACTAACGCGAGCCTGGGAAAAGAAGCAGGAAAACTCATTTTGGGCTCATCCTCGCCCGTCGGAGACAGTCTGCCGCTTGGCGAAGGAGATCGTTCGCCCGGGTCGCTTCCAAGATTGGCGCGCTGGGCGGCACTGAACTCAGCAGGTCTGCGACCGCGTCGATGGCGTCGACCAAACGACGTTGCTCAGGTGCACGGAGCCGGACGCTGTCCCATCGGTCCATCTCGCCTGATGCGACCAGTGCTTCACGAATGGCGTCTTCGGAAAGGTGTCCTGCGATCCAACCCTGAAGCAGCTGGCTGACCGCCGCGTTGTGGCGGCTGTCGAGGACATCCTTCAACCGCCAAAGGTTCACGGCGTGGTGTTGGTTGTAGATGGACCAAAGGAATTGGCGCAGGCGAAGGCCACTATCCCCCTCCGGGTGAAGCCGGATCGTCTCCGCGATGGTCGCGAGTGCGGTCTCGGTGGAGCGCCGATGTTCGGCACGGTTATCCACAGCGGCTTGGGAAAGGAACGACGGAGCGGTGAGGAAGGTGTTCAGGAGGGTTCGGATTCCTTCGACGGGGGCTCCCGAGAGGTCGGATTTCCATGGACGGCTGCCGTCGCCCGGCGTCGCAATCAGTTGGTTTCCGTCGATGCGGATGGATGCCCGCCCATTGGAAAAGGCACCGGGGCCGGTGCGCTCGAAGCCGTGGGCTTCAAGCAACTCACGAAACCACGGCTGTTCGGAGATCGGAGACTTGGCGAGATTTGCAGACATTCCCGATTTCTACCATGGATCCGCAGACCGTCGGAAGGTGCCATTCGGCAACCCTGCGGAATCCTTCCAGAATCCCTGTTCTACGCGATGGAACTCCGGATCAGACGGGCAAACCTGACTCTAAATCTCTCACCGAGGGGTCACATCCATGAAGTTTCGTGCCATAATACAGGCGGGGGATCAGTGCATGTTGCTGGAATTTCGGGAGTGGCGGGGAGTGCGAATGACGTACCTTTTGGGGAAACCCGAGCCAGTTTGGCTGATCGCCGATCTCGTTCGAAAGCTGGGGCACGTGCCACGAGTGGCCCGCCGACTGCGTTGGAATCGCCAAGACGTCCGCCTGGCCTTCGATCACGCGGAATGGAACGCAGACCAAATAACTCGAGAGCGTGCTGCCGCTCTCGAAGCGGGATACTGCTCCGATCTGCTCATGGATTCGCCGCACGCCTTGGTGTTTCCAGGCTCCTTGCTCAAGGGCAGACCGGCACCCCGGCGACGGCGACGGTGTCGAAATTGCCGGTAGAGTGGTCACTGGAAGGCCCGTGATGATGTCTCGGAAATACTAGCTACCCGGCAGGCCCCACGGGGGCTTCCGTTGTTTCGTCCTTCTTCGGCATAGCCTTTTCCACAACTGAATCCTTGCTGTCTTGAACCTCCTTTTTTGCTCGAATAAGGAGTTCCCCAAGATTAACACCCAAAACCTCGGACACGCGCAGTAAAGTTGCCAGTGTCGGGTTGCGCTTTCCACTTTCAATCAGTCCAAGTGCCGATTGATGCAAACCGGCTCTCGGAGCCAGTTGGTACATGGAGATGCCTTGCTGCAACCGCTCCTCACGAAGGAGACGAATAAGCGCTGAATGAACGCGTTCGCTGTCCGTACTCGACACTACATGACTGTAGTCGCAATTTGCGCTTGACTGTACACGACTCTAGTCGAGTATCTGACTGCATTATGTTCATTCGTCGTCTTGGTATCGATCGCGATTCACCCGTACTTCCGTGTGCCGGAGGCCGAACCTGCCCCGACCTTCTGGAGCTCGTCGATGGTGACTTTGCCGTCATTGGCAAGGACATCACCGAATTAGCCGGTCAGTTGCCGCCTGGCTCCGGCTGCGGAGCCGATGAGCGCATGGTCCGGATTCCTCGGGCTCTGCTGGTTCGAGCAAGGAGTGACATTGCTGCCATTGTATAGGGGGCTATCAGAGCAAAGCCCATTCGTGGTAAAATCCTCGAATGGGCTCTTTGGTATCCTGGCTGACTGACAACTGGTTTTCCTGCCTCGAAAGCGTCGGAATAGTGGGCAGCATTCTCTTCACGGGTGTGACGCTCCGGCATGATCTCGCTGCCCGCCGGGTTTCCGAACATTTGACCCTTGCGACCCAGCATCGACGGCTCTGGGGAGAGCTGCATCGACGCGAGGACCTAGCGAATATGTTGGACCCTCATCGGGACCTGTTGCAATTCCCCGTCACGCAGATGGAGCGGCTTTTCTTGGAATTGGCGTTCGTCCACTACCACACGGGATGGTTGATTTGCCGGGAGGAAACGGCCTTGACGTCCATCCATGTGCTTTCCATGGATGCCGGCAACTTTTTCCGTTTGCCAGTCCCGGCTGCGGTTTGGGCCACGATACGCCGGGTGCACCAGCCAGAGTTTGTGCAATTCGTCGACGCCGCTGTTGCGAAGGCAGAAAAGGATCAATCGACCAATCCTTCTTCTGAGCGCCTTTCGTAAACCCAAAGAGCGATGGCGGGACAGGCGCAGATCAAAAATGCGACCAAAACTGCGTAATGCGGGAACTGCCGTTCCAGCAAGACATCGTAGAGGCCATGCAGGAAGGCGACGGGGAGGATGAGCAGCATTTGGTAGAACATGACTTTCCACCGTCTCGCCAGCACCGGGGTATCGGCGAGCAACAGGGCTGCGGTCGCGCTCATGCAGCCATGCAACCCAACACAGAAGACAAACCGAGTGACGTACTTCGGCCATTCCGCATCACCATTGTAGTCGCGAAAGCAATAGAGCAACGCCTCGCCAATTCCAAAACCGGCCCCGGCGACAAACCCGCACGCGGCACGGTCACGAACGTCGCCGCTAAAATCGTATAAGCCAACGGCTGCTTTGGAACTTTCCTCGACGAGTCCGACACTGACGACATAGCCTAGGAGGGCCGGTCCAAAACCCACCATGGAATTGTCGACAATACTGTATCCCCAGCCCAGCACGGTAAGGAAAAACGTCACTGCCGGGTTGCCTTCGCCGAATCCCATGATGTCGCGGGCACCGTTGAGCGCACTCCACTGGAGCAGAAACACCATCGGAACACCGGCGACGATTCCCGCCACGATGCGGGCAGCCAGAGCAGGACCATGCTCGTTTCGGTCCTGACGGAACAACCAAATGGCGAGTCGGTGAAAACAGACGGCGGTGACGGCCGCGTACAAAAGAGGGACGAGACTGTGCTCTGATAGGTGGGGTGGACCGCCTTCGGGTCGCGAAAAATTCCATTGGAGTATGAATGGCAGTAGAAACAACAGAAATGGCCGCCATGGGAAACTGGAGGTGGGCATGTTTAGGAGGATTTTGGGTTATCGAGTTGAGCGAGCGTTTCGAGCTGGGCGAGAGCCAGATCAACCTGCGTAGGGGGCAGGCGCAGAACTTGAGACGGGAGTTTCAGGCGCTTGACGTCCGAGGCTTTCCATTCCACGAGATTCTGTTGCTTTGATTCGCACTCGACGACGTTCGGTACGGTTGGATTGGCCGGACGGAGATGGGTCAGGAACTCTTGAAGCGGAATCGCAACCTTAAAACTGCCAATCGCGGGGATGTCATTGAAAAGAACAACCGGCTGTTTTTCCGAGGGAGGCGCTATATCCATGATCTCCGATGCCAGGATCGTCGGATTTTGACGGCGTTGATGATCGACGGAAGAACCTCGCGTCGATTCCCCCTTTGCTGACGTGCTGTGGGAGTAGGTAATCCGTTCGACCAGCCATTCCACGGAGCCGAAATAGCGTTCGGCGAAGGCTGCCGTCGTTGGTGAATTTCCCCGCAGGAAGGTAACGTGTCGCATCTGCCCGAGCAGCTCGTTCGCTACATTTTCGGTTCCGTACGCATCATAAAGACCTTCGACACTCTGTAGTCCAAGTGCCAGCACCCCGCCCTTGCTGCGCGAAAGGTTGGCTAACCTTGGGAGCTTAGCCACATTTCCCAGGTCCCGGGCTTCATCTAAGAAAATCCATGTCCTTCGTGTCCGGGAATCGGGCTCACTGAGAATGAGGTCTGCCAAGAGGTCGAGCATAACCTGGTGGATGGGTTGCAGCGAGGCGCTGAACTTTGGATGCCCTCGAATCAGCAGGACTGAATCGGAGTGTATCCACTCCTTGAGGCTGAATTTCCGAGGGCAGTTATGCCACAGTGCTGCGACCGTTTCGTACCGTTGCAACTGGGCGTTGAAGCTCGCAAGAAGGTTCGAACATGTTTTCTCGTCCTGAGTCGCTTCGTCCCACAGGTGCGCAGTCTCAACGCGCGCCCTGAGGATTTGGGAAATCCGGTTTCGCGAACGCATGGCGAGCAACACGTCGCGCAGGTTCCATTTACCGGGGGTGAGTACCGCGAAATTTTCGATGATGCCGCCGAGAATATTGCGAGTTGAGTAGGTCCAAAACCGGTCCGTCTCATTTTTGGATGCCGGAACAAGACACGCTGCCAACTGATGTGCCCCGGCGGCGTCGGTGATATCCGCCGCCACGTCCCACGCACTACCTCGCGAGTCGAAGGGGTCGGCAAGGATGATCGGTACCGGGAGGTTGAGGTTCGTTAGCTTGGAAAAAAGTTCCCGCTTGGCATCAAAGATGAAGGCACGCTGATCCTTGCCCGGACCGAAATGGCGAAACGCCGATTCCATCAACGTGTCGAGGATCAGCGACTTGCCTGAACCGATTCCGCCGATAACGACGAAATGCCCGACGGCGTCGGCCATCGGAAGGTGAACTCCGCCCCACCAGACATAGTTGGGATTCGGCGGGAGTGGAGGGACCGGCTTGGACTTGCGTCCAAGACGCAAGGTGAGCCACAGGAAAAAGGCGAACCGAACCAACACCCCCTTGCGAGGTGGAAATGGGATGGATTCACCCAAGGCGATGGCAGCACGATTTGCAGCCTCTGTATAATGAAGCAAACGGCGGCCCCGATCGAAGTATCGATATTCTGGCATGGGACAAAGCTTTGGGGATATTGGAATGCCGATCATCCGGGTAGTTGAAGGGTACCCGCGGGTTAGTGGAGGGAATCAGAGTGACGGAGACATTCCGCGATCTTGTTCACGGCGTCGGTCTCTCTCCCGCTGACTGGTGGACCGCGATCCGGGCTGCGCTTGGGTTACACCCGCGAGGTCAATGGCATTCGCTTTCGCTTGTGAACGCTCCATTGCGCGGACCGCGTCACGAAGGTTGGCTTCACCGGCCTGTTCCCGGGTGAGGAATAACTTGGTCCATTGCCGCGCACGGCTCACCTGCACGTAGGTGGATTCACGCGACTGCATCACATCCGAGAACTGGACGAACGCCCGCAGGCAGGTGGCACCTTGCGCCCGGTGCGTCGTGGTAGCGTAGCCGAGCTGCACATGTTCGTGGCCCAGCGGCACGAAGACGCGCTTTCGCGCGGCATCCAGTTCTATGACCGCTGCTCCCTGGCGTACGTCCACCAGGGTCCCGAAGGTACCGTTCTTCACGCCGAGCTTTCGGTCGTTGCGCCCGAAAATGACGCGGTCGCCGGGAAAAAATTCGCGTTGCCCGATCACACAAGGCTTCGCGCCGAGTTTGCCCGAATCACGACGCAATTGCTGGGCTTCGCGGTTGAGCCAGTCCACTTCCTCACGTGTGCCCGCCAGAATCAGCGTGTCCTTCAGGCTGGTTTCCTTCCCCCACTCGGCCAGGAGCAATCGCGATGCTCCCTCTGCCGTCGGCGAAATGTGGATGAGGCCCTTTTTCTCAAGGATGGCCACGCCCTTGCGCACTTCGCCGTCGGCGAACTCCCGCACGAGTTCGCGGCCCCAGTCGGCTAATTGGCGACGGATGTCCGTAAGGGTTGCCATCCCAAGGAATCGGCAAAGACTCCGGAACGGAGCCCCGGCTTCGATGGCGGGCAACTGCTTGGAATCCCCCACCAGGATCACTCGTGAACCCGCAGCTTCAGCACAGTCCAGGAGTTCCGCGAGTCGACGGGTCCCAACCATCGATGCTTCATCAACGACAAGGATGGTTTTGCCGTTGAGCCGGGGGACTTCGGGATTTTCCTTGCGCCATTGCTGAAGCAAACGGGCGATCGTGTGACTGGAGATTCCAGCGGATTCCTGGAGCCCTTCGGCGGCCTTGCCACTGAGGGAACAACCAATGACTTGGTAGCCCTCCGCCTCAAAAGCCTCCCGGGCTACGGCCAGCATGGTGGACTTGCCTGTGCCCGCCAATCCCTGGACATTTTGGATAGTCCCTGGACGCTGAGTGATCCGGCGAACCGCAGACTCCTGTTCCGGTGACAAAGTATGGCGGGCAAGGATTGGAGCCAGAACGGTTTGGGAAATCGTTTGGCGAAGCGAATCGCGTCCGAGCATTGCCTTGGCGATGATACTCCGCTCCAGTTCGAGTGTGGCGCGGGTGGTATATTGTCTCTCGCCTCCAAATTCGCCGAGCGCGACCAATTTTCCCAACGCCTGCCGAACCCCTTTGAGGATGACGTCGACCGGTATGCCGAGCGATTGACTCTTTTCTGCGACCCCACGCACGACCTCGCGCTCGGCAAAAAAGCTGTGTCGTTCGAGCAACTGATCCACCGTCCGTTCAATAAACCGAGGCGGGACTTGATCCGGAACCCGCGTTCGCCCGGGGCGTACCAATGACCGGACCCGGTCCGTATCCAGTCCGTGACGGGCGGCCAATCGCCCCCAGTGCTCAAACAGTTGATCGCGCGGTACGATCTCCTTGGCCGAACGCGTGTCGCGGGCGGCTCGCTTCGCCGCTTTCGCTGTGTGTGCACCGTACTCCGCGAGCGCTGCGAGGATTTCTTTCCGGCGACTGCTACCTGCTTCGATCAGGCTCGCGGGGACTCCGGAGACTTCAAACCAGGATGATTTTGCCGCCAATTCAAGCCCAAGGGTCTGGCGAAGCTGGCTGGCCAATTCCGCTCGATACACAGCTCCCGCTGTCATCTTCATTTTGTAAATGGCAAGGGTGGCGATGGTCCGCCGACGGTGTCCGGCAATTCCGGTATTAACTAAAACCACATGGGTGTGCAGCTGAGGGTCGAGGTTGCGATTGGTGCCATGCTCGAACGCGGCCCAGAGAAGTTTTACCGGGACCCGTCCCTGCCCCCCGAGACCCTCCCTTCCAAAAGCAACTGTTTCCTGAAGGTAAGCCATGGCCCGCTCGACCGCAGCCGACTGGGCTTCTCGGAACGCCTTCTCCAGATGGGGTATGCTTCGCGATGCAGCCCAAATCTCGCTCGCACTTTTCGGAGCGGAGAAGGTCAGGTCCGATCCAGGGCGGCGGGTCTCGGTGCCAGAGTTTTTGAAATAGGCGGTCTGACCATCCGGACTGAATCCGGCCATCAGGTTTCGATACACTTGAGGGTCTACCGTCCCGGTGATGCCGAGCGCCTTTGCCCCCTCCCCCATCCAAATACCTTCCGGCTCCCCACCCTTAAGGTAATAGTCGTCTTTTCCGATGGACGTATAATAGGAGCCGTCCCCTCGAATTTGGCTGATGGAGAGCATAGGCACCTCACCCTTCGAGGGTCCTGCGAACCCAGTCGTCAGCCTGCTCGAACGTGAGACGTCCGAAGACGACGAGCGCAGATCGGAGCGCGATGCGCATGTCTTTCCTGATGGCCGAGACCTGCTCCTGGTGGCGGTCGAGCCGGACTTCGATTCCGGCAACGGCCTGCTCTGCATACAACGCCTGGAGCGTCAGCTCCCGGGCGTAGCTGCCTGGCGATCCGCCATTGGCAGAGCGCGCGACCAACTGCGCGTAGTGCTCATCAGCAACTCGGAACGAAACGATTTTGCCTTTGCTCATGGCTGTTTACTCCTTTGGCTGTTTGACGGTGGTTATGGGCTGTTGTCCGGGACTTGTGCGGTTTACGGCTGTTGCTTGTGGACACTTTGTGTCTCCGGTGTGGGGCATTTAAGAGTTGGATTGAACATTTAGAGCTCAAAAAGCTGATGCATCGGGATTTGGGTGGCTTGGAACGTGAGGCAAGAGGTGCAGGTGGAAGGGACATATCGGGTGTGGAAAGAGAGAAAATGGTGCAAAGAATAAGGCAACGAAGAGGCTGGAGATGAGTGCGAGAAGGTAGTGGGAATGCTGAAAAGGCCCCCCCCGATGAATCACCGAGAAGCCGTGTCGCGCCCGCCAGAGGTTGCCACGTGTCCGACTAGGGCCAGGAAATTGGCCGCTTCGTTCCTACAACAAGGGTTCAAGAGTCGGGGCGTCACAGCCCGACGGTCGAACCGAAGGCGGTGGTGGGAGGAACCACGGACCGGCACAAGTAAGCCGGACCGCACGAGTACCCATACCATGGAATTCGGAACAACAAGGAGGGCTGCGAGCCCCCTCATTGTGGGATTTGTCCGTGACGGAGCCGTAAGACCGCCGAAGGTGCAGGGACAGCGGCATCGAAGCGATTTGCGGGGGATCATTGGACTTTGGAGGTGGTCTGAGGGTGGTCCAAGGGTGGGTGGAAGGTGGTCTGATACCCCTCGAAGGCCCCATTACAGGGCGACGTGGGGTATCAGACCGTGATTACGCTGCGGTTGCGCGGAGGACTACTCCGCGTGATTTACGTTTTTGGTTTTTGTGGAAGTTGCGCTCGTAGATGGCGCGGGTTGCCTTTTCGAGGCGCTTGACGTCGCCCGCGAAGGCGAGCACCTCCGGCAAGGCGTACATCTTAACCGTGTTCGAGCCGTAATCGTTTAGCGGTACAAAGATTCTTTTGTCTGCGAGGATTGACATATCGTCTTCGTTGAAACCGCTCATCCAGGAAGCCTGTAGGGCCGTCACCCGAGCCGGCTTGAAACGCAGGTTCAGGAATTGTTGTGTTTCTTGATTCATACTGGTTTCCCGACCGCCGCCACCATGGCGAGCCGTCGAGTGTGCCCAGTGAAATCCAACTGACGCGCTCGAAGCTGAGGCGCGCAGCGACGCAGGCTTCGCCCCCATTTCCCAAGGGGTTGCTCAGGTTTGCTGGACGATTTTTCCGAGGGATTTCTGACGAATTGTGCCTGTGCAGTGGCCAATTCCGGCTGGGTAAGACCGCTTCCGTACCGAAAGGGGCGGAAGGCGCAGGCGGAAGCTATCTCAGGCAGGAGCAACCAGCAGGGCCACGCCATCCCGCAGTTTGATCTCGTCGACCGACCAGGTGGGAGAGTCGAGAAAGCGCTCGGTGTCGAAGATCAGCCCATCGCAATGGGAGTCCTCCCACACGCGCTACGCTTCGGGGTGATAGAGCTCGAAGAGCTCGTAGGCGGCATTCTGACGGACATCGATGAAGTGGGTTCCGGTAGAGACATGGACGAACTGGTCCTCGACGACGCTGCCGGTCAACTCCTCCAGTCGGGTGCCGGTAACCTCAATTGCATGGACGATCCGGAGGTAGGTCACCGTGGAGTCATCGCCGAGCTCTTGGAGCAATCGGTCTACAGCCGCCAATTCACTGAAAGTGATAGATGTGCGACCTCGGAACAGAGTGCCAATGCCCTCGTGGTCACCGGCGGGCCAAAACTCGGCTTCGCCGTTGGTATCGTGGTCCCATGATGCCACCTCGGCGGCGCTCAAGGTCCGCTCGATGGCGGCATCCTCGCGGAAGTTGAACCCTTCGAAGGTTCCGAAATCGTGAAGCAGGGCGGTTGTGGTCATGGGTAGTCTCCT
>CAITXU010000218.1 GCA_903896505.1 uncultured Verrucomicrobiota bacterium | reverse complement strand
TACACATCCGCCAAGAATAAGGCCCTGCAGGATGCCGCCGTGACCGCTGGAGCACGGTTGGTGGCGGTTGACACAGCCGTACTGGACCAATTACCCCAATTGCTGGAGTACGCGCTTGCGTTGGATTAGGTTTTCGAACCGCCGGACGTTACTTTTTTCCCCATGCCCCCCCCTTCCATCACGCTTGGACAAGGTATCCATGTCTGCCACCTCTTTTACCGGATTGACCGCGTCTTTTGGTCGGACCTGCCCGACGGGGAATCGGCAGCGAGCCTAAAACGGCTGGAGGCGGTGGTGGCGTCAGCACCCGGGCCCGCAGCTCCGCGAATCATGACTTTTGCCGGTGTCGGCGGAAAATCCGACCTGGGATTCATGATCTTCGCTCGGGAGCTACAGGAACTAAGTCACCTGGAACGCCAGGTCCAGATGGCGTTTCCACCCGGAGCCCTCCAATCGGTATTTTCGTATTTGAGCGTGACGGAGCTACCGGAATACGTGGCCACTGACGATGACCTCAAAGGAATCCTCGCCCGCGAGGGGGTGACACCGGCCAGCCCTGACTTTGCAGAGCGATTTGCCGGTGCTCAAAAGCGGAATGCCGGATACCAACATTACCGATTGTACCCGGAGCTGGAGCCATGGGAAATCATGTGCTTTTACCCGATGAGTAAAAAGCGGCTCGCCAACGACAATTGGTACTCGCTGGACTTCTCGACCCGGAAGCAGTTGATGTCCTCCCATGCCAAGACAGGGCGCAAGTACTCAGGGCGTATTTCACAATTGATCACCGGTTCCACCGGTATTGATGACTGGGAATGGGGGGTGACGCTGATGGCCCACCAGTTGGACGCGGTGAAGGAAATCGTTTATGAGATGCGATTTGACGAAGTTACGGCTCGTTTCGGAGATTTTGGTCCTTTCTTCGTCAATCTGACTTTGTCACCTGGCGATCTCTGGGCACACCTTCAACTCTGAGGTCGTCCGAGCGCCCGACGGACATCTCCATTGGGAACGTAGCACTCAGCGACCGCCCACATTTCCGGCTTCCAGCTTACCGTGGCCCGAGAATACCAACTCAATCCGTTTCAGCCGCCGCCGGAACTAAGGATCGACTACGCAGCGGAGCTCAACGAACAGCAATTAGCGGCAGTCACATCTGCTCCTGGGCCCTCCTTGGTTCTGGCAGGAGCCGGAGCCGGAAAGACGCGCACCCTGACCTACCGCGTTGCCTGGTTGATTGAGCACGGCATTGCGCCGGACCGAATCCTCCTGCTGACGTTTACCAACAAGGCGGCCCGGGAGATGATGCAACGGGTGACCGATCTGGTCGGGACCAATCTCCAAACCCTGTGGGGCGGAACATTTCACTCGCTGGGATTGCGAATCCTTCGCCGACATCCGGATCGGCTCGGATACCGACCGGACTTTGGAGTGGCCGACCGGGACGATGCCAAGGAACTTCTTGCAGCCTGCATTGGGGAATCAGGGATCGACGACGGCAAGAAGCTGTTTCCGAAACCTGAGGTCTTACTCGAGCTGTTTTCCAAGTCGACCAACACGGGAACATCGGTGGCAGACTTGATCGCAGCAGAGCATGAGTCCTTTCTCCCACAGATTGAGAACATCACCCTGCTTCGCCAGCGATACACGGACAGGAAGCGAAATGCGGGTTTGATGGACTTCGACGACCTCCTGGTTCTGTGGTTGGAATTATTGCAGAAACATGAGGACTTGCGGGAGGTGTACCAGCGGCGTTTTCAATTCGTACTCGTGGACGAGTATCAGGACACGAACCAACTACAAGGGGAGTTGCTGGATTTGCTGAGTGCCCGGCACGGAAATTTGATGGCCGTCGGGGACGATGCCCAGAGCATCTACTCGTGGCGCGGGGCGAATTTTGCCAATATCATCGATTTTCCCGCACGCCATCCGAATACGCAGGTTTTCAAGGTTGAGATCAATTACCGCAGCACACCTGAAATCCTGGCACTCGCGAATGCCGCGATCTCCGGAAACACGCGCCAGTTCCCAAAAGCCCTTGCCCCGGCTCGTCCGTCCGGAGCCAAACCGGTCGTGGTCACGTGTGGAGAAGCGAGCGAGCAATCGGCCTTCGTTGCCCAGCGGGTACTGGAACTCCGCGAAGAAGGCAAGACCTTGGCGGACATCTGCGTGTTATACCGGTCGCATTTCCATGCCATGGAACTGCAACTGGAGCTGACCCGACGTCGCATCCCTTTCCTCATCACCAGCGGCCTTCGGTTTTTTGAACAGGCCCATGTCAAAGATGTCGCAGCGTACATCAAGCTGGTTTCCAATCCTTATGACGAACTGGCGTTCAAGCGACTGGTGAAGATGTTGCCCGGCGTTGGGCCGAAGGGGGCGGACAAGCTGTGGCAGGAATATCGGGGGGCACTGGAGGTTGAGGCGGCATTTTTGCCGCCGCCCCGTCGGTCGGTACCCGTCGCCGACGTGGATGGTGGGGATCAAGCCAGGTCCACAACTGAGGGCTCCACCCTAAAAGTGTCCACACTTCTCAGTGCTGTCTCGGGAAAGGTTCCCAAGAAGGCCTTGGTGGGCTGGGCACATTGGACCACGACCATGGCAGAGGCAGAGAAGCCACCGATTCGGCAGTCACCGGCATTGATGATCCGGCATGTCTTAAAGTCCGACTATATCGCCTACGCGGAGGCGACCTTTGAGAATGCCCGGACGCGACTGGAGGATCTCGAACAACTGGCGGACTTCGCCGAACAATTCAGTGATACAACGGAGTTCCTGGCCCAGTTGGCCCTTCAGACCAATCTGGAGGCGGAAGCCTCCACATCGGATGCTCCCCTAGACGAGGACCGCCTGCGGCTTTCGACCATTCATCAGGCCAAGGGACTCGAATTCGGGACGGTGTTCGTGATCATGCTGTGCGATGGGCTGTTCCCGTCGGCTTGGAGCCTGGACGAACTCGAAGGGCTGGAAGAAGAACGGCGGCTGTTTTACGTCGCGGTGACACGGGCGAAGGATGAGCTCTACCTCAGTTATCCACTCTTACGGTACACCCATGGGGCCGGTGCAGCCTTGCAACAGCCTTCACGCTTCCTCGGCGAGTTTCCTGCAGATCTGGTCGAAGAATGGAATCTGCGTCCGGCCTATGGAGCTCCGATTCAACCACGCCGCCCGGACCCGCGAACCGTGGCCGACGAATGGCGGGAAGCCGATATTTCCGGGGACCCGGATGCGGCCGATGACCCGTTCTGACGAGCTTCCTCTGACTACCGAACCTACCGGGCGGAAGCCACCTGGCTGGGGTCGCCGTCGCCACGGCGATATTGGAAGGGAACGCTGTGAATGACGCTCTTCACCAGCGACGAGAAGCGATAGCCATTCTTAGTCAAATCCTGGGTCATCCGATCCACCGCTGGCTTGTCATAGTACTCTAGACCCCGCCCGAGCGCGTAGGTGAGAAGTTTTTCGGACAGGCAGCGAAGAAAATCCGGATTCCGTGAGGTGGCCAGAATACGATTCAGGTCTCGATGGTCGGTGATTTTTTCACCGGAGGAGAGCACCCCGGAAGGTTCAACGGGGTCGGGGCCGTCCTTTTCCCGCCAACTTCCGATGCCATCAAAATGTTCCATGGCAAAGCCGATCGGGTCCATGCGAGAGTGGCAACTGGCGCACATGGCATTCTCGCGGTGCTTTTCCATCCGTTGACGAAGTGTACCCGTCAGCTTTTCGCCAGCCTCCAGCAGAGGGACACCCGGAGGAGGGGGAGGGGGAGGGGTGGCGAGGATGTTTTCCAAGACCCATTTGCCCCGTTTGACTGGGGAGGTACGCGTTGGATTGGAGGTCAGGGTGAGAACGCTTCCTTGGGAAAGCAGCCCCTGTCGCGGCGTCCCAGCCAGCGAGACCTTTCTTAGTTCGTCCCCTGCGATCGCTGGCAAACCGTAATGTTTGGCAAGGCGCTCGTTGGCGAAGGTGTAATCCGCAGTGAGAAAATCGGTGACAGGCTGATCGGTTTGGACAATGTAATTAAAGAATTGCTCGGTTTCCCGACGGAAATCGCGGCGCAGGTCGTCGTTGAATGCGGGGAATTTTTCGTGGTCCGGTTCGATGAATTCCAGGTTCCGCAATTGGAGCCATTGACCGGCAAAATTTTCGGTCAATGCACGTGCCTTGGGGTCTTGGACCATTCGGGCGACCTGCGCATCCAGATTCTTCCGGAGTTTACCAGCTCCGGCGATCTTGAAGAGCTCATCGTCCGGCATCGAACTCCAGAGGAAGTAGGACAGCCTGGAAGCCAGGGCGAACTCATCGACGGGATGGATGGCATCGGGATTGTTGGGCTCCGCCTGAAGCTCATTGCGGTAGATGAAATGGGGGGATACCAGAACGGCCGTTAGCGCATGGCGCACCGACGCCTCAAAATTATCCGTTTGGGCGCGGGCCTCGTAAAAGAGGGTCATCAACCGCTTCAACTCGGCAGGTTGTACAGGGCGCCGCCAGGCTCGCTTGGTAAAATGACCGATGATTTCCCCAGCCACTTCGCCCTCATTCTTGGGACCGGGCTTGCGGGTGAAAATTCGAAGATGGCTTTCTGGTAGGGGCTGCTCCACCCCGAGCGGGCCCACGACCTCGAGAGAGTTGCAATAGAAATTGCGATCGTCGATGACCTTCTCCTTGGTCGGAGGGCGGTCTTTATGCTGTTTTTCCACCCACCGCTCTTTGTAGTAATCGTTGAGAAAGGCCACGGCGACCCGCTTCACTCCAGATTGTGAAACCTCCACGGTTGTTTCGTAGGTGCCCGGATTGTCCGACTTTGCCCGGACTTCCTGCTGGGAAATTTCTTTGCCATCCAAACGGATCGATATCCGGGTGAAATCCGGTCCGGCATGCTGCTCGTATCCCTTGACTCGGACGGCGTATTGGCCGGGCCGGGCCAAAGCTATATCGGCATAGGCTTCGCCTTCCGAAGCCATGACCCGAACGTTGCCAAAATCGTTGCCCCCAGTGAGATGCTGCGGGTCGATTTTATGTGAAGGGGGAGGGCGGGGACCCGAAACGATGGCCTCCTCCATGACTGACTCAGCAGCACGCAAATACTTCTCCAGCAGGAGCGGAGGCAGTGACAACACGTCGCCAATGTTGTCGAACCCGTAGCCAACATCGTCCTGGGGGAAATCATTGGCTGGTTTAAAATCCACGCCGACCAAATCGCGGATGGTATTATTGTATTCGGCCCGATTCATCCGCCGGAGAGTCACACGACCCGGATCGGGATGTTCGGGGTCGATGGGGAACAAGGTGTGCTCGATCCAGGTGGTCACCACCTGTCGTTCGGAATCGGAGGGCTGGGTCTTCTTTTTCTTCGGCGGCATGTCACCGCTGCGGACATTCTGAAGGATACGGTCCCAAGTCCGCTTATTGGCAATGACCTGGGTCACGTTGGTGAATCCGTCCAACGCCAGGTCGCCCTTGGAGGTGCCGTCGCCATGGCAATCCCAGCAATACTGCTTGAGGAGGGGCAAGACCTGCTTTTGGAGGTCCGCATCAGCACGTGCCCGATCAACGCGGGCAAGATGAGCATGCCCACCAGAATTTCCCCGGCCGAAGGCCAACCATCCCGATGCGACGGCACCGGTCAACAGGACGGCGAGAATGGACAGTTGAACCCGCATGGACAAATGGGACGAACACGGCACAAGCCTTATTCTATTCAAAATCCCGTAGAGTCGGTGAACTGTCAATCCGGGGTTTGCCACACCGCCTGAAAACAGAGGGACAGGTAATTTATTTTAGTTCCGATAGCACAGATGACCTGTCCCTTAATTTTAAAAACCGGATGACGCAACGCTCCGGGGCCTTACCGAAGTCGGCTACTCGTCATCTGCACCTGGGGTGATGGCCCATTCTGGATAGGGAGCGGAGGTCCCTTTCATGGCTCGCCAGAGGATGCGATTCAGGACGTCCTCGGGGCAACGGTCGGGTTGTTTCAGAGGCAAT
The DNA here is from genome assembly GCA_903896505.1 of uncultured Verrucomicrobiota bacterium. Lineage (GTDB taxonomy): Bacteria > Verrucomicrobiota > Verrucomicrobiia > Limisphaerales > UBA9464 > CAILNN01. Next base: position 48,449 of record CAITXU010000218.1, on the reverse strand, counting down.
CGGGCGGAAACGAAGGCATCATGACGCAGAACCGGGTCCAGAATGGCGTGGGGAGCGGGGTTCATCTGGTCGAGCGGTATCTGGTTGGGCACGGCCGTAAAGGCGGAGAAATCCGGAGTCTCCGTAAAGCAATCGGTCATCGGGGTGGCGGCGGCATCGAATTGATTCATCGGCGGCAGCCCCAGGATTTGCTCAATGGTGCGGATCATGCTGACGGTGCTGTACTGGGTCCGAACCGTTTGGCCGCGCTTGACGTAGGGACCGATGCAGTAGGCGGTGGTTCGATAGCCGCTGACGTGGTCCCAGCCGGCCTGGGGGTCGTCTTCGATACCAAAAATGACCATGTCCTTCCAAAAAGGGCTATGACTGAGGGCTTCGACGATTTGCCCAAAGGCCAGATCATTATCGGCAACGCACGCTCCCGGAGTCGGCGCGCCTCGGGATCCGCCGCTGGTGTGGTCGTCGGGAAGACAGATGAGGGTCAGTTGAGGGAATTCGCCGCGGGCTGAGAATTCCCGGAGTTCGTTGGTAAAGAACCGCGCACGCCAGACGTCGGGAACCGACATCTCCCAACCGACAAAATTGGTCGGGACGTAAGGTCGAAGACTCTCGATGGCCGGTTGGCTGGAGATGCGCACCTCGCCACCGCCCTTTTGGTATTCGTTCCAAAAATCGGTCCAACTGGGGCCCCCACTCCGTTTCGTATCGACCCATCCGCAAGTCGGAATGGCAAATTCACCGTAGTCGCGCAAGGAGACCTTGTGGCGGATGGCATTGTCCCACAGGAAACCGCTGGGAGCATAGGCCAAGGCATACGCTTCATCCTCCCCCATTCCATCGGGATAGCTGCGCGGCCAACCGGCAAAGGACCGTTCGAGGTAATCGGTGCCAAAGGCGGATGTGCTCCATTGATGGCCGTCGGCACTGAGAATTCCAGCGCAGTAGGTATTATCCAACAGCACAAAGTCCTTCACCAATCGATGCTGGTTGGGCGTGAATTTTTCGCCAAAAATGCAAAGGGAGGCGTCACCGTTTCCGGACGGGATATCCCCGAACACCTGATCGTAAGTTCTGTTCTCCTTGATGATATAAACGACGTGCTTGATCTTACTGGGCTCTCCGATCCGTTCGGGGATGACCCGGGGGGGCTGACCCGAGCGGGCAGGTTGCAATGCCAACCCGATCTGTTCCCGGTGGAAATTGGACCAAACGGTCGCGGTCAACGAAGGCAACGCACTGGATTTGGGGACCGGAATGAACGAGAGAGACCCGTAGTATTGATGCGAGTTGAACTCCGGTGTGCCCTCGGACTTCCGCGGGCGTCCTGGACCATGCCCCTTGATATTGGCAACGTACAAATTTTGCCGGGGAGCATCAAAAATCACGGCCCCCGGGAACCAGCCGACCGGAATCAGGCCCTTCCACTTGGATTGTCCGGCTCTGAATTGAATGACGGCGAGGGCGTTCTGAGTACCATTGGCCACGTAGAGGGTCCTTCCCTTGGAATCGAAGGCCAGGGCATTGGGGGAAGCTCCGAAGAGGTCCGCCGGATTTGGTTTGGCGCAGATGCTCTCGATCAGTTTGTCGGTGCGGGTATCGATGACACTCAGGGTGTCGCTGGCGGCGTTGGCGACCACCAGGTATCGGCCCTTGGGATGAAGTGCCATCGCTGATGCATGGCGGCCCACGATGATCTCCGACAAGGCCTTGCCGGATGACAAATCCAGGACACTCACCGATCCCTCATTGGCCACATATTGGACCGCATCCACTTTGACCACCGTTCCGCGGCCAGCCGGACCGGTCAGATCACCCGCAGCCGGGCGTCGCCCACCCCAATTGCTGACATAGAGCTTTTTCCCCACCAAACAGAGGTCAAAGGGGGCAACACCCACATCCATGAGGTTCAGCACCTTTCCAGTTGTAGTATCAATTTCAGCGATCCGGTTGGAGAGGTTGAGGGCGACATACAGCCGTTTTCCATCGGGGGAAACGGTCAAACCGGCGGGGATTTCTTCCTTCCGACGCGGGGCATTGGCATTGGGCAGGGCAATGGAGAAGAGACCGGAGACCCCGCCGTCAGCCGCCACGGCAAATACTTTGACGGAGCCATTGACGTTGGACAGGTAGATGCGGTCACCGGTTGGGGAAAAAGCGATGCCGGTAAAACTGAGGATGGCTTCTTTATCGGGCTCAAGTACCTGTGGTGAGACGGTATCCGGCTTCGGGTCATGCAGCTTGTCCGAGGGAAACGGGACGTGTTGAAGAATTTTGCCGGTAGCAGGATCGACCACCACCAGTTCGCTGGTTTTTCCCGACGTGACCAGTATTCGGCCATCGGGGCTGAGGGCGAGCGCCTGGGGGCGGAGTCCCGGCAGATTCACCTGAATTCCCAGGGGCGTCACCGTCTGGAGAACCGGGGTCAGGACCCGGTTGGTTTCGACGATGCCGACTTTTTCCTGGGTTGAATAAGGAACAGGAACCGGAAGGGCGGCGCTCAGGGGCCATTTGGAAATCAAGACCAGGGCTGCGAGGCCCACGGTGGTCCAACCTCGGCATCGAAAAAGGTGCAAAAACATCGGGCGCATAGATTTGAGACCACTTTGATACGCGGAGAGGGAGCAGGTGGCAATTGCAGGATGGACGTGAATCAAAGGATACGCAGGTTCTGAACTCCAAATGGCTTTGAGTTGACCGCACGGACCAGTTGCAGCACCGACCGATTCCCCCCAAGATGGTTCGCATGACGACGACCTCCCGCCGCGATTTCCTGGCCCAAGCCGCCTCCGTCACCGTCGTGGCCCGTGCTTTGACGGGCACTGCGGCGGCGGAGGACAACCGTCCGGTTCTATCACAAGCCCAGCCGCGACCGCTGGTGGTGTCGACCTGGCCGTTTGGAAAGCCATCCAATGAGCGGACTCTCCAGATCTTGAAGGAAGGGGGAACCCCGCTCGATGCGGTCGAGCAGGGAATCCGGTTGACCGAAAGCGATTTGGGCAATCCGAGTGTCGGGCTCGGTGGCATTCCCAATTCCGAGGGCATTGTCCAACTCGACGCCTGCATCATGTCGGGGCCGGGCCATCGGGCGGGTTCGGTGGCGGCGGTCACTGGATTTCAACATCCCATCAGTATTGCCCGGCGGGTCATGGAAACGACCAAACATGTGATGCTAGTCGGAGAAGGCGCGATGCGATTTGCCACCGAGCACGGGTTTGAAAAAGGACCTGAAGTCACTGAAGGTCAGCGGGAAGCGTGGAAGAAATGGAAGGCCGAACAGCCCAAACCGGCCACCGGCGGTGCCCGTCCCCCCGCGCCGAACCATGACACGATTGCCCTGATTCTGCTGGCACCGGACGGGAACATCTACGGCGGCTGTTCGACCAGCGGCTGGGGCTACAAACTCCCGGGACGGGTGGGAGATTCTCCCATCATTGGCGGTGGGCTCTATGTCGACAATGAAGTGGGTGCAGCCGGGGCCACTGGGATTGGCGAAAACGTGATGCGGTACTGCGGTTCCTTCATGATTGTCGAATTGATGCGCCAAGGTCGACATCCGCAGGAAGCCTGCGTCGAGGCGATTCAACGTATCGCCCGCCTCGACCCCAAGGGCTTCGACCTATCGATCAATTTTATCGCTCTCGACAAACAGGGGCGATACGGAGCGGCCGGCACAGGGACTGGATTTCAATATTCCGTGGCCAGCAGCCAGTTCAGCCGGGTGGAACAGAGCCCGGGGTTGACGGCGGCCCCCATCGGTCCGGTCGGGGGAAATCAGGGAAAATAGGTAAGCCCCGCCCTTCTCCGCCCGTTTTCGGTGTTCATCGTGCTTCCTAGAATTAGTTGAATCGGGTAGATTACCGGTCCTTAGTCCTATGGACGCACCGACACTCGACGAGTTTCTCGCGCTGGCGCAGCAGGGCAATTTGATCCCTGTTACACGCAAACTTCTGGCTGATTTTGAGACCCCATTGTCGGCTTATTGGAAGCTCCGGGGCCAGGGGGCGTCGTTTCTGTTTGAATCCGTGGAGGGGGGCGACCACCTGGGACGCTACTCGTTTGTCGGATGCAATCCGCGTGCGGTCATTCGGCAGCGGGGCGACCTGGTGGAGGTCATTGAGAACAATCGTGTTGTCCGGAGTCTCCGTGTCGCCCTGAACCCAGAAGAAGGGCAGGGTGCGGTACGTGACGGATTGGTGGTTGTGGAGGAATACCTGGCGCGTTTCAAACCGGTCCATGTTGCCGGTTTGCCCCGATTTGCAGGTGGTGCGGTGGGATTCATCGGGTACGAGTTCATCCACGATTTGGAGCCGTCAGTTCCCCGTCCGCCCCGCGATGAATTGGGAACGCCGACCCTTTATTTTCTGATTGCCGACGAATTGTTGGTTTTTGACCGGGTGAATCAGACCCTCACCGTTTTGGTCAACGCCATCATCGAGCCAGGCGCTGATCCCTCGGAAGTCTACGAGGAAGCGGTGAGTGAGGTTGACCGGCTGGTTGATTTGCTTTCCCAACCTGCCCCATCGACTCCGATCATCCTTCCCACAGCGCCGCCGGAAGTCCCTTTTATCTCGAACACCACCCGTGAGCGTTTCAAGGCCAATGTGGAAAAGGCTGCCCAGTACATTCGGGCAGGGGATATTATCCAGGTGGTTGGGTCCCAGAGGTTCAGTGCTCCCATCAAGGCCACCCCATTGGAGATTTATCGAGCCGTTCGGAGCGTGAATCCGTCTCCCTATTTATTCTTGCTGGAGCTGGAAGAGATGGCGCTGGTCGGTGCCTCTCCCGAACTGCATGTGCGCTGTGTCGAGGGAAAAGTTGAAATCCGACCGATTGCCGGTACCCGACCGCGAGGGAAAACGGTCGAAGAAGACCTGGCCTTGGAGAAGGAACTTCTCGCGGACCCCAAGGAACGAGCTGAGCACGTCATGCTGGTTGATCTGGCTCGCAATGATATCGGTCGGGTATGTACCTACGGGTCGGTGAAGGTCCTGGAGATGATGATCACGGAGCGATACAGCCACGTGATGCATATTGTTTCGCAAGTGGAGGGACAACTTTCGGAAGGTCACAACGCCTTTGACTTGATGCGAACCACGTTTCCCGCCGGAACGCTGAGCGGCGCCCCCAAAATCCGGGCAATGCAGATTATCGCCGAATTGGAACAAACCAGTCGGGGACCTTACGGAGGCTGTGTTGGATACTTTGGGTTCAACGGCAACGCCGACCATTGCATCACCATCCGGACTGCGCTCGTCAAGGAGGGGGTGGCCTATGTGCAGGCCGGGGGCGGATGGGTCAACGACTCCGTGGCGTCCTCTGAATACCAGGAAACCATCAACAAATCGAAAGCGATGATCAAATCGATCTCTCTCGCGGAATCGTTTTCGACCGACCACTGAAATTCCGTTGACCGATGAAAAAATCCGCCTATGCCGCTGCCGGAGTCGACATCGATCTGGGAAACCGGGTCAAAGCCACCCTGCCCCAATTGCTGGCCTCCACCCGGCGACCGGGCGTGTTGGGGAAGGTCGGGGGATTCGGTGGGCTCTTTGCCATTCCCGCCGGAAAATATGAGGAACCCGTCCTGGTCAGCTCGGTGGATGGCGTCGGCACCAAGCTGAAGGTGGCGTTTCTGATGAACCGCCACGACACGATTGGCGAAGACCTGGTCAACCATTGCGTCAATGACATTGCGGTCCTGGGTGCGGAGCCCTTGTTTTTTCTCGATTATCTGGGAACGGGAAAATTGGAGCCGCATGTGTTTACGGAGATCATCCAGGGCTTCGTCCGCGGCTGTGCCGCCAATCGATGCGCACTGATCGGCGGTGAAACGGCCCAGATGCCGGGATTTTATCAGGAGGGGGAGTATGACCTCAGCGGCACCATCGTCGGCATCGTTGAAAAATCCCGCATGCTCAATGGCCAGCGGAACGTCAAGCGGGGCGATGTGGTGATTGGGATTGAGTCCAATGGATTACACACCAACGGCTACTCGCTCGCACGGCGGATTTTGTTCGATAAACTCGGGTATCGGCCTGCCGGTCGGGTGGCTGAACTCGGGTGCACCATGGGCGAAGAGATGCTGAAGGTCCATCGCAGCTACGGGCCGTTGGTCCAAAGCCTGTTAAAGCGATTCAATCCGTCCGGTGGCACAGCAGCGATCAAGGCGTTCGCCCATATCACGGGTGGCGGCTTTGTGGACAACATCCCGCGGGTGCTGCCCAAGAACGCCGATGTGATTGTGCGGAAGGGTTCTTGGGAAATGCTGCCCATCTTTCAACTGCTGCGCGACCGCGGGGGCGTGGAGGAACACGAACTTTACCAGGTCTTCAACATGGGCATTGGCATGGTCTGTGTCGTGGCAGTAGACGAGGCATCCGCTGTGCTCAAAGCAATCCGTCGCGCCCGTCACACGGCGTGGATCATCGGCGAGGTGGTCAAGGGCACTGGCAAGGCCCGCATCGAATAGCGATGGCCCCGTTCCCCGGCTTAGTCCAGTCGGGCGACCGACGCGATTTCGCTGGCCTTGAACGTGCAGCGGTCAATGCGGAGAAGAAGGTCTGGTTTGCGACTGGCATCCAACGGAAGCTCTTCGTCGGACGTCCTCAGCTGTCCCACCAATTCCATGTCGTTTTTTAGGACGACACGGCATGAATGGCCGAGCGGCAGGCCATTGTTCTTGGCAAACTGGACCTGCCATGCCTTCTGTTCAGCCCGCCACCGGGCCAATCCCGAACCGGGACCGTCGCCATCAAAGGTGAATTCATCCTGCATGATTGAAAAACCTACCCGAAGTGTGTAGTACCGGTCCAGATGGGAGGGCACCACTAAATCCGCGCCGGTTGAAATTAACTGGACACTTCGACAGGCATCCCTGACCAACGGAGCATGAACTTTCTTCGCCCGTTCCTTTTCCGACCCCGGTGGACAGTCCTGGCGGTGCTGACCTCCGGCAGGCTCATGGCGGCGGAATTGGTCATTCCCGAATCCCTGACTTTCGAGCGCGGCATTGAGTTTGCCAATCCGGACAACCAGCACCTTCAACTCAATCTGGCGCGACCGAAGCAGGGAAGCGGCCCCTTTCCCGTGGTTGTCTGCATCCACGGCGGAGGGTTTCGCGCGGGTACCCGGGAGGGTTATGATCGGCTATGCCTCACCCTGGCCGAACACGGCTATGTGGCGGCGACGGTCACCTACCGACTGGCACCAGCATACCGATTTCCTGCAGCCGTCGAGGATTGCAAAGCCTCGGTCCGATGGCTTCGCGCCCACGCCGATGACTACCATTTGAATCCAAAACGGATCGGGGTGATGGGTGGTTCCGCCGGGGGCCATCTGGCCCTGTTTCTGGGCGTGACCGCTGGTGTCGAGGCATTTGAAGGGGTTGGCCACCGAGAGCAGTCGAGCGCGGTGGATTGTGTGGTGAGCTTTTATGGCCCCAGCGATTTCACCCAATCGTATGGCAAGAGCGTGGATGCCCATGAAGTCCTTCCGTTGTTTTTCGGAGGAAACCTGGAGGCCAAACGCCGGGAGCACATCGTTGGCAGTCCGTTGTACTGGGTGACGCCGCAAGCCCCACCCACCCTGTGCATTCACGGTACCGACGACAAGTATGTGGCGCATGAACAAGCGGTCTGGATGGTCGACCGGCTGAAGGCGGCTTCCGTGGAAGCCGAATTACTCACTCTTGCGGGTGCGGGACACGGATTCAAAGGTGACGACGCCCAGAAGGCCGACGCGGCGATGTTGGCCTTTTTCGATCGGCATCTGAAACCGGTCAACCCCTAAGGCAACGGAAGGGGAACGGCATCAAAGATCGAACGGTTATACAAATCGAGGGGTCGTTGGTGTCTATCTGGTGAATCGATGAGTCCGGACTCCGCACAAGAGAGTTGGTGCACCGCCCTGTATGAGGCGCAGGCATCCGCCCTGCTGCTCTACGGACGTGCGCTTGGACTCAGCCACGCCGAGGCCGAGGACGTTCTGCACGAGGTGTTTCAATCGTTGTTGTGCCTGGAGGAGGCCCCGTCCGACCCCAATCGATATGCGGTTCGGGCTTTCCGACATAGGGCACTCAATCGACATCGTTCCGTCTGGCGGCGGTTGACCCATGAACTTCAGGCCAGGTGTTGGTTCGAAACCGATACCCAAACCAGCGAACAGGAGCGCGAAGCCATGGCGTGCCTGTCGCGGCTGCCGTCCGACCAGCGGGAGGTCCTTGTCCTCAAGTTCTGGCACGACCACACCTTTGAGGAAATCGGGAGCCTGCTGGGAATTTCCCCGAACACCGCAGCCGGACGCTATCGGTATGGTCTGGAAAAATTACGGACTGCATTGCAAACCAACACGTTGGAAAGCGCATTTTATGAACGATCCCTGGATCCAGAATCAACTTCGTTCCTGGCAGCCCCGCCGTCCGTCACCCGGACTTAGGAACCGGATTTTCAACAATCAGGCCGTCGCGCAGGCCGCCAACCCGGGGCAATGGTCCGGGCCTCCTGCATTTCGCCCAGCCTGGTGGGTTCCCGCGCTGGCGTGCCTGGCGGTGCTGGCCAATTTGCAATGGGGAGGGTTGGAAACCGGACATATGGGCCGGTTGGCCATCCTTCAGGCGGAGGGCACTCCGTCCGCCCTGATGCTCCAAAACGCTGCAGCACTGAGTCTCATGAACTCCCCAAGCCGCCAAAGTTTTACGTGGACAAATCAGCCGCTGAATCCCACCACTAACGGCTCTTTGTCCGGAATCAACTGATTCCGAACCGAGCGATTTTTGCCCTATCGTATGTCAACGCCCAAATCGTCCCGCCCCACCCCGCCCTCGGCCCAGGGCAAGACTGCACCCCCACTGCCTCCCGTCGCACCGGTTGAGGCGGGGAACGTCTCCCCGGGGAGACTTTATCGCGGGGTGGACTGGATTACATTTGCCATCACCACACTGGTCGTCGTCCTCGGGTATCTTTTTACACTCGCCCCCGATCTCACCCTCGAAGACGCAGGTGAGTTGGCGGTTGGCTCGATGTATGCCGGGGTTCCCCATCCTCCGGGCTATCCCGTCTGGACGCTTTACACGTGGTTGTTCACCAAGCTCATCCCCTTCTCCAACATCGCTTTCCGGGTTTCCATATCGTCAGCGGTGGCAGCGTCGCTTTCGGCTGGAATTGTCGGCCTTTTGATTTCGCGGGGCAGCAGCATGATCCTGGAGGGAATCGATTGGTTCAAGGCGCTGGACCGAAAGCTGGAGGCCCCCATTTGCCTGGTTTCCGGCCTCGCGGGCGGGATGTTGCTGGGATTCAATGGCTATATTTGGAGCCAGGCCGTCATTGTGGAGGTCTACACCCTGGCGGTTCTGACGCTCATGGGTGTCTTTGCCTTTCTTCTGCGCTGGATGTATGCACCGACGCAGCTCCGATACCTTTATCTGTCGTTCTTCTTTTTCGGGCTCTGCCTGTGCAATCACCAAACGTTGATTGTTGCAGCGATGGGTCTTGAGATCGCCATCCTGGCGGCTGACCGGCGGCTGGGACGCGACATGTTCTGGGCCAACGGTTTTGTTTTTACCTATGTGGTATTAGGGCGGGCCTTTGGTTTCTCCGGAGTTTTGGCGGACAACCCCGGTGTCTTTCTGATATTCAGTCTGATTGGTTACGGCTCGCTGGTCACCGTTTTCGCCGTCAACGGCAAGCTGGACAGCAATGTCAGACTCTACACCACCTATGCCCTGGCGGGAGTCGGGTTGGTTGTCATTCTGTTGTTCCAGCATTCCTCGGCACTGGTCGCAGAGTTCAACACTCAGGCGGGTCAGGCTGTCGCCGCAGGACAATCCCCGGATGGTTTTATCCGACAACGCGACGCTGCCGAGGTCGGAGCCCATACCCTCCTGGTCCTGCTGGCCGGTTTATCGTTCCTGCTCTTTGTCAGCCAATTTGTGATTTCCTACGGTACCGAACAGCGGGATCGCCTGCTCAGCCGCCTTCTTCCAACCTTCATTTGTGGTCTCTGCTTTGCCGCAGGAGCCTTGTTCTACCTGTATATGCCGCTGGCTTCGATGAGCAATCCTCCGATGAACTGGGGATATCCTCGAACCTGGGACGGCTTCATTCATGCCTTCACCCGCGGTCAGTACGAGAAGACGAATCCCAGCCTTGAACTCGGACGCCTGGGACGGCAATTGCTCATGTACGCCCAGGGCTGTCAGGAGGAGTTTAACTGGGCCAATCTGCTGGTCGGTCTGGTCCCGTTTGTTTTCCTCTACCAGATGCGTCGACGGGAGCGGGCCTGGCTGATCGGCCTGACCGGCATTTACCTGTGCCTTGCGCTCATCCTGTTGATGCTGCTCAACCCAGGCGTGGACCTCCAGAGCCGCAAACTGGTCAAGGTCTTCTTTACCTCCTCGCACGTCGTCATCGCTCTGGCTGTCGGTTATGGCCTTTCCCTAATTAGTGCCATGCTGCTGACCCGGTTTAAGGAAACCCGGACGTGGCTGCTTGCCGGAGCGGCCTTCGCACTCCTCTTCAATGTGGTGGAAGCATACAACACGTGGCAGGAAAACCATCAATGGACCACCCGCATGGGCCCGTTGGTGAGCATTGGGATATCCCTCGCCTTCATGGTCGTTGTCACCTTGTCGCAAGAGAAAGTCCGTCTGGGAACCATTCTCGCACTGTTCGCGTTAATACCGGTCGACTCCATGCTTTCGCATTGGGACGACAATGAGCAGCGCGGCCATTTGTTTGGGTTCTGGTTCGGTCATGACATGTTCAAGCCTCCGTTCCAATCCAAGGACCAGAAGCCACTCTATCCGGAAATGGCCCGCGATGCGGTGTTGTACGGGGGTACCGATCCGGGACGTTTTTGTCCCACCTACATGATCTTTTGCGAGAGCTTCATCCCTCCCAACTGTCGACGGGACCCGGAATTTGACCGCCGCGACGTCGTCCTGATCACTCAGAACGCCCTCGCTGACAATACCTACCTGGATTATATCCGCGCCCACTACAATCGAAGTGCGCAGATTGATCCTCCATTTTTCCAGGGAATGCTGAATGATACCCGATCTATTGAACGGGGTCGAACAAACCTTCTCGCACGTCTGGCATCCCCGTTGGACCACTTTTTCACACACCTGGGTGCCAGGATTGAAAAAGAGCGGCGCGCAGGGAGTTCCTTTTTCAAGTCGTCCGATTTCACCGACCTGAATGCCTTTAAGGCCCGCATCAAGGCAGGAGAAGACCCGCTGTCAGCCTATCTTCGAGGCGAAATTGGTGCTGCGGTGGACGGCGATGCCGGGGCGTTGGCGGCGGCCCTGAACCGCTTGCTGGATGGTCCGTCAATCTATGATGATGGCCCGGCCCGGCCCGACCGCCCGGTGGGCTCCCTGACCGACAAACCGTCGCTTCTGCCTACTCCCCCGCGTTTCGCAAATGTCGTACTGGACGACCGGTTGCAACGGTTCACCGCCCAAAATCCTCCCACTCCGAATCGGGTGCGCCTCAATCGTCTGTTGCTCGAAGCAGCCTACCCGAAACTCATTGCTCCCAGTCCGGGGGGACTCTATCCCGACCGCGAAATCATCACTGCGTCGCCAGAGGATATGAAGCGGTGCTTCGATGAGTACACGGCCGATGCGGCACGTCGTTATCAATTGGGGCAACTCGACCAGGGTGAACAGGTGGTTCAGCTACCGGATGGGCGGGTGAGTGTGTCCGGCCAGGTGGCGGTGATGGCCATCAATGGTCTATTGACCAAGGTCATGTTCGACAAGAACCCAAACCATGAGTTCTATGTGGAGGAAAGTTTTCCGCTGAAGTGGATGTATCCGCACCTGGTTCCCTACGGGATCATCATGAAGATTGAGCGCCAACCCGTGGCGGAAATCGATGAAGCCGCCATTGCGCGAGATCATGAATTCTGGACCCAGTATTCGGGCCGGTTTATCGGCAGTTGGATCACCTACGACACGCCCATTTCGGAGGTTTGCGACTTCGCTTTGAAAACCTACCTCGAACGAGACCTCAGTACTTTCAAGGGCGACCCCAAATTTGTCCGTGACGACAATGCCCAAAAAGCCTTCAGCAAACTGCGCAACGCCCAGGGAAAGACGATTTATGCCTGGCGGGCGGAACGGGCTACGAATCCGGCTCTTCAGCAACGCTACCTGCGCGAAGCCGAATTTGCCATGAAACAGGCCTTTGCGTTCTGTCCTTACAGCCCCGAGACGGTATTCAATCTCTCCATCATGTTGGCCTCCATTGGACGGGTGGACGACGCCCTGAGGGTGGCCAAAACCTGTCTTGCCTTTGACACGGAAAACGCCGGTGTCCGCTCGTTGGTCGATCAGATTACCGCGCATCAACAGGGAGGTGGACGGTCGCCCAGCGCGGCAGCCGGTGCTCCCATCGGCTCCAACCTTTCCACCGCCGTTCAAACAGCGGCGGCTCTCCTTCAAGGCGGACGCAGCAACGAGGCGGTTGAGGTCCTGGACCGGACCCTGACCAATATCTCCGACTTCAACGCATTGATGAAGCTCTCCGAGATTTATCAATCGATTGGCCGACTCGACCGGTCCAAAAAGACCATGGAACGGGCCATCGATATTTCGCCCGCAATCCCCAAAGGCTGGTTTAATCTCGCCTTGGTGGAACTAGCGGATGGTACGAGCATGGCTTCGGCAAAATCCAATTTGAACCAGGCCCTGCGACTGAGCGACGAGCGCTTGAAAACCGTTCCGGCCGCCGCCAATCTGCGAAAAGTGTGGGACGAGGACCCCCGATACAAACAGGTCCGAGAAATCCTCAAGTAGCACCGCATCGTGCCCTTGCAGCCGCTCAGCTTCGCTTTGACGGCGCTCGTCGCCTATCTCATTGGTTCGCCACCAACCGGTTATCTGGCCGGTCGGTTGCGGGGCATGGATATCCGGAAGCATGGCTCGGGCAATATCGGTGCCACCAATGTCTTCCGAATACTAGGCAGGACGGCCGGCATCATCGTCCTGCTCGTGGATGCGCTCAAGGGGACGCTGGCCGTCCTGGCAACGCCTTATCTTGTCGTGGGCCTGTTGGGCTCTGAACGTGCATCGGGTTTTCTCCCGGTGATCGCCGCCCTTGCTGTCATCCTGGGACATAACTACACCTGCTGGCTGGGCTTCCAAGGCGGTAAGGGAATCGCAACTTCGGCCGGAGTCCTGGCCGCCCTCGTTCCTGCGGCGGGTGCCACTGTGATCGGACTTTGGATCGTGGTTTTCCTGCTCTCCCGCTATGTTTCGCTGGCGAGCATCACAGCGGCAACGGCGCTGCCGCTGGCAACTTGGTTGACCACTCATGACCCCACCCGGTCGGGATTGACCTTGGTCGTCGGTGGGCTGGCAGTCTGGAAGCACCGGCCCAATATCCGCCGGCTCCTCAACGGGACGGAAAACCGATTTGTTCGCAAGCCGTCTTCACCAAAAGAACCTCCGTCGCAATGAAGATCACCGTGATCGGTGCCGGGGCTTGGGGAACCGCTCTGGCTATTATCCTACAGCAAAATCGGAATGAGGTCACGCTCTGGGGGCACCATCCCGGGCATGTGGACGCCATCCGAACCGGACGTGAAAATGTCCGGCATCTTCCTGGAGTCCGACTGCCGCCAGAGCTGGTGGTGGAACCCGACCTGGCGACCTCCGTGGCAGATGCGGAGGGATTGGTTATCTCCATTCCTTCCAAAGCCTTCCGGAGCGTGGCTTCAAAGTTGAGTGGGTTCAAAGGAGTGGTCGTCAGCACGACCAAGGGACTGGAGTTTCCCGAGGGCAAGACCATGTCCGAGGTTCTGCTCGAGACGATTTCCGGTGCCATCCCGGTAGCCTTATCGGGCCCCTCGCTGGCGGCAGAGGTGGCACGGGGAATTCCCACCGCACTCGTCGCTGCCAGCTCGGTCCCGACTGCAGCTGCAACCGTGCAAACCTGGTTCCATCGCCCCACCTTCCGCGTGTATACCAGCCCGGATTTGCCGGGGGTGGAGTTCGGTGGAGCGCTGAAGAACGTCATTGCCATTGCCGCCGGCGTTTGTGACGGATTGGGCTATGGAGACAACGCCAAGGCGGCTCTGATCACTCGTGGAAAGGCTGAGATGCAGCGGTTGGGTGTGGCGTGTGGCGGTCGACCTGAAACCTTTTCCGGACTCAGCGGACTGGGCGATATGACGGTGACCTGCTTCAGTCGGTTGAGTCGCAACCGGACCTTCGGCGAACGAATCGGACGTGGTGAATCGGTGGAGGCGATCTTTGCATCCACTATTTCCGCAGTGGAGGGTTACCCGACCGCCCTGAGTGCCTTTGAACTGGGACGCCGCCTGGGCATCCCCTGTCCCATCATCACCGAGGTCTATCTGGCCCTGTATCAGGGTAAATCACCCCGACAGGCCGTGGTGGACCTGCTGAACCGTGATACCAAACCGGAAGATTAATCATGCCCCCGATGACCGATACCGCGACCGTTCGCGTCCCTGGAACCACAGCCAATCTGGGGTCTGGATTTGATACGCTGGGACTTGCCCTGACGATCTACAATCAGGTGACTGTGACCCGGTCAACCGATGGCGTCCGGATTCTCTCTCCGATTTCTGAAGGGGCTCGCGCCGGAGCTACAGCAATGTTGACCGAAGCTTCGGAGGCCTTTTTTGACAGGAGCAAAGCCTCCTCCTTTGGCTTTGAAATCTCCATCACGGGCGATGTGCCCCTGGCCCGGGGACTGGGCTCAAGCGTCACGGCACGACTCGGGTGCGTCGCCGCGCTCAATCAACTCTCAGGCGAACCTCTTTCCCGGGGCGACCTGTTGAACCTGGTGACGGAGTTGGAGGGACATCCGGACAATGCGGCGCCGGCGGTCTATGGGGGATTCACCGCGTCGGGCGTCGTGAGGGGGGCGGTGCGGTGCGTCCGGTTTCCGGTGGCCCAACGATTGAAGTTTGTCACCCTGATCCCGGACTTTGAGATCAGCACTCCGGAGGCTCGACGCCTGGTGCCGATGCAATTCTCCAAGCGCGATACCGTCCACAGCTTGAACCGGACCGCCCTGATCACGGCGGCCATTGCGGCAGAAGATTATGAGGCGTTGCGAGGGTGCTTTGACGACTGTCTCCATCAGCCCTACCGGGAGGCGTTGCTGCCGCAGCTCAGTGCCGTCCTTCGTGCCGGGGAAGCCGCCGGAGCGATCGGCGGCTGGCTGAGCGGCAGCGGTTCGACGATCATCACCATCGCTTTGGGCGACGTCGCGCCAGTGGCCGAAGCGATGCAGAGGGAACTGCCCGGGTCCAAGGTGGTAATTCTAACGGCGGACGATTCCGGGTTGAAGGTACTGTAGCGGGTCGATGACCACCGGAATTCCTGTAGACAACACGTTAGTCGGCGCAATCTCTATTGGGCCATGACCCGTTTCCAGGCAGATCGGAGGGACGACGGCCCCAAGAACCGGCGATACCTGAAAATGCAGGTTCGTGGATGGTGTGATTCTCAATGTCTTGAAGGGTGCGGAACCGCAGAAAAAATGACATCCATTCAACAGCGGCAAGGGAACCAAACCTTGGGTTTTAACACCACGGATTGAATTAAACTACCGACCTCTCTGCCATCCACCGATCGACGGAACGCCGAAGGTCCATAAAGTTCACTTCGTTTTGTTTGATCCGAAGTGTGTCGAGCATATCGGGGAGGTCACTCTGAAAACTCTTGTAATCTGTCTTGATGGCCTTTGGGCCGGCAAGCGAGTGCTTGGAGTGGCCACTCAGCCAGGTTCGGACGTGCTGGATCACACGATCGGTCTTGTTTCCGTGGGCTTCAGGATCCACCCCACTAAGATCAGAGCAACTGATGGCGCATTCACCTCTTGAGCGTTCGAGGATCAGGAAGTCTTTTCTCTTCTGACTACGACCACCGAACTGCCGCGCTCCCATACAAACACCAAGTTCCCACGCCATGTTGAAGCGCGGGAACCGGGTCCGCGTGTCCAGCTCCACACGGGAGAGGTCATGGATCGAAAGTCTGCATCCGGCAATCATCTGGAAAAGGCGGTCGAGCCGGGCGGTCCCGGAGCCGGCGGCTTCCAAGGCGCTACAGGGCTCAAATCCGCAATGAGCTACCGCGAAGACGATGGCTTCAAACAGTGGGCGGTATTTTGGGTCAAACGGGCAATTGATGAAGACCCGATCGCGTTTGGGGACACCCCGCATTCTATTACCCCTTCCAACTCAGTATTATAGAGCGGCAGGACGAACGTGGCCTGGACGGTTACGGACCGCTTGGAACTGCGAAGTGATTTTCTTGAGTCCGAATTCGGTGACGGGCCGGGGAAATTCTCGTGGGGAAATCACCCTAGCAATTTGACCACCCTTTTCATGAATCACCACGTTCAACTTGTCCGGGGTAGCCAGTTCTATGGCCTTGGCTAGGGCGCGGTCGGGATTTTGAAAAGACCACGTCTTGGGTGCTGCAATTCTCTTCACAGACCAACGGTCACCCTGATTTTTTACCCGAACCGTTCGTACAGCACGGTCGATTTCCTCGACTGAAAGCGCTGCTCTTGGGCGGACCTCTCTACCCTTCATGTCAGTTCTAGCAAGCACTTTTGACATGACTTCACTATTCAAATGTTCGCACGGGTGTCAAATCCGAACCTTTTATCTCAGAACAGAGGAATCAGGGCTTCGCTTGCCGATTCAAGGTTCCGTGACGAAGTTGTCGGGAAAGAATGCTGCCATCCCCGTTCCAATTGGTTTTGCGGGTCAATCTGCGGTCCATGGGGCGCCGGTTTGTTTCGCTGTGGCGGCATTCCTGGCTGATGGTGGGGCTGGTCACGGCATTCCTCGCCGGTTACGTGGTTCTCGCTTTTGGTCTCTTCTTTCAAGGACTGCGATTCTTGTCCCGGTTTCCAGGATTGGGTGGAGCCCTGGTCGAACGGCTGATTTTCCTCCTGTTCGCCTTCCTATTCGGGCTGCTGTTGATCTCCAATCTGGTGATCAGTTACAGCAACCTCTTCCGGAATCGAGAGACGGCATTTTTACTGACGCTTCCGGTCCCCAATCGGGCCATCTTCCAGTGGAAACTGATTGAATCCACCCTGCTCGCGTCGTGGGCCTTCCTCTTTCTCATTGCCCCTCTTCTGGCCGCCTACGGCCTGGTCAATAGCGTAGCGTGGCACTTTTACCCGGCAGTTGTCTTGCTCATCGCCCTGTTCATTGTCCTTCCCGGCTCCGCTGGAGCCTGGCTGGCGGTCCACCTTGCAGGCTATCTGGACCGCAAGGCATTCCAAATCATCACAGCACTGACGCTGCTGTTGGTGGGTGCCCTTATTCTGTTCCGGTTCCGTCCCGAACCGATTCCGGAGGCCGAACTTGAAACCCGCGTTCTCAGCGTCATCGATCGCCTGCTCGACAAGACGAAGTTCGCGCAGTTTCCGATGCTCCCAAGCTATTGGCTCAGTTCCAGCGTCCAGAATTGGGCGGAAGGGGCAGTCCGTTCAGCCGTATTCTTTGCCCTGGTACTGCTCAGTCATGCCTTGTTCTTCGGAACACTGATCGCCACCCGCATGGGGAATGCGTTTTACGAGGCTTCCAGCGTGGTTCAAAGCCGGGGAAGTGTCTTTGCTCGTTGGAAATGGTTTCAGGACTGGCAGGAGCGGCGGCGAAAAAACCGGGACCAGATTTCGGACCGACTGGGGCGGGGCGGACTCGAAATCATCCTGGGAGTGGGAAACATCCTTCCGACCGATGTCCGGGCTCTGCTCGCCAAGGATTTGAGGGTGTTTTGGCGGGATACCACCCAATGGGGACAAACCGCGATGCTGTTTGGACTTCTCAGCATTTACACGGTTAATCTACGGCACTTCAGTCGACAATTGGATTCGCCCTATTGGATTTCCATGGTGAGTTATCTCAATCTGGGGGCCTGCGCCCTGAATCTGGCCACGATCACCACGCGATTCATCTTTCCCCAATTCTCGTTGGAGGGAAAACGGGTCTGGGTCGTTGGCCTTGCGCCGCTAGGATTGGTCCGAGTGGTCTTGCTTAAATTTTGGCTCGGTAGTGCCTCGACTCTCATCCTGACCCTGTCTCTGATCCTGCTCTCCTGCTCCATGCTCCGATTGGACGCTGGAAGAACGGCATTTTTCGCGGGGGCCATTACGCTGATGTCACTGACTTTGAATGCGGTGGCTGTGGGAATGGGCGCGCTGTTTCCCAATTTCCGCGAGCAGAATCCCAACAAGATCGTGAATGGATTTGGCGGAACGTTTTGTCTGGTGGTCAGTTTCGTCTACATCGTGGGATCGGTAGCCATGCTCGCGGTGGGAAGTCCATGGGGCTGGCATTTGACCAACATTGGTGACGATGCAGCGGAAGCGGGATTCAACGGTGCCAAAGCGGCCTTTTTCTGGACGATCTTCACCCTGGTCAGTGCTTTGGTGGGATGGTTGCCGCTCCGCCTTGGGCTGCGACGCGTGGCCCGCACCGAGTTATAAGCACAAAAAGCCATGAATTTCCGGGTTTTGCGTGGCTCGCCGCTTGACGCAAAGAGGATGAATGGCGGAAATTCAATGACGTCCTACCCAGAGTATGTCTGAAACCACTTCCTCCCCAAATCGGCGTCAATTCCTCAGCACCACAGCCAAGGTTGGCGCATTGGCCCTGACCGCTCCCGGCATCATTATCCGACAGTCGGCGTTTGCCGCGAACTCGGACACCCTCAAGGTGGGATTGGTCGGATGTGGCGGTCGAGGAACCGGAGCGGCCGGAAATGCGCTCACGGCGGATTCCAACTGCGTCCTTACCGCCATGGGTGACGTATTTCCTGACCAGTTGGAAAACAGTTATAAAGGACTCAAGGAACAATTCGACAAGCGGATCGCGGTGACGCCGGATACCAAGTTCACCGGACTGGATGCCTTTAAAAAGGTGATTGATTCGGACATCGACGTCGTTTTGTTAGCCACGCCCCCTGGATTCCGCCCGACGCACCTTCGATATGCGGTGGAAAAGGGTCGCCAAATTTTCTGTGAGAAACCCCTGGCCACAGATGCCTCGGGTATCCGCCATGCACTGGAGTCTGTGCGGATGGCCAAGGCCAAGAACCTCAACCTTGTGGCCGGTTTCTGCTGGCGCAGCGATCTCCCGCGTCGTGCTCTCTATCAGCAGATTCACGACGGGGCCATCGGCGACATCCGGTCGGTCTATGGAACCTACCTGACAGGTCCGGTGAAACCGATGCAGGCCCCGTCGGCCCGCAAGGACGGCGTGACCGACCTCGAATGGCAGCTCCGGAACTGGATGAATTTTTCATGGCTCGCCGGCGACGGCATCGTGGAGCAATGCATCCACACGGTCGACAAGCTGGCGTGGTGCATGAAGGACGTACCTCCGATCAAGTGCACAGCGACTGGCGGTCGCATGGTGGGCAATTTTCAGGGCAACATCTTCGACCACATGACGGTAGTGTACGAGTACGCCAATGGAGTGAGGGCCACGATTGCCCAACGGCAGATCGCCGGATGTTACAACGACAACAGCGATTACATCATGGGAACAACCGGCCATGCCCTTAGCGGATGGAACACCCCGGTGATTCGCGGCGAAAAGCCGTGGAAATATCAGGGGAAGGCTCCAGACATGTACGTGGTCGAGCACGAAGAGCTTTTCGCTGGCATTCGTGGCAACGGACCGATTCGCAATGATGGTGAATGGCTGGCCTCCAGCACCCTGCAAGGATTGATGGCTCGAACGGCGGCTTACACCGGCCTCGAAGTCACTTGGGAAAACATGCTGAACTCCAAGGAAAAGCTCGGGCCATCCGAAATCACCTGGGATATGTCGCTTCCCATCATGGGAATCCCCATCCCCGGTCAATATCGCCTCAGCTAAGCCCGGGCGTCACCTCCAAGTCCTAAACGTCCCGCATTACCTTTCGCCCTCGCCGTGAATCGCCGTCATTTTCTCCAGGTGGCCTCTGCGGCCGGAGTCCTTCCCCTCCTCGGCGTGCGTGCCGAAGACGCCACCCCAACCCGCAAACCCCTAAAAAAAGGGATCATGCTGGCGACAGTTGGTGGGGATGAATTGAACAAGCTGTCGCTCTCGGATCGGTTTCAGGCCATCCGGGACGCGGGCTTCGACGGGGTGGAGGCAATGAGCCACTACGACCGCGACGAGGTCCGCAAGGCCTATGAAAAGTCGGGACTGAAATGCGCCAGTGTGTGCGGCCAGCACCACTGGGCCAAACCGCTGAGCCATCCCAGCGCCGAGGTCCGTGCAGAGGGATTGGCCGCTCTCAATCACACACTGGAAGACGCAGCTGCCTGGGGAGGGGAATCGATCCTGCTCGTTCCCGGTGTTTGCGACCAATCGATCCCGTACGATGTCGCCATCGAGCGCTCGTTTACCGAGATCAGCAAGGCAGTTCCCCTGGCGGAAAAGCTCAAGGTCCGGATTTCCATTGAGAACGTCTGGAACAATTACTTCCTAAGCCCCGTCGAGGCGGCGGCCTTTGTGGACCGTTTCAAGTCCCCTTGGGTCGGCTGGCATTTTGATGTCGGTAACATCATTCACTACGGCTGGCCCGAACAATGGATTCATGTGCTGGGAACGCGCATTAATCGGCTGCACATCAAGGAATACAGCCGTGCGCGGGCGGACAAGGAAGGCAAGTGGGCCGGATTCGGTGTGGAATTCCTCAAGGGCGACAACCGCTGGCCCGCTGTGATGAAGGCCCTCGACGATATCGGTTACCATGGCTGGGGAATTGCCGAACAGGGCGGTGCCGACAGCCGGGCCGGACTCAAGAAATTGAGCACCGAAATGGACCAGATCTTTGCCTCCTGAGCGGACAGAACGTCTTCCAGAACCCCATTTTATCTGCGACAATTTGGGAAATCTGCGGATAAGTTTCTGCGGTCTGGTAGGTAGGGTTCGCACTTTCCCTGGCTGCGAAACGGCAGTTGCGGCAACGGGATACAAAGGGAAAAGTCATTCATGGACTTGTTGACCCCGCCCCAAATTGACGCTGCTCTGGCCAAGCTTCCCCTATGGAAGCATGTTGGCGATACCCTAAAGCGGACCTTTGTCTTCGCGGATTTTGTCACCGGCATCGAGTTTGTTCGCTCCGTCGCCGATATTGCTGAAGAAGTTCAGCATCATCCGGACATCGATATCCGATGGAATCAGGTGACGCTGACCCTCACCACCCACGACAGCGGTGGATTGACGGCCCTCGATTTTGAGGTGGCGGGTCGATGCGATGCCGAGGCTCTGGGCCGTCTGCCGACAGCGGGTCCCGTCTAGTGTCGTGTTTCCGAAATAGCTTGCAGTTTGTTGCGCCCAAAATGCCTTGGGACGGCTGCTGAATGACAGCACAGCCCATCGCGAGGCTAGCCAATCAACGAATCCAAGCCCGCGATTTCGAGCGCCGACCGTGCGGTTTCGGTCGGGTGGATGAACTGAATGCTGCCTTGGCGGGATTTGACCGTTTTGGCGGCCTGCAACAGGAGCCGGATGCCCAGCGAGGCAACGAAGTGGACGCCGGACAGGTCCACCACAACCCGCGGATTCTCGCCACCGCAGAAGGCATAAAACCGGGTCTCGATTGCTCCAACACCGGCCAGGTCCAGGTTCCCGTCGACTTTCAACAAGCGACTTCCATCGTCGAAGGTGGTGGCGGTCAATGCGGTGATCGTAGCCATGGGTGATACGGTTTCAGGAATTGAACTGTTTGAAAAGTCGGATTCGATTTTTCCCGTCCACCCGCTCGTATTCGAGGGTGTCAGCCACGGATCGTACCAAATGGATTCCCAAGCCTCCAACCGTTCGCTCCTCCAGAGGAAGAGATACGTCCGGTGCAGTGGTTTCGAGCGGATTAAAGGGGCGTCCGTCGTCCGTAAACGTCACTTGAAGTCCAGACTCCGACAATTCCAGCTCCACGTCCACCTCATGAGCTTGATCGTCATCATGCCCATACTTCAACACATTGGTGCCGAGTTCCTCAATGGCCAGCTGGGGCATATAAGAGAGGCCTGAAGCCACATCGAGGTCATTCATCCAGGCAGAGACCTCTTCGTTGATCCGTGAAATCTCTTCTAGTGTCACCTTGAACCGGAATGAGAGGCGGTTCGCCATGGATGGAAGGGGAGGAAAGGTTGATGAATTGAGAATGTATACTCGATGGGTTTTCGGGGCCAGAAGATTAAGGCCCCGGACGACGAAAAGAAAAACTCATCCTGGGTCGCTATGGACAAAGGAAATACCGATACCGGAGACAATTGGGGAAGTCATTGCGACCGTCTCCAAGCGGTCCAGTCGGCAAGGGTCGCGTCGGTCATGCACTCCACCCCCCGGTGCAGCCATTTTCCCCGGCGATGGCTTAGATCATCAAGGATGGTCTGGGCACTCCGCTTTTCGCCGAGATGGATATTGGCAAGTTCGTGTCCCATGGCTTTCAACAACTTCTTCTCATCGCCTCCTCCCGGCATCTGGGACAGTTCAATCCGGCTACAGTAAGGGGCCAGGCGTCGGATGATCCACGAGCCGCAAACCCGGAGAAACGGATCGGGAGTCCGAATCGCCTGCTCCACCGTGGAGAGATAGGCAAGGCGACTTTCGGTTCCCGTCGGGTTCGCCCACGTCCAGGCCGACGGCAAGAGTGGTTTGACTTCACGGGCCACCTTTCCTCCGCGCCATTCGGTGATGGCCGTGTATCGGGGACGCCCCAGACTCCCAAGTCCCGCCTGTCGGTGGAGGATCACCATCGGCAGGTTCGGTTCCGGGAGCGATTCCCGCAAAATAGAACGCACGTCTGAGGGGACCGACGCTACTTCGGGCCACGCGGTCAAACGTTTCCAGTACTTACCCGGATCGCGCAACCGGCTTGTGACCGCATCCCGAAGCCATCGATTGTGTTCGGCCAAGACAAAAGAACGCCCTTCTATATCGAGCGCCTCGACATAGCCTTTTAGAACTGCAGTGGCAGCGGCTCGTGGGCGGACGGTCATACGCCCTTGTTCAAAGGCCAATGCCGCACTGGTGGCCAGTCTAACCAAGTCCTGGGTGTAGGCGAGCCTCACGGCCTCGTCGAAATCGTTGATACCCCAAACCAACCGCCCCTCTGCATCGCGCCAGGTACCGTAGTTTTCGACGTGGATATCCCCCACGGACGGAACGGCCGGAGCGTCCAAGAGGTCGGGACATTCGAGAGCAAATCTCTGAGCCCACCGATAGAAGGTCGCTCTGAGGAAGGAAAACGGGTCTTCCGCCATGCGCTCGTGTTTCAAGGCGAGGTCGCCCGAAACAAAGGGTAATCGATCTGCGACCCAAGCCTCGTATTCCCCGGTCGTCCCGACGATATCGGGGCATCCGGTGATGCGCGGAGAGTTTAGGGTCGACTTCATCCAAAGTATCAGTGTCGTTGGTCCGGTCGCATTTGCCAATTTCAGGTCGGCTGCGGGCGGTAAACACGGCGTCAGTCCCCGACCGGACCTATCCACTCGCCCACAGCCGACCGGTATCCCGCCATTGAGTCACCAAAGCCCGAAAGTGGCGGGCTGGCGGTGGGTCCTGGTCTTCCTGCCAAACCAACACCAACGGGACATTATGGACGGGTGTCAGGGGAATGAACTGAAGAGGGCTGTCCTCCGGAACAACTGAGTCGGTCACCACGGCCAAACCGAGTCCGGCTTCGGCGTACAAAAGGACCGTTCCAATCAAGCTCGGGCTATGGGAGATGCGAGGTGCGAATCCTGCGTTCCGACAACCCGCCAGGACGGCATCATGCAGCCCAATTCCTTCGCGCCGGGCCAGCACCAAAAGCGGCGTATCCGTCAAAGAGGTCCACGGCAGGACCGAATGACCCGCCAACGGGTGATCGGGTCGCAAAGCGACTCCGAGACGTTCTTCGCGAAGGAGCAACGTGCGGAGTCCCAATCCCTCGGACAATGCCACCGGTCGAGTCAGGGCCATGGACAACCGCCCTTTGGCCACCATTTCCCAGACCCGTTCGGGGGTCCGCTCCTCCAGGTGCAATGAGACTTTCGGAAACAAACCTCGGTACTCTGCCAGGAGTCGTCCTAGAAAAAGCTGGGTGGGCGGGCCGATATAGCCGAGTCGGAGTTCGCCCTCTTCGCCTGCGGCCGTCCGACGGACCCGCGCCAGCGATTCATCCCAGCGCTCCAGAAGCAGACTGCTTTCGCGCAGGAGGGTGGTCCCCGCCGGGGTCAACCGTACATAATGCCGGGTGCGCTCCAGAACCGGCGCGTTGAGCTGAGCCTCGATCTCTTGAATCGCCCGGGTCAATGCCGGTTGAGCCACACGGAGGCGGCGGGCCGCCCGCGAATAGCTCAATTCCTCCGCAACCGCCTGGAAGTAGCGCAAGTGACGCAGGTCCATGCCGAGCAGTGATAACAAACGGGCATCACCCTGATAGCGAGGATTTATTTCCGTTATCGCCAGTTTGCCGCTATCAACGGTATTGTGAGCAATCTTCAACTGGCCGTGCAGTTTTTTCTGCAAATCGCTGTCATCTTGATGGCGTGTCAGGCAGTGGGTATTGTCGCACGGAGGCTCGGCCAGCCACAGGTGGTGGCAGAGATGATCACGGGTGTCATTCTGGGCCCATCCCTTCTCGGGCTCCTGGCTCCAGGGGTATCGGCCCACCTGTTTCCGGCGGAATCCATGAAGGTGCTGTTCCCGGTCTCGCAGCTGGGTCTGGCGGCCTACATGTTCGTGGTGGGACTGGAGTTCCGCATCGATATCATTCAGCAGCGGCTTCATAGCGCCGTCACTGTTTCCGTGGCGGGCATGCTCGCGCCGTTCGTTCTTGGCGGGGCTCTCGGATGGTTCTTTTTCAACCACACGCAATTGTTTCCCGCCAAAACGTCCGCCTTCGAGGCCATGATTTTCATGGGAGCGGCCATGTGCATCACGGCGTTTCCGATGCTGGCCCGGATTATCCATTTCAAGAAGCTGGCCGGGACGGTGATGGGAACCGTGGCGCTGGGTGCCGGGGCCGTCGACGATGCGGCTGCGTGGTGTCTGCTTGCCGTGGTTCTGGCCAGCTTTGACGACAATCTTCACTATGCGGTTAAGAACATCGGGGGCGGCATCGCGTATGTGGTGGTGACCCTGACCATCGTCCGCTGGCTATTGGCCCGATGGTCCCGGGGAATCGAACGTCGGGGTCAGTTATCTGACCAGGAACTGGTCGTGTGCCTCGCATTGCTCGCGACGGGTGCCTGGATCACGGATGCCATCGGGTTGCATGCCGTTTTTGGTGCGTTTGTCATGGGTATGGCCATGCCCCGGGGTCTGGTGGCCTCCAGCCTGATCGACCGAATCCAGCCGCTGACGGTGGCGCTTCTACTGCCGTTGTTTTTCACCTTCTCCGGGCTCAACACCCGCATTGGACTGTTGAACACCGGTTATCTGTGGGCCATGACCGGGCTGGTGATGGTGGCGGCGGTGGGTGGTAAGGGGGTTGCCTGCTGGCTGGCCGCCCGGGCCACCGGCGTCTCCAACCGGGAAGCGCTGGGCATTGGGACCTTGATGAATGCCCGCGGGCTGATGGAATTGATCATCATCAACATCGGGTTGCAGCGGGGTATCATTTCCGCCGAACTGTTCGCCACGCTGGTGATCATGGCCGTGCTCACCACCTTGATGGCGTCGCCGATTTTTGAATGGCTGGTGGGGCGACGCCAGCCAGCGTTCCCTGGGGGACGAGGTCAGGGGCTGTCTGCCTCGACATTGCCCTGAGGAGCGGCCTCCTCTTTCAACGCCTTGATCTTGGCTTTGACCTTACGGTAAGAGGGGTGCTTGCGGAGGTCTGCGAGGTCCGGATCGCGCTGCAACCATCGGAAATCCCGATATCCCAGGTCCAATGCCCGCTCCAATTCACCGCACGCCTGCTCCATGGCACCGCTCAGGGCCAGACTACAGGCATAATTGAAAAGAACGTTGGGGTCCTCCGGTCGCAACTGGCGCAACCGTTCATCCACCTTGAGGCTGTCCGCCAAACGCCCGCGTTCCGTATAATCGTCTCCGAGGACTTGCAGGGCCTCGATAAATTCCGGATCACGGCGGACCACGCCTTCGAGAAACCCGATCTCGATATCGAGGTCACGTGCCTGGCGGCGGTTGAGTTTGCGTTCGGGCGTTTTTCCCATACTCCAAATCAAACGTTCGGGATGAAGGGCCGGGCGTCAAGCCGGACAATGGAACCGGCGATTGACTTCACCCGGTCCGCTCCTAGCCTGAAACAGATAATCTTTGCTGTTTATGCCCGCCGCGAAACCTTCCGAAACCTCAAAATCGTCCGATCTGCAAAAAGTAACCGACACCGAGGCGGCGAAACTCGCCGCCACAAAAAGTCGCGACTTGGAAGCGGCCATCTCGACCATCACCAAGTCGTTCGGCGAAGGGGCCATCATGCGATTGGGCGCCGCGAATGCCGCGCGAAATATTGAAGTGATCCCGACGGGTGCCTTGTCCGTGGACTTGGCCCTGGGGGTCGGTGGCGTGCCCCGTGGACGGGTCATTGAAATTTTCGGACCGGAATCCTCCGGCAAAACCACGCTGATGCTGCACGTCATCGCCAATGCCCAGAAGGCGGGAGGCGTCGCCGCCTTCATCGATGCCGAGCACGCCCTCGACCCGGCTTATGCCAAGAAGCTCGGTGTCAACCTCGATGACTTGCTGGTCTCGCAACCGGACTCAGGCGAAGAAGCCCTGACCATCTGCGAAACCCTGGTTCGCTCGAATGCCATCGACGTGATCGTCATCGATTCCGTGGCCGCACTGGTTCCCAAGGCCGAATTGGAAGGCGAGATGGGCATGGCCACCATGGGCATGCAGGCCCGGTTGATGTCGCAGGCCTTGCGAAAACTGACCGCCTTGCTGAACAAGGCCAAGACCACCTGCATATTTACCAACCAGATGCGGGAAAAGGTCGGGGTGATGTTTGGCAATCCCGAAACCACCCCCGGCGGCAAGGCCCTCAAATTCTACGCCAGCGTCCGGATTGATATCCGTCGAAAGGACGCGATCAAGGACAGCTCCGGCACAGCCGTGGGCAACCATGTGAAGGTCAAGATCGTGAAGAACAAGGTGGCACCGCCCTTCGCCGAAGCCGAATTCGACATCATTTTCAATCACGGTATCGATAAAGAAGTAGCGCCATTGATTGTGGACTCGACGCGGGCGTCGTGGAGAAGAAGGGGGCCTGGCTCCAGTTCCAGGGCGAATTGATTGGGCAGGGCAAGGAAGCCGCCCGAAAGACCCTCACCGACAAACCAGAGCTGTTCAAAAAGGTGGTCGATGCGGTTGTAGCTCATCGTCTGGCCGCCGCCCTGGCCGCCGAAGCGGCCCACGCGCCCAAGATAGCGCCTGCGGCCGCGCCGGCCGGGAAGTAACCTGTCCGCAGATTCTCCAATTATCCGTGTGAAATCTGCGGATACTTCTCTCACGGGAAGGAAGGGTTGGTCCGCAGATTCACGCAGATGGAGGCAGATTTAATGCAGCCGAATTTTGGATGAAGGTCGGTTCTACTGGGACCGCGGACCGACCTTTTGTCCGACGCCTGCAAATGAAATCGTAGGCTGGCCGAAGCTTACCTCTCCGAACGCAAGTCCCTCCGGAGGAGGGACATCCATCGGAGGGACGCGCTCCTGCGAGTCCCAAACTCGATTTTCGCCACCGTCGATACGCTGACCGCTTCCCCCATTGAATGAGGCGAATGTCACCGGATCGATTCCACTGGCCATTCCACCACCGACCGGCGGACAAATTCCTGTAGGCCGCGTGCCCTCACGCGGCGTCCAAAACGGGACGGACGCCCAGGTTCCCCAAACAGGGATACACCCATGCCCCGGGGCCTTCAGCCCTCAACACTCCCATAGGAGCTATCGCCCAAAATGACGAGCGATTTTCCCGGGAAAATAGGGTAGGGCGCGTATCACCTCTTTGAGCATGCGTGGAGACATCTGCTCCGGCACGGTTGCCCGTACGTAGGCCCGGGGATGAACCAGATCGGTCGGCCATGTCTGTGCAGCCGCCTGTGCTTTCGCATAGTCGGAAAGGCGCTCCCGGCGGATGAATACGAAAAGATTTTGGGCATACCACCAGGCCACGTCCGGTTGATTCCAAAGGACGGGGCGTATGCAATCCAGTGCCACGTAGCCACGGTCGGTAAACCGTGAAATCCAATAGGTGGGCCATTGTTCGTTGACATGGTAG
The DNA here is from genome assembly GCA_903896505.1 of uncultured Verrucomicrobiota bacterium. GTDB lineage: Bacteria > Verrucomicrobiota > Verrucomicrobiia > Limisphaerales > UBA9464 > CAILNN01. Next base: position 20,219 of record CAITXU010000218.1, on the reverse strand, counting down.
GTGCCGCCCTGACCCGGCACAGCCGCCGAAAAGACCACCACGTCGCCCGCAGCACACAGGTCGGAGACAAAACTTGTTGCCCGGCTGCCGGGCAGGTGCTCGGCCACTTCGAGGCAATTGACCAGATCGAACCGCCGGTTGAGTTGCAACGGTTCGACCAGATTTCGGCGCTGAAACCGGTCTGCGGGAATGAGCAATTGGTCCGTTTGGACCTCGACCCCGTCAATTCCGAGGACGTCGCAACCGGCGTCCAGATAGGCGCGAGCCCAAGTGCCGGAGCCGCATCCCACGTCCACGACCGACTTTGCCGGAATCACATCGAGGATTTTGGGAACGGCAAACCTCGCGGAAGCGGAAGAATCTTCCTTCAGGGCCTCATAATAACGGGTGGAGTAGGGGGAACTCATGAAGTCGACGGTGTGGGATGATTGCCAGGGTTTAGGTTAACCCTCGAGCTTCGGCAGCTCAATCCCGTGGAGCAGGAGTCGGGCGATGAAAAAATAGATGATGAGCCCGGTGACGTCGACCAGAGTAGCCACCAGCGGGGCTGAAGCCACGGCCGGGTCCTTTTTTACGGCCCTCAACAGGAAAGGAAGCATGGCGCCGATGAGGCTTCCGAACAGGACCACCCCGACCAAGCTGGCACCCACGGTGAGGGCGATCAGCCAGTGATGCTTTCCGTAATCGTGGAATTCGAGCAGGTGCCAGAGCGAGATGCGGCTAAATCCGATTACCGCGAGTGTCACACCGAGAAGGGTACCAGCGACGAGCTCCCGTTTCAGAACTCTCCACCATTCACTGACAGTGACGTCACCGACGGCCAGGGAACGGATGATGAGGGAGGTGGCCTGGGAACCGGAATTTCCACCGCTCGAGATGATCAACGGGAGGAAGGTCGCTAATACCGCCAGTTTCTCGATGTCCTTTTCAAAATAGCCCATGGCGGTCGCCGTGAGCATTTCGCCCATGAACAGCAACGCGAGCCATCCGGCACGCTTTTGAACCATGGCCAGCAATCCGATATCCAGATAGGGGCCGTCGAGGGCCTCCATACCGCCCAATTTCTGGATATCCTCGGTATTTTCCCGTTCGGCAACGTCCAGTACATCGTCGACAGTGACCACGCCCAAGAGAACCCCGGTGGCATCCACCACTGGCAGAATGGTCACGTCGTATTTTTTGAAAGCCACGACGGCCGTCTCCTGCGGCTCCGTGGCCTTCAATGCAAGGTTGCTTCCTTCCAGTAAATCGGCGAGTCGCTGGGACAGACTGGCTGTCACGAGGGCCTGCAACCGAACCCAGTCGACCAATCGGCGGTCCCGGTCTATCACGTACAATTGGTTGAGCGTGATGCGCTCGTGCTCACCACCGACTCGGCGTAGGTGTTCCAAGACCTCGCCCACGCTCCAACTTTCTTCGACCGCGACGTAGTTCGGCGTCATTCGTCGACCCACCGACCGTTCCGGATACCCAAGCAGGTCGGAAGCGATTTTCCGTTCCTCGGGCGATAGAAGGCTGATGAGGCGCCGGGTGACCTTGGGCGGCAGTTCTTCCAACAGGGCGGTACGATCGTCTGCGGCCACTTCATTCAGAATGCGCGCGACTTCAGCGTCGCCCAGCGCATGCAGGAGTTGTTCCTGCTCGGGCAGGGGCAGGTACTCGAATACAGCCGCCGCCAGCTCGTGCGGCAGGATGCGCAGGATGATGGCATTGTCCGCTGCCTCCAGATCGCCCATGACCTCCGCCAAATCGGGTGCCGGGAATTCGGCCATTGCTTCTCGCAACTGCACAAAATCCCGCTGGCGGATAAGCTCTTTAAGCTCCGGCAGCAACAGGGCACCTATCATAGGGGTTCATGCTAGAATCTCCCCAAGGCGGGAGTCCACTTCCGGGTTGAACAAAGAATCGAATGTCGGGGAAGCCAGGCTGGAATCGCCGTTCATATTCCCGCTCGCCAAATGCCGGTGGCTCGGCAAACGTCCCCATGGATTCGGTGCAGTGGTTCACGGTTATCCCATTCCGCATGTGCCTATGACCCTTTTTGGAGGAAGCCTCAATTGGAAGCGGGTGAACCCGTGGTTCTCACTCGCTCGACGGACGTCGTGGTTCCCCTTGGCCCTGCTGGCCCTCGCCGGTTGCGAAACGGGCTCGGAGCCCACTTCCACCGGACTCACCTATTATCCAGGTACCCCGCCTCCGAGCAGTTTCCAGGGAGCCAACGGTGCCATAGCCCCATCGACGGCCAGGCAGGAAGCCCCATTTCCAGAAGAAAACGAATGGCGACAGGCCGCATCCCGGTGGATCGGGACGCCCTATCGCGATGGCGGGCATGACCGGCAGGGTGTCGATTGTTCGGGCTACACTGACATTCTCTACCGGGAGGTGATTGGACGCGGAATACCGCGGACATCCATGGGCCAATGGCTCGAAGGTAAGGCGATTTCGGTGGAAAATATGCGCCCGGGTGATTTGGTCTTCTTTCAAACTGTGGGTCCCGGGGTGTCTCACGTCGGACTAAGCCTTGGCGGCCTTGAATTCACCCATGCGAGCAGTTCCCGTGGTGTGACGATCTCATCACTCAATGACGCCTATTGGCACGAACGGTTCCTCGGTGCCCGACGCATGTCGCCCTGACCATGGGTTCACTTCGACAGGCGGCGGCCAGATGACACCGAACTCAAAACAAGACCGGTGAATTGCCGGAGAAGTGGCCGGTCGGAGTTCGGTTGCCGATTGATTCAAACCCGATAGTTTGTTCATTCTCGACTCTTTGGTGAATACCATCCCCTTCCTCAATCCGGCTGCCCAGTTTCACAACCTTCGCGACGAACTTCTTGCCGCCGCCTGCACGGTTTTGGAGGGCGGAAGATACATTCTGGGTCCCGAGGTCCAGGCGCTCGAAACCGAAATTGCCGCTTATTGCGGTGCCCGACATGGCATCGGGGTGAACTCGGGGTCCGACGCCCTCACCCTGGCTCTCCACGCCTTGGGCGTTGGCCCGGGGGATGAAGTCATCACCTCACCCTTCACTTACATCGCTCCAGCCGAAAGCGTCCATCAACTCGGTGCTCGAATTGTCTTTGCCGACATCGATCCGCGCTATTTTACCATGGATGCCACCGAGGTGCGTCGTCGCCTGAGCCCGCGAACCAAGGTGATTCTGCCCGTGCACTTATTCGGACAGGCGGCACCGCTTTCCGAGTTGATGGAGTTCGGTCTCCCTGTTGTCGAAGATACGGCGCAGGCAATCGGCGCAAGCACGGGCGGTCGCCCCCTGGCGGGCCAGGGACGCATCGGTTGCCTCAGTTTCTATCCCACCAAAAATCTCGGTGCCTGCGGGGATGGTGGGATGCTGGTGACCTCGGACGACGAACTCGCCGCCTTGCTTCGCCGATCCCGCGTCCATGGGATCAGCCAGCGCTACCACCATGATTCCCATGGGTTTAACACCCGCCTGGATGAATTGCAGGCTGCCTTGCTCCGGGTGAAATTCCGACACTTGGCCTCCTGGAATCAACGCCGACGGGAAATTGCCGCCCGATATCATGCCGGGTTGGCGGGGTTGCCCGTGGAGCTTCCCCTGACCGCTCCGGGCAACGACCATGTCTTTCACGTCTACGCAATCCAAACGGACCGCCGCGATGCCTTGCAGAGCCATCTCGGCGGGCACGGCATACCCACGATCATCTATTACCCGGTTCCACTCCACCTCCAGCGCTGCTATGCCGACTATGGGTGGAAGGCCGGGGATTACCCGGTGACGGAGCGGGTCGCCAACCGGATTCTTCCCCTGCCGATGTATCCCGAATTGAGTGACGAGCAAGTCCACCGGGTCATCGATTCCATCCGTTCGTTTTTCTCCTAAAGGCTGAAGGCGCAAGCCCTTCTGCACGAGTCGGTGTCGACAAATGACCTGTCCCTCTGTCTGTTTTCGAACCGTTGATTCAACGAGTGACCTCCCTTAGTTGGGCTTCGTCCGCAGGTAGATGGCTTTGAGGTACCGGCCTTCTGGGAAGTCGGCGGGATGATCCGCGGGATGCTCGGTGGTCTGCACCTCGGTCCAACGCTGTGGTGTCTGGCTCAAGGCCGATCGGACCGTTGCGAAGAATTCATCGGCTTTGACATGGGCGCTGCATGATGCTGCCAAAAGCCAGCCACCGGGTCGCACGCGTCGCATTCCTTCAAATGCCAGACGGGCGTAGGCATCGATGGCATCCGGACGGTCCGCCTCACGTTTGGCAAGGGATGGCGGGTCTAGAATCACGAGGTCGAACTGGCGTGGCTCTGAGTTTCGCAGCCAGGCGAAAACATCCACTTGAAGAGCCTCCCGCAAACAGGCTTGCACAGGGGGCGACGTCTGGTTCAGGGCAAAGTTTCGCTCTCCCGAATCCAGCGCATGGCGGGAGATATCGAGGTCGGTGACCCGCCGCGCCCCCCCCCGGGCGGCATACAAACTGAAGCCGCCGGAAAAGCTGAAGGCATTGAGGACTTCAGCTCCGGAGCTGATCCCTTCGACAATGTGCCGGTTATCCCGCTGGTCGAGAAAGAACCCGGTCTTTTGACCTTTCAACACATCGGCTTCAAACGTGAGCCCATTTTCCTTAAAAAGGGCCAACCCAGGGCCGGTCTCTCCCACCAGGATGCTTCCGTCGGTGCGTCCTGACCGGGCCGCATCCTCCTGCAAATTTCGGCTCAACCGGAGAATCAATCGGGCCGGTCGACATTCGGTGGCAATCAACGCCGCTATCTCGTCCAAACGTGGCAGCCAAGCACCAGTGTAAAGTTTTAAGACGAGAACATCGCCATAGCGGTCCAGAACCAAACCTGGCCAGCCATCGCTTTCGCCATGAATCAGGCGATACCCGGTTGTTTCCGGTGTCCGGAGAGCGCTCCGTCGATCCAGGGCTTTGCGAAGGTGTTGGGTCCACCAGGGCGTGTCCAAATTCACCGGCTTTCCCGAGTGGAGAATCCTGACCCGGAGCGGCGAAACGGCATCGTACAGTCCAATGGCCAGAAAGCGGTCGTTGCGGTCGTAAATGACCGCCAGTTCCCCGGTTGTGCCGTCGCGGTTTTGTTCGCGGATCGAGTCGCTGTAAACCCACGGGTGCCCGTGACGAATAATGCTCTCCGCAGCAGCAGTGAGCCGGAGCCTCAGTCGGGGTGAACTCAAAGAATGTTGGCGGAAACCTCCGCCAGTTCGCTTCGCTCGCCACGTGACAGTTCGATGTGGGCGGCAATCGATTGGTCGCGGAATCGATTGGCGACGTAACTGAACCCGTTGCTGGCCGCGTCGACGTATGGATTGTCGATTTGGTAGGGGTCCCCCGTCAGCACTATTTTCGTGCCCTGGCCGACCCGCGTCAGAATGGTCTTTGCCTCCAAAGGGGTTAGATTTTGGGCCTCATCGACGATCATGAACTGATTGGCGATGCTTCGACCCCGAATGTAACTGAGAGCTTCGACGACGATCACCCCGGTACGAAGAAGGTCCGCAGAACGCCGCGACTCCTGTCCCATGTTGAGGTCCCCCAACAATTCCAGGGCGTCGTGAATCGGCTGCATCCAGGGGGAAAGCTTTTCCTCGAGGGAACCCGGCAAAAAGCCAAGCTCCTTGCCCATCGAGATGGTCGGCCTGGCCACGATCAGCCGTCGGAATTCCCGGTCGTTGACGGTGCGCTTCAACCCGGCGGCCAAGGCCAAAAGGGTTTTTCCAGTGCCCGCCTTGCCCATCAGAGTGACCAGTCGGATTTTTTCATCCAGCAGTGCATCCAGAGCAAAGTGCTGTTCGCGAGTCCTCGGCTTGATACCCCACACGCTATGGCAGTCGTGCAGCAGAACCAGCTTTTGTGCCGATGCGTCCACGCGCCCGAGCATGGTGCGCTTGGGTTCGGATTCGGCCGATACCGTGCAATATTCGTTTGGACTCCGACGCTGATTGGGCGGCAAGACAAGTTCCCCCCGTGACCTGAATTCGGACAACTGGCCCGGCGGCACAGCCAGATCGAACATCCCTGTGTAAAGATCCTTGAGGTTGACCCGATCCGTTTCGTAATCCTCGGCCAAAAGTCCGTAGACATCTGCCTTCAGGCGGAGATTGATGTCCTTGGTGACGAGAATCGTCGGGGTCTTGGGCTGGACTCCCCGCACCGCCAACGCATGAAATAGGATTCGATTGTCAACCGACGGGGCCAGCAGCTCTGTATCGGCCGGGCGCTTTGCGGCAGCCTGATCCTGGGTGAACAGAATGCGCAATGTCCCCCCATTCTCCAATGGCACTCCCGCGCTGAGGGAACCACGACTCCGCAATTGATCGAGAAGCCGACTCACCGATCGGGCGTTCTGGCCTCGCTCGCTGGTCTCCCGTTTAAACTTATCGATTTCTTCCAGGACCTCAATGGGCAGCAAGACATGATTATCCTCGAAATGCAGCAGGGCATCCGGGTCATGGAGGAGGACATTGGTATCCAGAACGTAATTCTTGGCTTTCGAGGACCTTAAGGCCGATTTCCTGTCCGCGGATCGGCTGGGTTTTGGAGAATGACTCACACGGGGCAGAACCGTTCCAGGGAGGGAAGAAACGTGATCAATCACGTGGACAACATGCGGCGAGCGGGAGGGCCTGACAACAAGAAACAGCAGGGAAAACTACAATCAGTAGGGGATGAGTTCGATGCCGACCCACAACTGGTTGTATCCCAGTTTCATTTGGCCACAGCAGACGATTGAGAAGAAATCATCGGTGGCGTTAAGATAACCCCAAGAAGGGTTTCGTTTCTTTGGATTTCATGGTCGATCCTCCAACCGATGCGTATAAAGCGGTCCAATTCCTGCGGGTTGACATAGACCACCCAGAGCTGAGTCCGGGACTGCGCCGCATGGCGGGTTAGGTTTTGGACCACCCGTTCCAAGGTCTCGCCGCGGAATGGATTGTAGAGGAAAGCAACCAAAGGGCCGGGCGGAGGATCGTACTCGGCGGCGTCCATGACCTCAATGGATGGTGTCTGGACAGGTGGCAGTCGCTTTGCCCGGGCGAGGTTGGCACGGCCTTGTACGGCCAGTTGAGGAGCAAATTCGACACCGGTCAGCCGTTGGAAGCCGGCCTCAATTCCCAGCAATAAACCGCGTCCTTTCCCGCAACCATAATCCACAAAGTGGGCGGAACGGGATTCGCACGGCAACTGCGACAGGAGTCGTCGGGCGAGTTTCGGATTTGTTCCCTGATATTGGACTCCATCCGTTTTGGAACCAGCCGTTGTCTCGAGCCGGGAAAGGTCATGGGGCAGCCAGGTACGGGTCCCATACTTGAGATCGAAGGCGATTTCGGAAGCGAAATTCACCATCGTCCGTCGCCAGCCGTTCGTTTGGAGCGTATGGAGAGCAAAGCGGGCATATTTGAGACCCAGGGCAACCGTCCCCGGGGAGGAGTCATCAGGCATGGACCTGGCCAAAGTTTGGGGGTGCCGGGGAACTTGCAAGGTCGTTTTCATTGCAAAACCACATCAGGACCTTGACGGTTTGGTTCCTCCCGTGCGGAATCCCGTGCGGCAGTGGTCCTCAAACGACCGTCTGCCTCCCGGGGAAACGGAAAACGAAGGAACATCATCTGACTTCCCCGCGTTCCGGTATTGTCATGAAGAATCTAGCACGGTGGACCAATCGGCGGGTTTTCGCCCTAGCACACGGGAAGAACCTCGTTTACAACGCTTGTTGGGAGGACCCACGCCTCGACAGGGAGGTGATGGAACTGGGGCCTGATGATGATGTCGTCCTCATCACCTCGGCTGGGTGCAACGCGTTGGATTATGCCCTCGACGGCCCGCGGTCGATTCATTCGGTCGACATGAATTTCCGGCAGAACGCCCTTCTGGAGTTAAAGATGGCCGGCATTCGCCAATTGGCCTTCGAGGAATTCTTCAGTCTGTTTGGCGATGGGGGACATCCGGATTTCCCGCGTTGGTATGTACAGCGGCTTCGGTCCGGGCTCTCCTTGTCCGCTCAAAATTACTGGGACTCTCACCAACACTATTTCTCCAGGCGGCGGCCCGAGGCGTCGTTTTATCATCATGGCACGACAGGCCTGTTCGCACGGCTGATGATGAAGTATTTCAAGTTTGCCCGCGTCCACGCGGATGCTCTCAGCCTGTTTTCCGCCACCTCTCTCGAACAGCAGCGGGAAATCTATTTTGGTCAGGTCAAAGACCGTTTGTGGAATCCGGCGCTCAAACGTGCACTGCGAACCGATGTCCTCCTAAGTATGCTCGGGGTTCCCAAGGCCCAACGTGACTACCTGGAAAAGACAACGTCCCAAACTGTGGCTGATTTTATGGAGGCTTCCATCGAGGCCGTTTTCACCCAGTTGCCGACGGCGGACAATTACTTCTGGCGGGTTTACCTTTTTGGGCGGTATTCCCCTACCTGCTGCCCCGGTTATCTGGTCCGGGAGAATTTTGAGCGTCTCAAGAACGGTTTGGTGGACCGGATTCAGGTTCATACCGGCGATCTGACCAGCGTCGTTCGCCAATTACCAGGGACCCTGTCTCGGTTCGTACTCCTTGATCATATGGACTGGCTCAGCCACGAGTTCCCACAGGCACTCGCGGACGAATGGCAGGCCTTGATGGATAAGGCCCGACCGGGTTCGCGTATCCTTTGGAGAAGTGGCGGATTTCATGTCGATTATGTCGACCCGATTCGGGTTCATCGTGGCGGTCGAACGGTCCAAATCCGGGACCTGCTCCGGTACGACTACGCCAAGGCAAGCGACTGCCATCGCCGGGATCGCGTCCACACGTATGGCAGCTTCTACATTGCCCACCTTGACTCCTGAACCGGCGCTGCAACCGGCGGAAATCAAGTTTGGCGGGGCGGCCGAAGCTCGTCTGGCAGGATTGAATTCGGGACGGCAAGCCTATTGGCAGGGAGTCCTGCGGCACGGCTCGAAAATTTGTGCTCCAAATTTACGCACCCGCCCTGGAATCGTATGCCATGAGGACCGTTGGTGGCCACTGACCATCAACGATCGTCGGGAGGGGAATTCCTACCCTTGCTCGTTGCATACCCAATATGTGACGTATCCGCAGGCGGAGTTGTCTCTGGTACCCGGCCTGGCGCAACGCAGGGTCGCAAGGATTGGGCTTCTCGCATTGGACTTAATCCTCCGTATCGCGCAGGCAGACCGGGTGGCTCAATGGAGCAGTTGGTTGTTCTCGACCAATCTCCATGAGCCCGGAATGGGCTCCTCGGTTGAAGCTGTCACTAGGACCCTCGTCTCTGCCTTTCCAGACCACGCCGTGCTGGTGAAAAACGTTCACGGGTTCGAGGAGCCGTCTCTTCCGGGAGCATTCGAGGCCGCCGGTTACGATCTGGTCACCAGCCGACAAATCTACTTTTTTGACGGTCGAACCAGGGACTATCTCCAAAAGAGCACCGTCAAACGGGATTTGAAGAGCCTTGCGCAATTGGTCGATTACCAGGTGGTCGAACACAACCAAATCCAGCCGCAGGATTTACCGCGAATTACCGATCTTTATCGTCAACTGTACTTGGAGAAGCATTCGTGGCTGAATCCTCAATATTCTGAGGTTTTTGTCGCACGTGCGTGGCGGGAAGGATGGCTGGAGTTTCGCGGTCTGCGCCATGCCTCAGGTCGTTTGGACGGAATCTTCGCGTGTTTTACTTCAGGCCAGACCACGTCGACTCCGTTCATCGGGTATGACACGACCCTCCCGTCTGAACTCGGACTTTATCGCCATCTAGTCTCCATGCTCCTCCAGCGACTGGCGGAGCGCCGATGGCTACTCAACTACAGTTCCGGCGCTGGTGATTTCAAGCGTCGTCGAGGTGGACAACCGGTGATCGAGTTCAACGCCATTTACCACCGCCATCTTCCAGCCCGTCGAAGGGCTGCCTTTAGTATCCTTGCGACGCTCGCCAATCGATGGGGGAGACAGTTTCTCGAGGAAAACGAAATATGAATGGCAGGCTCTTCAAGGAGCAACGAAATCCCAACGCCTTATCGCAACACGGTATCATCCCTATCCGGGGACTTGCGTAGTCATCGTCCTTTTGCTAGGTCTATCGCGCCAAACGGGCTGAAGGATTTGCAGCCAGGCCCGGGTTGGCTTGCCGTTGGATAAGACCAGACGAGGTTGTCGGCCCATTCGGGGCCTTTCTGGACCAATAACGGACTCCGATCTAATTGTGAATCAACCCCAGCCTCGACCGTCGCCATTGAAAACCGAAGGTTTTTCGGCAAACCATTCCGAGGGGCGCTCTCGTCAATTGTTTGCCGACAGCACCTTGTCGCTGACCATGATTGGCGACTTCGCTATGATCGTGTTTGGACTCGTCCTCGGGTTCTGGCTTCGATTCAGGTCGGGATGGATCCCGCTCGTGCCCACCTGGTGGACCAGCGGCGATAACGGCGGAGTATCACTAACCGACTATTTCAATTTAATAGCGATCGGTGCCATCATTCTCTTTGTTACCCTTCTGAATCTTGGACTGTACCGTAGACAGAATCTGCTCCGCTATCGTCAGGTCGTGCGGACCTTTATCGGCGGTACATACATGTGGCTGGTCGTTTATTTTGTTGTCAGTCAGGCGGTGGTTTTCAATCCCAGCATCTCACGGCTTTACATGATTTGCTCGTTTGTTTCGGTAAACCTTTCCGTGCTGACCTGGCGGGGTATTTTCCACAGTCTTCTTCAAAATGAAGTGGCCGCCCGAGGGCTTCGGCAAAACATCCTTTTCGTCGGCTGGAGCAAGAACGTCCACCATCTATTTGACAATATTTATACGGACCATTCCCATCCTTACAGTCTTGTCGGTTACGTGGAGGCTCCCAACAAGCCCTTGACTCCTTCTGGAATTCCCTCGGTCCGGTCATTGGGCAACTTCAATCAGCTCCGCGATATTGTTGTGCGGGAATCGATTCACATCATCGTTTTGGCTGAACCGGACATGGCATTGAATGAGATCGTGTCGTTGAGCAATTTCTGTGAACGAGAGCTGATTCAGTTCAAAGTCATTCCCTCCTACTTCCAGATTCTGGTGTCCGGGCTTCACTTGGAAACCATCAGCGGCGTCCCGATTATGGGCGTCTCGGCTCTGCCTCTGGACCATGCGGCCAACCAGCTCATCAAGCGCACCATTGACATGGTTGGGAGTCTTGTCGGATTGGTGTTGTCGATCCCCATCATTTTCGTTTGCGGGGTCTTGATCTATCTCGAATCCCCGGGGCCGATTTTTTATAGTCAGGTTCGAACAGGTCGAAACGGCAGAAGCTTTCGAATTTACAAGCTGCGGAGCATGAAGTTAGATGCCGAAAAGGCTGGCACAGGCTGGTCGACCAAGAATGACGACCGCCGGCTGAAAATTGGCTCGGTACTTCGTAACCTCAATCTCGACGAGGTTCCCCAATTCTGGAATGTGCTGAAGGGAGACATGAGCTTGGTGGGTCCCCGACCTGAGCGTCCGGAACTCATCGCCCAGTTCCGTTACGACATTCCCCATTACAATGCCCGCCTTGCCACCAAACCGGGCATCACCGGCTGGGCCCAGGTCAACGGACTTCGAGGAGACACCGATTTAACCGAACGTGTCCGATACGACCTGTACTATTTGGAAAATTGGACACCGCTCCTGGATTTCTACATCATGTTCCTCACGTTCGTCCGAAGGGAGAACGCCTACTGATTTCTTGACGCCCCAAAGGGGTCCTGGAGACATCAGCCCGTCTCGGGCAATCTCGCTTCCTACTTCCTCTCTCCGCCCGGGCATCATTTCCCCGGCGCCGGCTGTCTTCGCCATTAAGCTCTTCACGACCTCACGTTTCGAGCGTTGCGGCGATAAAATAGATGACCTGTCCCTTTGTCGATCTACCCGCCAAAAAAATAGCGGGAAGAAGGCTGACCCTCTTCCCGCCTCGTACCCTTCCCGCCCCGTACCCCATCCGGCTGGACTCCCAACCGGATGTTATCGGTGGTTCAATGGATCACGGCAACACCTGGCCCCGGATTTCACCGCCACCGTGGTTCTTGGTGTGGACGTTGAAGTAGGTCTGGCCGGTGATGAGGGCCGCCTTCTGGGCGTCATTGAGTACCTGCGCCCCCTGGAACAGAATGGCACGGGTTCCAACCGGGATGTTGGGCGACGGGAACAGGTGAAAGTAGACGCCTGCATTGACACCCACCGGTGCCGCCCCATGCAAATGGGCCTGAACAATGTCCGAGTTAAATCCCGTGGCATCGACGTAATAGGTTGCGGTATTGCCTTCCAAAGATAGGAAGCCCAAGCCGCTGGCCGGGGATCCGGTGACAGCAGGAACTTCGCTGGCCGGGGCCAGGGTCGCTTTGAACAATTGGACCTTATTCGTGGCCCCGCTGATGACCCGGTAGAACGAATTCCCAAGCACCGTGGGAACCGTCAACGAACGATTTGCGGTGGTGGCCAAATTCAGCCATTGGCCTTTCAAACCGGTCTTGTACTGAACCAAAAAGGTTCCATGACCACCCGTCCAACTCAGGTTCAAACCATTGTTACCCAGAGTGGGAAGGGTGAGGGTCAAAGGTAGGACCTCGCCCGCGACGTGGGCAGCCACTTGAGCCGGGGAAAGGGCGTAGTTGTAGATGGCCACTTCGTCGACTGCACCTTGGAAGTTGTCACCCCAACCATTGCCGGTTGAACCCACAGCCCATCCGGCGTTGTCGACAGTGACCGCACCGATGGAATCAGGAGTCGAGGCGATCAATGCGCCATTGCGAAACAGGTTCCAGCTGGTTCCATCGTAGGTACCGACTAGATGAGTCCAGGTGGTTCCGAAATCGCCAGGGGGAATGGGTGCCGAAGCCCGATGCAGGGCCAGACCATCCAGCGAAGAACCGATGGTGTAATTGCCAGTCCCGTCCAATGCGAGGAAGACCTCCGAACCGGTAAGATAGGAACCGTTGGTTTCCGGGGTGGTTCCGCCGTTGTCAGGATAGGACGTCAGGGTCGGCAGGCCGTGCGAAACAATTCGGGAAAGGGCCGCCGGAGCAACGGAGGGTTGGACCCAGGCTTCCAGAGAGATTTGATTGGAGAAGTTCAAGCCTGCTGGGTTGTCCAGGCTGACCCATCCGGAGGTGCCGTTCAGGGCTACCGCCACATTCCCAGCTTCAAGCCCCGATGTCTGGGGACCTGCAGTGTTATTGAGGGCGTTAACGAGGACACCCGTTGCAGATTCACCCAAGCTACCCACATTGGACGCGGCAAATTGAGCCGGTTCATTGAGGCGGAGGAAGGTGGCCGGCTGGAGGCCCTGGGTGCTGGCACCGTCGTAAAGGGCAGAAAGGACCAGCGTCTCGTAATTCGTACCACGGTTCGAATTGGTGCCGACCTGATAATGGGCCAAAATCTGGTCGGGTTTCAGGAGTCCGTAATAGACGGCAACGTCGGCGATATCCCCTTCGAATGGGTTGTTGCCAAGACCGGAACCCTTGTTGTAAGCCCCGACCGTCAGGTCGGCGGGATTGACGCCGTTGTCCGGTGTAGCGGAGTTGGCGACGTAACTGAAATTCTCATTTGTCACCACGGATTGACCGTTGATGTACATGACGGCTGTATTACCCCCGTCAAAGGTGACAACCACATGTTGCCATTCGCCGATGGTGTAAGGCACAAAGCTGGTGATGTCGCTGCTGCTACCGCCGCTGTGGGTATAAGCCCGAAAATTCCAACCGACGCCCTCGTAACCACTTTCGACCGAATAGGTTTCATTCGGAGCACGCTGGAAAAACACCCACCCAGTCCGATCCGAAACTCCCCTTGAAAGACGGTTGTTGATGGGGGACGCTCCCGGGCTGATTCGATCGCTGGTGGGACGGAACCAGGCTTCAACCGTCAGAGGTTCAGTTTCAGCCGGATTACTATCCGCAGAAAAGGGAACCGACGTGGTCGAATTACCATTCCGCCAATGATAGGAAGTCGCAGCCGAGGTGTTGTCCGCGCCGTGACCCGCCACGGGGTGACGAACATCCGTGCTATGTGCACCGGCTCCAGCCACTTGCAAGGTGCCCATATTGACTGCTGTATCCGCTGCGGGAGTTGGGTCGTCCAAGCGCAGATAAACCACCGGACCATCTGCCTGAACCAATTGCTCGTACGGGAGTGCCCGGGCGGCATTGGTCGCATTTTGGTAGTGGGCGAGAATCTGTGCCGCACTGAGTGCTTTGCCAAAGAAAGCCACTTCGTCGACACCACCACGGAAGGCGTTATCGCCCGGTTGGGTGTTGTTGTAGGCACCGACGGTGAGTCCCGCCGGTCCACGAACGGCTTCGGCCGGGTCATGGTCGTTGGTGTTAGGCTGGTATCCGGCAGGCGCTGGATCGCTGGTTACCGCCAAAACACCGTTGATGTACATCGATATCGTTCGGGCCGTACCATCCCAAACGGTCACGACATGCTGCCATTCACCCAGACGATAGGGTACGCCGCTGGTCACTTGGACGCCCACCGACCCGCCATTTCCGGAATACATCCGGAAATTCCAGCCGACGTCCGTTTGTCCGTCGCCCGAGTATGAATCATCGGGATTCCGTTGAAAATAGACCCAGCCTTGGCGGGTGGCCCCGGAATACGAATACCGGTTCATGATCGGTGCCGGCCCGTAAAACCCATTGGCCACCTTGTCACTGGTGGGATAGAACCAGGCTTCGATGGTGAAGGATTGGCTGGCATCTGGATTCACCGCAGCGTTCCAAGGAATGCTGGTGTAAGCCGAGGTGTCGAAATAAGTAGCGGCATTGCGGCTGCCAACAATGGCACCTGGAATCAGATGAGAGTTGGTGCTGACGGCATTGCCCGCGGAACCAAGGCTGCCGGAGTTGGCATTGAGGTTCGGGCGGGCTGACGAGTCGTTAAAGCGATAATACGCCAAAGGACCATCGTTGATCACCGCTGCGGGATAACCCGTGGCGGATTGTGCCAGAGCTGCGGCGGAACCAAGGGTCGCCGAGAGGAGTGCGACCAGGGAGGTCGCGCCGGTCAAAGACCGGCTCAATGGTGTTTTTTTCATGGTCAACAGAGACAACAGTGCATCCGTTCGTCTGTTCAGAACCGAACGGAGAGCGGTAAGGATGGCAGAAAAACGTAAGAAGGCTGCCTGAAAAATGAACGTTGGAGTAACCGTTACCGCGCTGCTACCGGACTGTCACCGAAGGTAGGGCCTGATTCTCTGCCGGTTCCAAACCTGTGGGATATCCCAAAATACTAAAGGGCGGTGAGTCCCCAAAAGGACCCACCGTCCCAGCCCTAAAATGGGATGAAATGCGTTAAACCACCCAGCCCGGTCGATACTCCCGTTTGAGGAAGTGATTTGCCGCAGCGTCGTTCTTGACCTTCAATTCCGGACCATCCCATTCCAGAATCTTGCCGGATTTGATAGCCACGTTGCCCAGCAGGATCGTTTCCGCGAGGAGTGAGGCGTAATCAAAGTTGGCCAAGGGAGCAGGGCCGCCTTTGATGGCTGCCGCCCATTCGTCTTTTTGCCCTTGGTCGCCCTTTCCATTGCGAGCCAACGTCGGCGTCGGTGCTTGATAGCCTTCGTAATCCTTTTCGGGGAGGAGCTTCCAGTCGCCACCGTAGTCGTGCGGGGAATACATGGTCCCCTTGTCGCCAATGATGAGGGAACCGCTGTCCGATGGGGTCTTGCCAAGGAATAACTCCATCGGCGGAAGGTTCTTCTTGCCGTCCGCAAAGTGGCCCTCGTACCAGACGAACCGAACCGCCGGGCGGTCTCCTTCTGCCTGGAAAAGGTACTCAACCGTCGCCCATGCGGGATAGGTCTCCGAATTCAGAGCCTCGCTTCGGGCATGGATGATCGACGGATGTTTCAGCTTGAGGGCCATGAACGGCATGTTGGCCGTGTGACAGCCCATGTCACCCAATGCTCCTGTGCCAAAGTCCAGCCAACCGCGCCAATTGAACGGATGGTACGCGGGGTTGTACGGGCGCTTGGGAGCTGTGCCGAGAAACTCTTCCCAATGGACGTGCGACGGAGCTGCCACTACCTCCGTCGGGCGCTGGGTGACCTTCGGGGATTGGGGCCACACGGGACGGTTGGTCCAGACGTGGACCTCGTACACCTTTCCGAGGGCTCCCGCACGAATGACTTCCACGCCCTTGCGCAGTTCGTCGGATGCGGTGCCTTGGTTGCCCATCTGGGTCACCACCTTGTTATCGCGTGCGAGTCGCTGAAGCCAGCGGCACTCCCAAACGTCATGGGCAAGCGGCTTCTGCACATAGACGTGCAACTTGCGCTTCATGGCAGCTGCAGCAGCCACCGCATGGGTATGGTCTGGGGTGCTCACCGTCACCGCGTCGATCTGCCCCTGCATCTTGTCGAACATTTCCCGGAAATCATTGAACTTTCGGGCTTTGGGGAATTTCTTGGCCTTCTCATCCAGCGAATGATCGTCGATGTCGCACAGGGCGACCACATCACCCAGATTGCCAGCTTGATCAATGTCGCTGGAGCCCTTGCCGCCGACGCCAATGCCGGCAAACCGGAGCCGTTCATTGGCACCGAAAACCCGCGAAGGGAGGTAGAGCAAGCCAAAGGCTGTGGCGGCGCTGGACCCCAGAAAGGTCCGGCGACTATAAGATTTGGAGAACGTGGGGCGCATGATAGGCAATGGAGAACAAATGCCGCAGTCTGAGTCGGAGCACGACAACGCTTCGCCAGAGCCACGGGAACTTCACCACGATTGACGGACCGGAGTGGGTGTCAATTCAAACCCGTGGGAGTTTGTGATTCTCCACGTTTCCACCGCCGGGTCTATGAACCGCCCTAAACAGCGTTAAGATGCCGTAGGCATACCGGCCCTCCAAGGTGTCACGAATGCCACCGACATTTTCCCAGCCGTATTTTTCGAAGGCTGCTGATATCTCCGCCTGTTCCGCCGATGAAAGGACCCGGGCCAGTTCAATGGACTCTCCCGCTTCGGCCGCCTTGGTCAGGTGTCCCGCTATGGTTCCCTCTGCCAATCCACGGTCTCTGGCCACTTCGGAAATCGACTGTCCGGCCTGAAACCGCCGCAGACTTTCCCGGGCTGTTTCATTGATTCCACCTGCCGACTCACCTGCGGGAGTCCGACTCGCCTCCAACCTTTCCGAAAAAGGTCGCCGTGGTTGCGTTGCCAGGTGAAGGGATATCTCCTCAAAGATGGCACCGCCATAGAGGCGGAGTTTGTTTTCACCCACCCCGGGAATCCGTAGCAACTCCTCAGGTGTTCGTGGATACTGGCGGGCCATCCAGCGGAGTGCTGTGTCGGCGAAAACAATGTAGGGTGGGACTCCCGTCTCATCCGCCAACCGCTTTCGCCGAAGTCGCAGACGTTCAAAAAGGACCTCGTCGCATTCCAAGTCGCCCACCCGCCCAACACCCGGTTCCCGGGTGGTGCTGGCCATGGGGCGCGCCACAGCCAGCTTCTTTCGCTGTTGGAGAAAGGCGCGCCCTTCGCTCGTCATCTCGATGACCGGAAACCGGTCTGTCGTCTGTTCAAGCAAGCCCCGGCGGATAAGTTCCCGCCCCAACTCGGTCCACTCCGGTTTGCCCATGTCGCGTCCGATTCCGTAGGTCGACAGGGTTTCGTGCCCCAGCCGCCGAATTTTCTCCGTGTTGGCACCGATGAGGATTTCCACGATGTGGTTCAATCCCACGGAAAATCCACTTCGCTCCCGAATTCGAAAAACACAGGAGAGAAACTTCTGGGCTGCAACGGTTGCATCCTGATGACTCCGCGGGTTGAGGCAGTTGTCGCAGGCACCACAGTTGGTTCCGGGGAATTCCTCGCCGAAGTAATCCAACAGGGACGCCCGACGACAACCGGTGGCCTCGGCGTAATCCATCATCTGGGTCAGTTGCGCACGGGCAGTCGCCTGCTCCATTGGGTCCGTCTTTTGGGAAATGAATACCTGTAGGCGGGAGGCATCACCACCGTTGTACAACAAAATGCATTCGCCCGGCAAACCGTCACGACCTGCACGCCCCGTCTCCTGATAATAGCTCTCGAGATTTTTCGGAACGTCGTGATGAATCACGAATCGGACGTTCGGCTTGTTGATCCCCATTCCAAACGCAATGGTTGCACAGATGACCCGCACCTCATCCCGCAAAAAGAGTTCCTGATTCGTTGAGCGGTCTCCAGGTGAGAGCCCCGCATGATAAGCGCGTGCTGATATACCGTCACGCTGGAGGTTTTCAGCGATGCTCTCCGTCGTTTTTCGCGACTGACAATAGACGATCCCACTGTCCCTGGACCTCGATCTCACATAGTCGCGCACTTGTTCGTAGGCGGACCGTTTGGGTACGACTCGATAGCTCAGGTTGGGACGATTGAAGCTGGCAACGAAGGTGCGCGGCTCGCGCAACCCCAAAAGACGGATGATATCGCTGCGGACCCGACCCGTCGCGGTCGCCGTCAACGCCATCATCGACACCTCGGGAAAGCTGGACCTTAATTGGGCGATCTTGCGGTATTCGGGCCTGAAGTCGTGACCCCACTCGCTGATGCAGTGGGCTTCGTCAATCGCGATGAGGTGAATCCCCCAACGCTGTGCCTCATCCAGAAATCCCGGCAACAACAGGCGTTCAGGTGCGACGTACAGGAGCCGATATTCCCCGTTATATAATCCCCGTAGACGCGCCCTGCCTTCAGCCGCATCCAGCGAGGAGTTCAGGAAGGTGGCTGATACACCAATCGAGGTAAGGGAATCGACCTGGTCTTTCATCAATGCGATGAGGGGTGATACGACCACGGTCAGGCCTGTTCGCACCAAGGCGGGCAATTGAAAGCACATCGATTTGCCGCCTCCGGTGGGCAGCAGGGCAAAGACATCACGTCCCTCCAGGACCTCTTGAATGATTTCTTCCTGGAGCGGACGGAAGGAGGTATATCCCCAGTACCGCTTTAAGGTCGGCAGCAGCTCTGTTTTGGGATCATTCATCATTCTGATTCAACGCCATCGGCGCGGGATTACCCATTCCAGGACACGGCCTGTCTGGTCCGCCCAATGCCACAGGGCGTCGGTCAGGTGGACTGTACCTGTTAATGTGGGCAGTGCGAGCAGCAAGACAATCAGGTTGCCCAACAATATGACCACACCCGACAACAGGTATCCCTGACTGGTCACGTCGCTCTGACGAATCTTGAGGATATGAGCCGTCAAAGTGACGTGAAAGGCATAGGTGACGCCGAGTCCGAAATGGAGGGACACCCTGTGCAGTTGCGGAAATGTCCAGTGCAGCAAAGCCCAAATCACCAACCACAGGATCGAATAAAAGGGAAAGAAATAGGGTGCCAGAACAATCAGGACATTGGACCGGGTTACGACTACTTCGCCACCCTTCGATGTGGCCCGAAAGGACTTGATGCGTCCTCCAAATAGCAAAGCCCACAGCGCATGGGTCAGCTCGTGACCTGTGACGTAAAGCCATAGCGGTTTGGGAAGAAACGTAAAGAACAGCAGCCAGGTTGCGGAACCACCTCCGAAGGCTATCCAGAAATCAACGGCCCATCGAGATCGCCAGAGTAAATCCCAGACAGCCCACACAGCGCCGATGAGAGGCGGGAGCAGGGTCAATGCGACCATCGAACGAAGGATGCGGATAAGCACGCAAGAACGGAGGCTCGCCAAGGGAGGCCCCCTCCCGGCAAGCACAAAGTCAAAATACAAAGGGGTCTTTTTCAACCCGACTTATCACTTTTAGCAGCCCGAAAGCGTCTTCAACGCCCCTGAACCACCCGCCACCCCCACCGGCTCCAACCTCAAATCTCTCAATCCAAAGATATCAGCCTCATTCAGGAACCTGAACCGCCTCGCCCCATCCTTGCGCTTGGGTCCAAACCGCTGGCGATGGTCTTCAAAGACCTGATTCACCCATCCCCGACTCCCAATCACTGCTCCATCGGTAAAGTATCGCACCCGACACCGCACATAGTCCCCCCATCCCAACTTCCCCTTCTGGGCAAACACTTCCTTGACCTTCTCCGGTGAGATTCCTGCCCGAATGGCTGGGCCATCGGGCTCCTGAACCCCTTCGGTCATCCCCTCTCCAAACACCCACAACCGATACCGGGCCATCGAATCGGTAAGATTGCGGTCTTCCCGATCACCGGGGTCAATGATGCCCCGAATCCCCTCCCTGGCCATCCGCACCCCCGCCACCGCAGCGGCATAGC
>CAITXU010000217.1 GCA_903896505.1 uncultured Verrucomicrobiota bacterium | reverse complement strand
CGTTTGGAGATGCCTTTCAGTTCAATGCTCATTCAAATTGGAGGAGGCGAGGATCAATTCGCGATTTTGCCGCCGTTCCAGCCACGTTTTCAGGACCAGGGTGATCAGTGCAAGGAATGCCAGCAGACTTGCGACGGCAAATGCCGCGGCATGGTCAGCAATTCCCATGTCCAGCTTGACCACCCGCAAGGGGATGGTGTCGGTCTGTCCCGTGATGCCGCTGCTGACGACCGAGACCGCGCCAAACTCCCCCATCGCCCGCGCATTGCAGAGCATGACCCCGTAGAGCAGGCCCCACTTGACACTGGGAAGGGTCACCCGCCAGTAGGTTTGCCAACCGGTCGCTCCCAGCGCCAGGGCTGCCTGCTCCTGTTCGGTTCCCTGGGATTCCAGAAGGGGAATCAGCTCGCGGGCGACAAAGGGAAAGGTGACGAAAATGGTGGCCAGAACGATGCCCGGGAGGGCAAAAACGATGTGAATGTCATGGTCGTCCAGCCACGGGCCGAGGATTCCCTGGCGGCCGAACAGTACAAGATAGAGCAATCCGGCGACGATGGGTGAGACGGAGAATGGCAAATCAATCAGCGTCAACAGCAGGGTTCTGCCGGTGAACTGAAACTTGGCGATGCACCACGATGCGGCCAGACCGAACATCAGGTTTAAGCCGACGCTGCAGACGGCCACCACAAATGTCAGAAGTATGGCCGCCCGTGTGTCCGGGTGTCCCAAGGCCTGAAAATAGGCACCCAATCCCTCCCCAAACGCCTGCACAAAGACATTCACCAGAGGCAGCACCAAAAAAATCGCCAGAAACAGCATCGCGACGCCAATCAACAGGCGCCGGGCCCACGGGGATTCGTCGCTGCCGCGGCGGGATTTCGAGACCAATGCTGGACGGGACCGGGCAATGGCACTCATCGGAGAAAGCGGCTCGACCACCGCTCCAACAGGTTCACAGTCAAAAGAAGTACGAGAGAAAGCAACAGGAGAACCACAGCCACGGTCATGGCACCGCCATACTCAAATTGCTCCAGGTAGCTGACGATGAGGACCGGGGCAATCTGCGACTCGTAAGCCTTATTTCCAGCCACAAAAATGACCGACCCGTACTCGCCCACCGCCCGGGCAAAGGCCATGGCAAAACCAGTCAGGATGGCCGGCAGTAATGCCGGGACAATGACGCGGCGAAAGGTGTACCAGCGCCCCGCCCCCATCAATGCAGCGGCCTCCTCGGCCTCCACTTCCAATTGATCGATGACCGGCTGAAGGGTTCGGACCACAAACGGAAAGCCCACAAAGGTCAATGCCAACACAATTCCGAGAGGATGCAGGACCACCTTGATGCCTATGCTCTCGAGATGGCTTCCCAACCAGCCTCTCGGCCCGAAAAGACTGGCCAGCGTCAGCCCGGCGACCGCCGTGGGCAGGGCAAATGGGAAGTCAATCAAGGCATCGGCGATCGGTCGCCCCGGAAACTGGTATCGGGAAAGGACCCAGGCCACCAGGGTGCCCATCACTGCATTCACCAGCGCCGCCGCCAGCGAGCTCCCAAAAGTCACCCGATAGGCAGAGAGAGCCAGGTCATTGGTTGCCAATCGCCAGAATTCAGCCGGCGGTATCTGGGCGACTTTGAAAAACAAGCCGCCCAGTGGAATCAACACAATGGCCGACAAATACACCAGGGTGATTCCCAGGGTCAGGGAAAAACCGGGCAGAGTCCTTCGTTGTCGCCACGCCATGTATCGGCGGAGATTACGGAGATGATGGCTCGGCGGCTATCAAATCATCGACTGAATCGGACTCCACTCCGCCATCGGTATCCCACCAGATTTCTTCGGCGGTTGTGCACCGGTGAATTTCGGGGTTCGATGGATTCGAGAACTGGTGGGCTCGATCAGTCTGGCCATGGAGTTCCTTGATGAGAGAGGTGATCGAAAAATAGGCTTAGATGTTGGCGGCGATGGCTGTCAATTGCCTGAACTCGTCCAAAATGGAAAGCATCGCCGCTGAAAGCGCCTCCACCTGACGTTCCACCGGGGCCTTCTGCGGTGTCTCCAGGGTCAGCTCAAACGGGGGCTGCTCCAGCCCCGGAGGAGCACGCAGGACGCCCTTATAGGAATCGTAAATCATTCCATGGTGAGCCCGAAATCCATCAATTTCGGTCCGGGTATTCCTGGGGAGATACCGTTCCGCCGACCTCAAGGCCGGCTCGAGCAAATATTCCGACAGAATGGTCCCGTTGACATACCCGTACAGTCCGTCGCTGGTATCATCGGTATGGAGGTTGATGATCCCGTGAAAGGCCTGCATCCATATCTCCGATTCCAGAAACTTGACCTCCGGTTCCAGTGAGCCCGTCCAGAATTCACGGTTGAGGTCCCGGCCACTTCGCGAAAAGCGGGTTCCATCTTCATAACCCGTGGGATTGCACACCGGGTAAATAAAGAGGGCGTATCCGCGCGCCATTTCCGGCACCGTCTCCAATTGTTCGACAAACCTGTGGAGAGCCAGAGTCCCTTCCGGTTCATCACCGTGGATGGTGGCAAAAATACCCAGTCGCAGAATGTCGCCCCCGCCCTGTGGTCCGAGATAAAGATACCGGGGCAGCGAATAGGAGTAACCCTGACTTGAAAATTCTCCCAGGGACTTGCTCAACAAATGATTGGATTGCGCCATCCATCGGTCCAACGGCTCGGTCAGTCGTTCCAGCCGTTGAACGCCCGCTGGACGTTTCGGCGATGACCGCACGGTTTTTCCGTGGCGGACGGGAATGGATTCTTGGAGAAGTGTGGACATGGGGTAAAACTTTCAGGTCGGAGTATGGTTTTGGAAACCCAACAAGAGAACCTTTGAGCCGCTCAACGGTTATCCCTTTGTATCTCATCAAAGACGCCGCCTTCGGCGAAATAGGTCTTCTGAATGTTATTCCATTCACCAAAAAGGTCCTGTGATGTGAACAACTGGGTGGCCGGAAACTGTGCGACGAACTGGGCGGTAACCTTGGGGTTCCTCGGACGGTAATAATTCCGGGCCGCTATTTCCTGCCCTTTCTCCGTATAAAGGAACTCCAAATACGCTTTGGACACCGCCTCGGTCCCGTGACGCCGGACATTGCGATCCAGCCAGGCCACGGGCGGCTCCGCAAGAATGGTCGTCGAAGGCACCACCATGGCAAATTCAGCCTTGTCCTTGCCGTTGAGAATGAGCAATGCCTCGTTCTCCCAGGAGATGAGGACATCGCCGATGCCACGTTCGACAAAGGTCGTCGTCGCTCCACGGGCTCCGGTGTCCAGCACAGGAGTATTCTTGTAGATGGCCGCGACAAAAGCGCGCGCCTTGGCCTTGTCTCCTCCCCTCTTCTTCAAGGCGTAACCCCAGGCCGCCAGAAAATTCCATCGGGCTCCACCGCTCGTCTTGGGATTGGCGGTGACGACCGAAATGCCCGGGCGGGCGAGGTCCTCGAAGTCATGAATTCCCTTGGGATTTCCTTTGCGCACCAGCAGCACGATGGCGCTGGTGTACGGGGAACTGTTGTTCGGGAGGCGCTTCTGCCATTCCTCGGGCAACAGGCGCCCTTTTTCCGCCAGCGCATTGATGTCGTAAGCGAGGCCCAGGGTGGCCACGTCGCCCTGCAACCCATCCAGAATGGCCCGGGCCTGCTTCCCCGATCCCCCGTGGGACTGCTTGACGACGACGTCATCACCCGTTTTTTCCTTCCAGTAGGCGGAGAAGGCTTCGTTGAACTGAACGTAGAATTCCCGCGTCGGATCGTAGCTGACGTTCAGTATTTCGACGGTTTTGGCCTGCAACGAGATGCCGCACAGTAAGGCGACAATCACGGACAATCGGACGACACGGTCCATGGCTTTATAGATCGTTTTCATTGGTGAATTGTTTAGAAGCTGAGTTGAACGCGGCTGATCATGACCTTTTCGTCCTGGGTAGCGGCAGGATTCTTGGAGCCCCCCTCGTAGTGCGTCTGGCTGTAGCTGGTCGTGAGCCGGACAATGCGGTTGAGATACCAGTTGATGCCGACGCTCCACTCGGTGGCTTTGGAGACGGACACATCGTGGTTCGCGTAGACGGGAAACACTTGTTCATCCAGGGACAGTTGATTGAGGCGCGCCACCACCTGAAACGCTCCCCAGCCTCCCTCACCCAGGGTGAAGGGGCGAAGCGGATTGACCGTTCGGAAGGAGTTGTCCTCGCCCGTCAGGAACCAGGAGCCCTGAATTTGCCAGCCTCGATTGTCCGCCCGCGATTGAAGCACGGTGGCACCTCCCGTCCGTTGAACCTTTTGTTCCGAAACGATGTATTCCCCCAGGATTCCCAATGGACCCCAGTAATACCACGCCTGCGGTTCTATCCGCCAGTGCTCTCCGGCGGCGGTCACCAGGGGTGTCGCCGGAGTGGCCCCATTCCCGTTCAGGTAGGTGAATATCGTCTGTTGCCCCGTGGACAGGTAGGGACGAAGGGCTCCACGCTGGTCTCCGTAGGAACCGGCCACGCCCAGCCCAATGCCCTTCAACCATTTCGATCGTTGGCCCTGAAATGGCTTAAAGAAGACCCGGGCCACCACGTCCTTGCCGCTGTCGGTCGCGTCGAAATCCTCGCTGCCCCCATCGGACACACCGTTGAAGACTCCCAGCTGGTATTCCAACTTGCCACTCCAAGGCTCGCCGCGGAATTGGATTCCCACCTCGCGATTCGGGGCAATGATGCTTGGAAATCCGCGCTCGGGGAGACCCAGATCAATGTCGGATTGAAGTCGCTCCAAACTCAACGGCACCTTGTCTTTTCCAACACGGATTTGAAATGCCGGGTCGATGTTCATCGTCATGTAGGCATCCTGAACAAATCCGATGTTGGCGGTGGACGCATTCAGGCCCGACCCGAAATCCAACATCAACCGGTAATCGAAAAGTTGATAGAGCGAACCCTCAAAAATCGGGCGGACCCGACGGGCCAGAAAGGTATCGTTGGCAGCCCCGGCGGCATGGTCAAAATAGAAGCGGCCGTCACCCTGAAATACGGCGTGGATCCGCATCACAAAGTTGGTGTCGGCTGAACGGGCCGTGAGCCCCTTGTCGTCGATGGTAACGAGCGGCTGAGACTTTGCCTTTTCTGCGGCCATCTCCTGATCAACCTCCCGTTGGCGCTCGAGCGTCCGAATTTTTTGATCAAGGGCGGAAAGTTGCTCTCGAAGTTGACGCAACTGGGCTTCGGTATCATCTGCTGCCAGAACGGCAACGGAAACAATCGTGCTGGCAACAAGGCCAGCCGATAAACGGAATGGAATGGACATGGATGGTGGGGTACGGCAGACGCCTCGACTCCCGGGGGAACCCGGTCGCCGATAATTCAGCGACGTTGGCCGCCCGTTGACGGGTTGGTTGAGGACCGTTCACCACTCGATGAACGACTGATCGCGGCGTCGAATCTCACGCGCTCCGTTCGCTCCACTTGCACCACACGGGAATCGTGGACGGTGATTTGGACCACTCCGAATTGAAGCCCCTCCACCTGCGCAAGAACAGTGCGCAGCCAGGGCGGATTCTCATTCGGAACGGGTGAAGCAGAAGACTCGGGACTCGTCACAGCGCAATCACTATGACCCGAATCTACAGTAAGTCAAGTGAGTATTGAATAGTTATTGCTGCCCGTGCTTTTGCTACTCCTGTTCGTCCCTAATCCGTTGAAAATCCGCGTTTTAAATTTGATTGCCTCACTCAAGATTCGCGATCTTCCCTGCCGATGAAACTTTCGGTTCGCGGAGAGTATGCCCTTCGGGCGTTGACGGTCTTGGGGCAGAGCCCGAGGGATGCCGTGATTCGCATTCAGGCGATTTCCGAACAGGAGAACATCCCCAAACGCTTTCTCGAACAAATCCTCAATGAGCTCCGAACGGCCGGATTTGTCGAAAGCCGGAGGGGCGTTGCCGGCGGATATCGATTGTCTCGAGCTCCCGAATCCATTCCGCTGGCGGCGGTTATTCGCCATCTGGAAGGAAAGCTGGCCCCTGTCGGGTGCGTCAGCGTCAAATTTTACGAGCGATGCAATTGTCCTGATGAATCACGGTGTGCATTACGATCCGTCATGAAGGAAGTGCGCGATGCGATTGCCGGGTTGTTGGAGAACCTCACGGTCGCGGACTTGGTTCAACGGGCGGATGCCTTGCGCATCAAGCCGGACCTGGGTCTGGACTATTCGATCTGACCCCTGAGGCCCGGCGGGTGCCCCGTCACCCCACCGTTACACACTAGGGGATTGCGCTTCCGGCTTCGGGGTTCTATGCCTTCAACACTCATCTATGAATTTTAGCCTTCCCGACCTGACGATTCACCCCCCTCGCAGTGCCCGTGCCCAATTGGGCGGCGTTTGCGCACTACCCCGAATGATTGACAAATGCCGGGCAACAATTGCCGGGAAGAATGGCGAATACCATTTCAATTGTCCCTTGGACCAACGGGTCCTCAACTTCCTGGGAGTTTCAGCCGAGGATTTCCAGGCGCAGGTGGCCGCCGACAAGAGCGATGGCGAACTTTGGACTTGGATTCAGGCCCATTCCACGACCAAGCCGTCGGATTGGGAAATCATCCAATGGTCAAATTGGCAATCCTCCCGGACACCATCGGATTCCGAAGGCCGGGAGTATTTCAACGGCATCCACACCAAAATCGGCCCCCAACGAGAAGACATCGGGAACTGGTTCGACCTCCTGGACCTGGATGACTACGTTAGTTTTGGCGGCAAAGCCTGATTTTTTCCGCTAAACCGATTCGTCGAATGCCGCCTGGCGGCGTTCGGGATGGTTACAGGACAGATTTCCGGCCGTGGTAACGGGGGGGGGCTGGATACAACTGGGACTGAATCGCCTGACGTGCGCAGATGGGAAGGTCTCCGGGTCGGCATGAGCCTCGATACCAAGGTGCCTTTAGATCAGGAGTGGTGATGATCCCTGCAGTAATT
>CAITXU010000216.1 GCA_903896505.1 uncultured Verrucomicrobiota bacterium | reverse complement strand
GGCAATGGGTTTGGTTTTGGACTAGTAACGGGCAAGGACGTGACACGAACCCTTAGTGCCCGCTATCACAAGGACGGATCCGAAATACTTATCTCGCAAGGCCCGCGGAAGAACCCGCGCCGACTAACCCCGAAGGAATGTGCAAGGTTGATGGGTTACCCAGCAGATTTCAAGATTCCCGTGTCAGATACACAAGCCTATCGCCAGTTCGGAAACTCGGTTGTAATACCAGTCGTGGAACGGGTCGCTCGATCTGTGATTGAAACTTTGCAAAGGCCGCCCGACTATCGACCTGACTTGGAGCTGAGAGAGACCAAGAATCAAAACCCAACTTCGTCGGACCTTGTTGTCCGACAGTCAGTCAAATACTCAATCCAAAATAAAAGGAGATCATCGTGAGTGAGAAGATGGAGCTACTCCCTGATCCTGTGAGGATGGTCGAGGGATTACGGGACACCGGTTACCAGTTCAATACGGCAGTCGCGGACGTTGTAGATAACTCGATTGCTGCCGAGGCTTCGTTCGTCGACATTGACCTGAAGATGGATTTTCGCGGGCATGTCACTCTCTCTATTTACGATGACGGTATCGGGATGGACCGGGACGGGCTGATTAACGCGATGAAGTATGGCTCGAAGGCACGACCTTCGGCTGCGAGTTTGGGCAAATTCGGGCTCGGATTGAAAACTGCATCGACCGCGTTCTGTCGGAAATTGGTTGTGATTTCTCGGAACAGCCCAGATGGTCCGCTTATTCGTGCAACGTGGGATTTGGACCACGTCAAAGACACAAATAAATGGGAGTTGATTATTGACACGCCAACCGTTCAACAGAGGGACGCGTTTGATAATTGTATTCCATCTCACAGTGGAACTCTGGTGATTTGGGAGAAGGTGGATCGCTTGTTAAAGAGCTATTCCAAACAAATCGGTGCACCTGCAAAGAAGGCGTTGGGGAAATTCAGCGATGATCTTCGCGATCATCTTGGAACAGTTTATCAGCGATTTCTGGACTCCACTGATTCGCGAGCAAAACACCTGAGAATGCGGCTCGATGGCAAGGATATCCTTCCGTGGGATCCTTTCGCCGCCACTGAGTCTCAAGTCGTCAGCGAGGACGAAACGGAGGTTGAACTCCCGACCGGGAGCAAGGCCACTTTCAAAATGAAAGCCTATGTGCTACCGCGAAAGGAAGAGTTTTCGACGGAAGAGGCTGCAAAGAACGCTAGAATCAGTAACGCCAATCAAGGCATCTACATTTACCGCGAAAATCGACTAATTCACGGACCGGATTGGCTGCGGATGTTCTCAAAGGAGCCGCACGTAAGCCTTCTCCGCGTCGAGTTTACATTTGACCATAGGTTGGACGAGGCGTTCCAAATCGACATAAAGAAGTCACAGATAATCCTTAACGAATCACTTTACGATCACGTTCTGGACTTCCTCACTCCGCCACGGCGAGCGGCGGAAGAAGCTTACCGAAAAGGGACCAAAGCGAAGACGGCTCAGGCATCGAAAACTGCACATGACAGTTCCAATCGAAACATCACCTCGAAGGAAGGCGCGATTAACCAGCCGACAGTTCATTCGGTTGACGGATCAAAAAATGAAGCGCAGATCATCAACAAGCAGGGGCCGGTCACGCTGAAGTTAAAGATAACGACTGCCTCCAAGCCGCAAGAAGTCCATGTGCAACCTGTGGCCAGCATCGACGATGGACTACTTTGGGAACCGTGCTTGATCGACGGCCACTGCGGTGTTCGGATTAACACTGGGCATCCCTACTACCACAAGGTCTATCTGCCGAACATCGCGGAGGGCGTTACGGTCCAGGGTATGGATGCGCTCTTGTGGGGTATGTCCGTTGCGGAGCTGAACTGCGTCAGCAATTCAACAAAGAGCACGTTTGTAGAACTCCGCTACGAGGTGTCGCGCAACTTGCGGAAGCTGGTTGAAGATTTGCCTGACCCGCAAACGTCCGAATGAATCGGAAAATTGCAGAGTTTGCAGTTCACGCCGTCGCAGATCGAGTTGGCCTTTCTGTGCAGGGGAGAATTATCCCTGACGCGGACGGTGCGTTCTGCGAGTTCGTACCGGCTGACGGGCACCCTAACGAAACATTCGTTGTTCGGTTCCGTCTGGGATGGCGCAATGCGGAAGCGTCGTTTGTAGCAGGCAACTTCGCTGGACCGTTGATTGAGAGCATGGGCAAATGCAGCGATGAAGCCCGGAAAACATTTACTGCGTTCGCTAACGGAATAGAAGCCCGAAGAGTAAAACTTCAAATGCGAGTAAACGGAACCGAAGTAGTGGCCGGTCGGCCGGCCACATGGCCGCAACATTGGTCACTTCTAGAGCTTTCCTTGAAACTTACCCCGCTCGTTGTCGAACTAGGAAACGACGCTCAGTTGGAAAGACTCATACTTGACCTGGTTGTCCCTTTATTTGGGATGATGGCGACACTGATCGGCGTGGAGGAGAACGAATTGGTAACCACAGGTGACACGGAAGGCCGTTCGGTGCAATCACTGATTACGCGATACGAACGAAAAAAGGTGAATCGGGAAGCTTGCATCCAATTAAAGGGTTCACGCTGCTCGGTCTGCGGTTTTGACTTCGCCGAAAAATATGGTCATCTGGGTATCAACTATATCGAAATTCACCATGTTAAATCCATCGCGTCGCTCGGTCCGGATTACGGAATCGATGTTGCGACAGAACTTGAACCGCTTTGCGCGAACTGCCATGCGATGGCACATCGAGAAGAGCCGCCCGTAAGCCTCGAACGACTTCGCCTATTGGTGGAGGAAAGGCGGAAAGCCATGTCAGTATAACCTATCTCCGTGTCTGTCACGCTCACCAACGGAAAAATCTTCCAGATAAGTTACGGCCTGCATGTGGTGTCGCCGCTTGCTGAAGAGATATATTCGGTTATCTTCGAGGGGTCTGATGCGATTCGAGGTGTGCCCGTAAGTAAGGCAGATTTTCTTGCGACCCGGGTTCAGTTTTCGCAATATACTGCAGACCCCTTGCTTGTGATTGAAGTTGAAGCCCGAAAGGGAGGTCCAGCAATAGTTTGTAGAATGGCCGCGCGAGAAGGCATCTACGAAGCTGACGTTTCATGTGACGGGGAGAAACTTCTGGATTACGCGCTGGGTGGGGGGCGCTGGATGCCATTGCCATCAGGCGCAGTGGATGAGACAACCAGATTTCTCCGCGAAGCCGGAGTGCAGTCATTTGGGATTCTTACCCTGCTGCAATACATGCACATTCTCCGCCGTCCTGTAAAAGGGGTGATCGTGGACGACAGAACGGCAAAAGCCCTCTCTGCTTCGGCTGTCGCGACGGAATTGGAAGGGAACGCTCCAGCCTCGTTGATTGGTAAATTGTATCCGTACCAGCTTGACGGATTTCGTTGGCTTTCATTTATGGTCCGTGGCGGTATCGGCGGCGTGATCGCTGACCAAATGGGATTGGGTAAGACAGTGCAAGTAATTTGCCTTTTGCTGGAGGCAGCCGAACAGGGCCGAGGCCCTAACCTTGTTGTTTCACCGGCAACACTGTTGGAGAATTGGAGGCGCGAGCTTATCCGCTTTGCGCCACAATTGCGGGTTTGTGTCCACAGCGGTTCACGCCGCACCGGGCTTCCTGACGAACTCCGGCGGCAGGATGTTGTGATTTCATCCTTTGAAACCGCAGTCGCGGACATCTCGCTCTTGCGCAACTTGAAGTGGCATATTTTGGTTGTGGACGAGGCGCAGGGCATCAAAAATCCGGATGCTCGGCGAACGATCCAACTCAAAACAATTCCGCGCCAGTGCGTGATAGCTGTCACTGGTACACCGGTCGAGAATCGGCTCAAAGACCTTTGGTCTATCACGGACTTTGTGCTGCCTTCATTGCTTGGGCCGTTAAGAGAATTTGAGCGACGACATCCCGATACGGTGTCAGGCGCGGCACTTCTGGAGCCGGTAGTGACACCCTTGATTCTCCGACGCATGGTGTCGGATGTTGCGGGAGATTTGCCGGAACGAATCGACATTCCGCAGCCATTGATGCTGGACGATGCATCCGCCGCCGTTTACGAAACCATGCGCGCGGATGCTGCTACCCATGGGCCGGGGGCGGGCCTTTCGGCACTTACCTCGCTGCGAATGTTTTCCACACATCCCTGGCTCACCGACAGGTTTCGCAACATTATCGACCCGGCAGAGTGTTCAGTAAAGTTACAACGACTCCTGGAAATTATCGACGAGATGACCGACAGCGATGGCAAGGCACTTATCTTTACGTCCTATCAAAAAAGCATCGATCTGCTCGTCACTGAGATTGGCGGCCGGATAGGAATTCCAGCCGACTTCATAGACGGCCGTGTGCAAGTGCCACAACGCCAGATCAAAGTTGACCGGTTCGCAGCTCAGAAATCGTCCGCAGTGTTGGTGCTAAATCCGAAGGCCGCAGGTACCGGGCTAAACATCACGGCCGCAAACCATGTAATTCACTTCAATCCGGAGTGGAATCCATCCGTGGAGGATCAGGCATCGGCGCGTGCCTACCGCCGGGGGCAGACCAAAGCCGTAACCGTGCATCAACTTTTCTATGTCAACACCGTGGAAGAGGTGATCCACGACCGTATGCAACGCAAGCGAGTTTTGGCTGCCGCCGCGATTGTCGGCACGGATGGACGCAACCACGAGGTGGATGATTTGTTGCGCGCATTCAGAATTTCGCCAATGCCGTCAACCTAAATAGTCAGCATGTCAACACACGCCATCGAAAAGGTCCTGACCGCAAACGATACTGGAGAAACGGGCGGACACCAAGCCGGGATTTGTGTTCCGAAGGCTTCGAATATTCTCTCCTTCTTTCCGGTTCTGAATGCGAAGCTGAAGAACCCCCGCGAAGTGTTGGACATTATAGATGATTCCGGGCGTGTGTGGGCTTTCGTCTTCATCTACTACAACAACCGTTTCTTTGGAGGGACTCGCAACGAGTATCGCTTGACAGGAATGACGGCGTTCTTCCGTGACTTTAATTTGAAGGCCGGTGACAAAATAATGTTACGCCGTGACTCCGCGCGCTTAGTTCGGATTACTTTCAAGCGGGCCAGTGCCAGCCATGTTGGCAGGGTACTGAAACTGTCCACGACGTGGAAGCTGATTGACGCCGAGTTTTAATATTTTCCTGGAAGACCAAAAAGTCACTGGTACCCTGGCCTCATGAAAAGCGTCATTTACGTCCCGGAGTCGCTTCGCTCCGCTGGCCGTCAGATTCGCCGCGTGCTGTCGGCTCCTTTGGAGGGGGTACCCAAGCCCGACTTCGTAGG
>CAITXU010000215.1 GCA_903896505.1 uncultured Verrucomicrobiota bacterium | reverse complement strand
GTCCCGCCGCTTTGCCCGAAGCCGCCGAACGTCCGTCTCCGCTGAGCGACCGGGAGTCCACAATTAGGTAAAAAAAGATTGTCGTTGCCCTTCCAAATGTTGCCGGGAAAGCGGCGGGACGCCGCTGCCACACTTTGTAGCCGAGGGTCGCCAACTTGCACCGACCAATCGGAAGCCCCCATCCCGGCGAAATGGAACCTTCGTTTGGTGGGCGCCTACCTACGGTTTCGAGTCCGGCGGGTCATCCCACGGATCGGGCTCATCCGGTGCCTTGAAATGCTCGTCGAGCCAATCCTTGTTCAGGTACTCCCACAAGGCGGCTGCCTTCGGGTCGCCGGTCAGTTGGGTCACTTGGTCCAAGAGTCCTTTCCGAACGGCTTCTCTCGCTGAGTTTAATTCCTCAGGGGTGGGTGGTGTCCCACCGTCTGGAGGAACGGCCATGCGCTCGCCCATATCGACGAATTGGGATTGGATGGCGAGGAGTTGAATCGCTTTTTGGTCTGGGTCACCCAAGTAGGCGGCGACCTCCCGGGCCCTCTGATAATCCGGGTCTTCAGCCAACTTCAACTGCCTGGCGCGTTCCGGGCCCAGCAGCTTTTCAATCTCCTGCTCTTCTTCTGTGGGAGCCGAAGCGTCCGGAGATGGCTTCCCGTGGGCGTTCTCGCGAATTCGGATGATTTTTGCCACCTCGTCTTCGCTCAAATCCACCGAATCGAGTTCCCGGAGTGAGGCGCGATCCGACTGACGCAATTTCAATTGCTCGAGCTCTTCCGGTGTCAGAATGGTTGCCAACTGACTTTCTTTCCGGGATTCGAATTCGTCTGCAACCTTCGATTGCCACTCAAAATTCGGACCTCCATTGCGAATGGCGAGACGCCGCTGGTCGAGACGGTCGATTTCAATTTGTTTGAGAATATCCCGAACCTGCTCCCGTTTATCCTCGGAGAGAAAAGCCAGTTGTGAATCGACTTCTGGATTCAACGTATTGGAGAGGGTGGTGCCGTCGCCTCCCTTGGTCAGATCTTTGAGCGCGTCTCGTTCCTGACGGGAGATGGCGTTGGCCGATGCCTGGAGTTGAGCCCAATCCGACCTCGGAGGACAGCCAAGTTCCCAGAAGTGGGGAATCCATGGGGTGAAGAGCTTTCGCCGCTGTTCTGCAAAATGGCGACGAATGAGCGGACGAAGAATGTTGCGGATGGTGGCATTGGGACATCCGATGCTCCGCAGATCGTCCCGATAAGTGGTCCACGATTCGGTATGGAGCTGTGACCAATCGAATGGACGGGGCAAAGCGATCGCTGGTGACTCTGCGGGCTTCTGGTCCACCGTTTGGGGTTGGTCCGCTTCTGATATCGAAGGTGCCGTCTCCGAAAGGTCCGTCGGATGCTCAGAAAGCGAATGGGACCAGCCCCGAAGGAGCATTAACCCCAGTAGGGCATTCAGGGACAACGAGGCGACAATCGCGAACGCGGTTTTCATGGCCCTTTCCCCGCTTGTTCCCAGGCCCGTCGCAGCGCCTGGTCTGTCCACAGTTTCAGTTCAGCGGTTCGAGCATCCTCGGGAATCCCGGCCAGCATGGAGCCCCATTGTTCCAGGAGACCCTGTCGTAATTTCTTCATTCCCTGTCGAACCGACGGAGGGTCCTGCTCGGCTTCGACGCGGAGTTGATTAACCGTCGAAAGGGATTGCTGGACCAGGGCATAACCGGCGTCTGCCAGTTCCAGAGGAAGCTTCCGTGCACTGAGCAATTCCCGGAGGTCGTTGTAGGTCGGGTCCGTCGCCCGGAGGTATTCCGCAGTCCGCTGGGGGCCAAGCAAGGCGATCAAATCATCCACCGGTGGAGCGGCATTCTCGTCGGACGAGCTTTCCTGAAGTTGGTCCCAGATGCTCCAGTACGGATTCAGTGTGGCCATTGGATTTTTTTCGGCCTGAACTTGAAGCAACGTGAGGGAACGGAGTTCGGCTGGGGATATCCCGGAGCCATCAAAGGGGCTGTTGGTCTGACGGAATGAGCCTCGTTCGAAGTAGTAATAGCGTGCCTTCAGTTCCTCGAGCTCAGCCGGGGACATCAGTTGCGCAACATCGGTGTCGAATGCCTTGACCTCTGCCTGAATTTGAAGAAAATCCGAAGGTTTTCTTGCGCTATCCGGCGCAGACCGGGCGCTGAAGCCCCAACCCTTTTCCTGCCAGTTTTCAATGCGCTCTGCCGCCTTGGCGAGCAGTTGCTCGATTCCCTGGAGTTGGTCGGGTCTCAGGAAGCCAAAAACCAGAAAATCCTGTTCATTTTCCTGTTTAAAAGGTTCCGTGTCGGGACAAAGCAGAGACTTTCGAATTTGCTTCCTCGCGATTCGAATCTTTTCCCGCTCCTGGTGCATCACCCCGTTGATTTCCCGGCGGCGCTTGCCCGTCGCCCAGTAATTGCTTCCGGCGTCGGAATGGGCAATGGCCACTTCCGAGAAACGGTCGGCCTCCCAGCGACTCAACGCTGGAACCACAATGTCGCAAACCGTTTTCTCTGGGCACCCGGCCTTCCTGAGGTTTTCGGCGTACAGGAGGAGGTTGGTCGATTCAAGCGTAGACCAAATCTGGAACCGGCTGGGAACAACGGCTCCTGTTGCTGGAGGTTGGGCCGTGGAGGTTTGAGTCGATGCCGGAAGTTCTGGCTTAGGGGTGACCGACGAATCTGATTCATCGAGTCGACGGGCCAGATGGCTTCCACGGATTAAAACCATCATGGCCAATACACCATTCAACAGGCAACTCCCCCCTAGGAACCAGCGTGCCCACCGAAAGGTAGGGGCGGGCGTCGATGATGGTGATGGTGCTGTCGGCATGGCCAACGACGTGTGACTGGGATTCAGCAGAGGGCTCGGGAGCGATTCAAGAACGGACCTTAGGCTTTTGTGAATCTGGCGGCCAAAGCCGCCTGGCGAAAGGCGAAAATGCGCTCTACATCCGGTCGGACAAAGAAGCGGTCCGGCAAAGCCCCTCCCCAGACGGCATACTCCAGATCGTCTTTGCACAAGGTTCCGCCGTCTTTAGAGACAAACGTGTGGGTATGGACCCATCTCCGGAATGGCCCCCGGAGCTGGTCATCGCGAAATCGAAAGGGCGGATTCCACTCGAGAATCCGGGTCCGCCACCAAAGAGGAATGCCTCGGAACCGAATGCGGTAATCGATCAGGGTGCCGGCAGCCATGACAATGGGTCCTTTAGTGACGACCTTGAATTGGAGCCAGGGTGGAGTGAGCAGCCCCAAGTTTCGGGCGTCGGAGAAAAAAGGGAAAATTTCCTCCAGAGGACGGGGTAGCCATTGTTCGGTTGAGAAGGTGGGCATGAGAAATCAGGGGGAGCGGATTGCAGCGGTTTCAGCGAAGTGTCGGTTCTCGTCGGTCGGTACGCCAAGAATCCATCCTTCGATTTGCGCCAACTGTCGGTCTGCCTCAGATGACCCAGGACGCAGATAGGCCTCCAATCGGTCCGTCTGGTCGGCCGCCTGAAGCCAGCGGCAGGCCGCGTAGGCATCCTGTTGGTCGGGTGTTCGACGGGCTTGAGGTGAGGGTTCCTTCCACAGCGACGGATACACTTCGGCGATCACATGACGCCCCGAAGGTGGCGACCAGCCGTCAAACGGCCAAAAGTGAATCCGATCACCCAGGACATTCCGGAGATGCAGGAGCCAGGGCAGGCCTGCATGGGTGGATTTGGCCACCGACCCGGGAACGTCGAAGTGGAAGGGCGATTTGGCGCCACCAGCCCGACGGTCAGTCAGTCGTCGCCAACGAGAACTTCCCGTCCGCTGAGACCTAGAGGATGGACTGGTTCGTCGGATGCTTTCGACGGTGATCCCTGGTTGGTCGGTCGGCCAATGTCGACAAAAGTCTTCCAGGAAATGGGACCAGTTCGGAGGTAACGAATACTCTTCAAAATAGGCCCATGGAAACGAGAAGGCGTGGTCGATTCCCAGCAAGACGGGCTCGGAGCGACCCAATGCGGTGGTCAACCATTCAGTCAGGGCACGGCGGGACCAGCGGTTTACTTCCGAAGACCGGGGCACGACTTCCTCGGGTTCCTGAGTGTCGGTCGCGCGATAGATGCGGAGTCCAGGTAGCCCATCATCTGCAGTGGCAGCCCCGGAGTAATCAACTCCCATGTATTCGGAAAAACGGGGCATGACGTTTTAAACCCTTCAATACTCCCGCATATCGCTGGCTTCGCAACCCACCGTGAATGGCACGGCGCGACCGGATTCGGGCTTGGTTCCTTCGACGGCTTGCGTTCCAATCGGAGCGTGTCCTTGAGCTCATCCGATCTGTTGCCCCGACTGCGGGCGGTCCGGCTGTTTTTA
The DNA here is from genome assembly GCA_903896505.1 of uncultured Verrucomicrobiota bacterium. GTDB lineage: Bacteria > Verrucomicrobiota > Verrucomicrobiia > Limisphaerales > UBA9464 > CAILNN01. The sequence continues at coordinate 11,957 of CAITXU010000215.1, read as the reverse complement.
TGCGATGTGGACGGCGTTCTCACCGACGGAACGGTGGTGATGGGACCGGGTGGCGAATGGAAGACGTTTGACATCCGGGACGGTCTGGGACTTCGCCTGCTTCAGATGCAGGGGATCAAGGTCGGCTGGGTCTCGGCGCGTCCATCAACGGCGACCAGCGATCGTGCCGCAGACCTGAAGGTTGACTACGTGCTTCAATCCTCGACCCCCAAGGTCACACTGATTGAGGGCCTCCTATCGGAAACCGGACTTGCCTGGGAGCAGGTCAGCTTCATTGGGGATGACGTGCTGGACCTTGGGACACTTCGAAGAGCGGGGTTCTCTGCGGCGCCAGCCGACGCCATGCCGGAGGCCAAGGCATTGGCTCACCACGTCTGTGCGGCGGGTGGAGGACGGGGTGCCGTTCGCGAGGTGGTGGAGCTGATCCTCAAAGCCCAGGGGCATTGGGACACCATGGTTGAAAAATTTGCCGCGTGACGAATGACCGCCTTGTTTAGCCGCGTGCGGAATACGGTGGGTCAGATGTCCCTGGTAGGCTTGATGTTGGCCTTTTGCCTTTCGGCGGCGGATGGAAAAACCAACGCGGTGGTGAAAAGTGGCGGCACCGGTGCATCGGTCGGGCAGGGTGCGGGAGTCAATTATCCATTTTACAACAAGGAGGGCCGACTCGAAGCCAATCTGCGGGGAGCGTCCGTGGAGCCTATCGGAGGCAATCAACTCCGTTTCCGCCAGTTGCACATCGAGACCTTCAACGAAGATGGAACGCCCAACCTCGTGGGAGAGGCCCCCGACTGCGTGTATTCCCTGGCCACCAAAACGGTGAGTTCCGATGGACCGCTCACGGTCGTTCAATCCAGCGGGACCTTCCGGGTCTCTGGCGAAGGTTTCCTTTGGGAACAAATCACCGGGCGACTGGTCATCTCCAATCAAGCTCACACCGTTTTCCGACTCGCCGACTCCGCCTTTTCTCATCCATAACCACCCCATGAACTCACGCCATGCCATCTGGATCAGTGTTGCCCTTGCGGCTCAACTGGGGGCGGTCGAACCGGACCCGATTCCCGCGGGCGAGGGAAAGATTGACTCGGTGGGGTTCAGTTTTGAGAAGCGCGAAGGTCTTATCCGGCATTTTGGCAACGTCCAATTGACCATTCCCGGGGCATTGAATCTGACCTGTGAGGACCTCCTCGCCCAGCGGGATGCAACCGGCAAATTCTCCACCATCATTGCGACGACCAACGTCGTGATTCAATTGCTTCAGGTGAATGAGCCGTCCACCTCCAAGTCGGGTTCCACCAACGAGGTCTCTGCCGAGTCTGTGGCGGGTGCAGCTGCCGCCATGGTCCGGCCGATTGAGACCAATTGGGCTTATTGCTCCAAGGCCGTGTTCATCGGAACCAATAATACCGTCGTGCTCACAGGTTCACCTGAGACCGGATCTCCTCGTGTGATCACGGCAACCGCAGCCATTTCCGCCGAGGAGCTCACCTACAATCGGACGACCGGCAAATTCACCGGTTCCGGCAAGTCACAGAGCCGGTTTAAAGTGGGGCAGTTCAATCTCAACCCCAAACGCGACGGTTCCACGAATTCGCCCTGAACGGGTGTGCCATGGCCAAAGTCCCTCACCTGCTGACCGTCGACTCCCTGGCAAAAGCCTACCGGGACCGCCGCGTCGTTGACGGCGTTTCGATTGAAGTGGCCGCCGGTGAGATTGTTGGCTTGCTGGGGCCCAATGGGGCCGGAAAGACGACGACCTTCAACATGGTTGTGGGACTGGTGCGCCCGGACCAGGGAACGGTCTCGCTACTCGATCAACCCATCACCGGAATGGCCATGCACCGCCGGGCGCGGCTCGGGATTGGTTACTTGACGCAGGAATCCAGTGTCTTTCGGAAATTGACGGTCGAACAAAACATCCTGGCCATCCTCGAAACCCTGGATTTGGGGCGCAAGGAACGTCTGACCCGTCTTGGCTTACTGCTGGATGAACTCGATTTGGCCCGTCTCTCCAAGAGTCTGGCTTATCAGTTGAGTGGAGGCGAAAAGCGGCGGCTTGAAATCACCCGCGCATTGGTGACCAGCCCCAAGCTGCTTTTGCTGGATGAACCGTTCGCCGGCATCGACCCGATCGCCGTCTATGAGGTCCAAAAAATCCTTCGACGATTGCGCGAGCGGGGCCTGGGCATCCTGTTGACCGACCACAATGCCAGGGAAACCCTGAAACTCGTGGACCGTGCTTATCTGATCAACCGGGGGCAGGTGGTTTACCAAGGCCCTGCGGAGCAGATGATTAATGATCCCAAGGCCCGTGAAATATACCTGGGTCCGGACTTTAATCTGTAGTGCCGCCGATTCCGGTTCTCCTCCATGAGCCAGCCAACACAGGGGTGCATCGACTCGCCCAACCGATGGAACGGGTATTTTGTCGGTCATCGTGAGGTGTCACAAGCCCGTGGTAGGGCGAGCCTCCCGGCGAGCCGTGGCGGTTCGGATCGCCTCCGTTGTCGCCTAAAGCCCATCGCTTTTTCATCGCTGTTTTCCGCGCCATCCACGGTCGGTTTATGGATACCCTCGAAACCGGGTGGCCTTTCGATCGGGGAAGGGAATGATCCCCGCAATGATTTGGGACTTGCAGGAGCGCGTCCCGTTGGCCGGCGGTCTGCACGTCCGGAATTTGGAGGTGTTCCTTGCCCATGAAGACCATTCCTTCAACCACATCGGTGACCGTGAACCAGTTTTACAAGGGACACGGCTCGGAACTGGGTCTCCATCTGGTGGGTGGTGCGGAGGGGCTTTCGCGCCCCATCCGGGAGCCGACGGTCAATCGTCCCGGGTTGGCCCTGGCCGGATTCGAGAAATATTTTGCCCCCAAACGGGTTCAGGTGATCGGGAATGTGGAGACGGCTTACCTGCGTTCGTTGAGCCCGGAGGTTCGATCCGAACGGGTCCAAAAGCTGTTTTCCCACCGGATTCCGTGCTTGGTGATATGCCGCAACCTAGTGCCAGGGCCTCTCTGGATCAAGGCGTGCGAGGACAATGACGTTCCTTTGTTTACGTCGTCCCTGATCACGATGACCCTGATCAGCCGGGCCACCTTTGCTTTGGAAAACCTGTTTGCTCCTCGCGGCCAGCTTCACGGTTCCATGGTGGACATACAGGGAATCGGGGTGGTCATTCAGGGTGAAAGCGGTATCGGCAAGAGCGAAGCGGTGCTGGGGTTGTTGGAGCGAGGTCACAGCCTGGTGGCGGATGATGTGATTTTGGTGCGGGTGGAGGATGGCCAGGACGTGATCGGTACGGCCAAAGAGTTGGGCCGGAATCTGATGGAAGTGCGAGGTATCGGCATTATTGATGTAGCGGCCATGTTCGGCGTCGGTGCCATTCGACGCGAAAAACGCATCGATTTGATCGTCACCCTGAAGACATGGAGTCCGGATGAGGATGTGGATCGGCTTGGGCTGGACCATCAAATGTTGCCGGTTTTGGGACAGTCGATACCGCATTTGTCGATTCCGGTGCGTCCGGGGCGAGACTTGGGCAATCTGGTCGAGGTGGCGGCCTTGCAGACCAAGCTGCAACTTTCCGGATACAATGCCGCCCGGGAGTTCAGTGCCCGCCTGGCTGCAGAGATGAAAAGACCGCTTTGAAGAATTGCCTCTCGATTTTCGCAGGATTCCGATAAGCTTCCTGTCGTCCTTCGGGACGATTGCGTGACTACAAAACTGTTTTCTGAATTGGGCCTCTCGCCGGAGGTCCTCAAGGCCATCGACAAACTCGGATACGAGCAGGCCTCCCCCATTCAGGCTGAGGCGATTCCACTATTACTGTTGGGCCAGGACGTCGTTGGCCAATCGCAGACGGGTTCGGGCAAGACCGCTGCTTTTGCTGTGCCGGCCATCGAAAAGGTCCAGCCACAGCTGCGTGCGGTCCAGATTCTCATTCTTTGTCCCACGCGCGAGCTGGCCATCCAAGTTTCGGAAGAGGTCCATAAGCTCGCCTTGTTTAAGCGAGGCGTGAATGCCCTGCCCATCTATGGAGGTCAGTCGTATGACCGGCAATTGATGGGATTGAAGCAGGGTGCCCAGATTGTGATCGGGACTCCTGGACGGGTCATGGACCACATGCGCCGGGGTACACTTCGCCTGGACCAGGTCAAAATGATCATCCTCGACGAGGCGGATGTGATGCTCGACATGGGGTTCCGTGAGGATATCGAATTTGTTCTCGAAGCCCTGCCAGAAATCCGTCAGACCGTGTTCTTTTCAGCGACCCTGCCGCGTCCCATCCAGGACCTGATTCAACGGTTTGCCAAGGACCCCAAGAGCGTCCGAATTCAGCAGACCGCCATGACGGTTCCGACGGTCGAACAGCACTATTATGAAGTGGACCGGCGCTTCAAGGTTGAGCTGCTCACCCGCCTGATTGACATCCACGACCTCAAGCTCGGGATTATCTTCTGCAATACCAAGCAGATGGTCGACGACCTGACCGAACACCTGAATGCCCAGGGATACTCGGCGGATCGATTGCACGGTGGCATGAGCCAGGCCATGCGGGACCGAGTCATGACCCGCTTCCGGCGTTCGGGACTTGAATTCCTTGTGGCCACCGACGTTGCCGCCCGGGGTATCGATGTCGACGATGTCGAAGTGGTGTTCAACTATGACCTCCCCTACGATGGTGAGGATTATGTGCACCGCATCGGTCGAACGGGACGGGCGGGGCGCAGCGGACAAGCCATCACTTTCGTTTCCGGTCGCGAGGTTTTTCTGTTGCAGCAAATCGAGCGCTTTACCCGGATGCGAATCCAGCGGGGCAAGATTCCGACAGCGGTTGAAGTGGAGGAAGCCCGCGCCAATTCCACCCTGATTCGTCTGCGGGCGGTGTTGGAAAAGGGTGAATTTCGGCAACAGGACCAGTTGCTCGGTCGATTGATGGAAGAGGGATATAGCTCGACGGATATTGCGTCGGCCCTGCTTCATGAACTTCAGGGCGGGGCAGAGAATGCCGGACGACGGGAGCCCGCCCCCAAGTCCCCAACGGGCCGGGATGCTCCCGCCCGGGAACGTGCCGAGGCAGCGCCCGGACGATCTGCCCCGGTGGCCGAGCGTCCGCCAGTCTCTCGCCCTCCTACAGACCGACCGCCCCAGAATCGCGGCCCTGTCCCCGCGCCTGTGGCACCCGCTCCCACGGAACCGTCCCCCAAAGATCGTCCGGCTCCGGAAACAGCCCGCGTGGAGCGCCCCGAGCGTCGACGTTCCGAAGCAGCCAAACCACGGAGGGATGAGGCGCCAGCCCCCCGTCTTGCCGTCTCGGCCTCGACCGAGCGCGTTCCAGTGCTGGCGCGTGCCACCACGGTTCCCCATCCCTCGTCCACTTCATCGGAGAGCCCCGAGGCTCCGATGCCATCGAAAGAGCCCACTTTAGAGGCAGCGCCTTCGGTCGTGGAAGTTCCACCGACTGTTGTTGAGCCCACCTCGATTCAGGAGCCTGCGGTCGAGGTCGTCGTTCCCGTTGCCCCTGTCGTCATCCCGCCCAAAGTCAAAGTTCCCAACGTCCCCAAAGGATTGGGGCCCCCCGTTGGACCCAAGGTTAGCCGGGCCCCCGGACCCGACCAGTCCCGCCTTTACATGAATGTGGGTGAAGCCATGGGAGTGACCTCCGACGATGTCGTCGCAGCCATTCTGGGCGGCACCGGCCTTCCAGCGGCCACCGTGGGACGCGTCGATCTGCGGGAACGTCATCTGTTTGTTGACGTGGCCGCCGAGCACGCCCAGCGGATTATCTCCCAACTCAATCGAGCCACGCTCAAAGAACACAAGCTCAAGGTGAAGATCGCCTAACACCTCCAGGCTGGTAGCCGCACGTCAGTCGGCGCAAGCTCCACCCGGCTGGGACCCGTTTCGGGCCAGGTCGGCGGCTCAACGGCCCATCCGACTGGCGACACCGGGAAGCGAAATCACGGTCCTACCGGGAAATAGGATCGAGGCAGCGGAGGGCGGTCTCCCGATCTTTATCGGCGTCAGGCATTGAAAGAATGAGAGGGCGTAATTCCTGGGCAACCTCGGGAATCGAGCCCAACCAACGGGCGAGCTCATAAATGCTGGCCCGATCCATTTCGGTGCTTGGACCGGCATTCTTCGGTGGGGTGTCGGCGTCCAACCGTTGTGTGAACTCCGACCAAGCCCGACGGACCACCTGCAAGGCCAATTGAGGGTCGCCGTCCGCCAACCACAGGCGGTGTGACGCCACCGCCAGGCCGGTCAATGGCCAACTGAGATAGGTGCGGGCGATGGCCGTCCGGACCAGCGGAGTGAGATGTGCCGCCGGAGGACCGATGTCCCCGATCATTTGGCTGGCAGTCAGAGCCGGCAATGCCGAATCCGGGTCCGGCATCAGTTCCTTGCGAAGTGACTCCACCGCCGACGTGTTGTTCGGCCCAAAGGAGGCGGCGATGACCCACCCGGGAATCCGTTCCATGGCCCGACTGGAATTGGTCATTTGACTGAGGATGGAAACGGTCTCGAGATGGGTTCCATCGAGAACCGCGAGGGTGGTCGCCATCGACAACATCTCGCGATAGTACGGACCCCAGCCTCGGCTGGTGGCGTTGGAATAGCACTGCCAGAGCGCTGAAAGGGCTGGTTGGCTGTTGGTGCCAAGGAGTCGGAGTGAACCGGCGGCCTCACTCCGGGCAATGCTGGACAATTTTCGCGGTTCCAACCAACCTGCAAAACGTCCCCAACCGCGGGACAACATCCACCGGTGCACGACCTCGATGGTGGAATCCTGCCGCTGCAGTTCCCGAATGAGATAGGGAAGGGCAGCGTCCCGGTGCTCGAGAAGAAAAGCCTTCTGGCGGGCTTGGAATTGGTCGGCAGTGGCATCCAGACCTTCCCAATGATGAGTGTGAACCCAAAACTCCAGCTCTTGATGCTTCCGTTTGGCCAGCAACTGCCGCGTCACAATGCCGCCGATGGCAAAGGAAACGAGGGCAACGAGCAGAGTCGTTTGGCGCGCGGTCAGGTGCATCGGGCAGGATCAGACCATCGTCAAGAATAGGGCGGACGCAACGGAATGAAGCGCTTTAGGCCGGGCAACAAATTCCGGAATGGTTGGAGTTGGAAGGATGGCCCACCGGACGGGCTCCCATTCGTTAGACCGTCCAAGGGCTTTCAACTTTCGGGAACGGCTGCTTCATTTTCAGAACCACCCAATTGGGACCACCAATGATGGTAGAGACGTTCCATGGTTTCCCGCGGGTCTTCCACCAGCAGGGCCTCCTTGATTTGAGTGGCATACATTCCGAACGAGAGCGGCGACACCTGGCTCAGCTTCCGAAGGCGCACCGGTTTGTTTCTTTCCTGGCGTTCCACCAGGAATCGTTCGGCTCCGGCAGCGTCAAGATGGGTGTGGAGCGTATCCCGACGGGCTTCCCGCAATAAGACATGATCCGGCTCGTGTTCACTCAACACATTGAAGATGACTTCGGAAGACCACTGGAGCTTTCGCACCGACTTTTGTTCGCCAAAGTAGTTGCGATACACCATGAGTCCGGTTTGAGCCGCACTTCGGAAGTAGTACTTCAGCAGATTGGACCGGTTGAGGGATTCTTGAAGTTCCTCCTCAAATCCGACGCTCGTCAGCAATCCGGGCAAATCGACCTCCTCAATGTGCTGGTGAGCCGCCACGGTCAGAACGAACCCGTAGTCGTCCGGGGTTGCCACCGCGTTGCCACCCCGTAGGCGGGACAGCCGGAGGGCCACAACCCGGCTCAAGGCATCGTTGGCCGCGCGTCCAATCAGCGAATGGAAAAAGTAATGACGACCGCCCGCCCCTTTTCCCGGTGACGGTGGAGCGGGACGTTTCCCCGGGCCCCGATCCGATGTTGGGGGGCGTTGACGGCTGGCGACCTCCGAGCCGCGCTGAATCCGCGGGTCCGCCAACAAGAGTTCCAGAGCCATCTGTGGTTCGGGGGCGGTTCGAGTCGGTGTCATGCGCCTAGCTTGGGACTGCGCCGGACCCGGGTCCGCGGGCTCTGAAATGGCGTCCGCCAGCAATTCTTCCACCAGGAGAAAGTCGTCGGTGGGGAGCTCGCTCAACTGATGTTGGGTGGCATGAACCCGAAAAATGATGGCGGCATTGTTTTCGGCACACTCCAGGCGACGGGCGATCCAGGGAATGAGCGAAGGGGATTGATGAAAAGGAATGGCTTCCAGCCGTTTTCTCAACTCGCTTCGAAACAGGATAATCTCCCGTCCCACCCGGTTGGACAGCGCCATTTTATTGGCACCCCAACGGGGAACCGTGGGAGTGGCACCGTCCGCGCGTTCCACCCAGGCCTCCATCATTCCCACTCGGTCGAGCCGTAGTGCCCGTCCAGCCAAAGAGAAGATATCGCCGGGTCGGAGTTGGCGAAGGAAGGACTCTTCCACCATGCCGAGAGGGCTGTTCTTGAGGAGGATTCGGACCATTCCGTCGTTGGGGATGGTCCCGATGTTTTGTAGAAAATCACGCCGGGTGGCCCCCGCCCGGGTTTCGAAGACGCCGCGTTCCTCATCGAGGACAATCTTGCCGAACACGTCCTGATACTGCTGGCGCAGGGACTTGCCTCCCCCGGCGAGGTAATCGAGGACGGCATGAAAATCCGCATCGGTGAGGTCGCGGTATGGGTATGCACGCCGGGTCAGTTCCAAGGCTTCGGCAATGCGGATTTCACCGTGACAGCCCATGCCGACGAGGTGCTGGGCGAGCACATCCAACGACGCCGGGGCAATCCTGATTGCGTCCAATTGGCCTTGACGGGCGAGCCGGGCGGTAGCGGCGCATTCGATAAGGTCATTGACGTTGGTGGCCATCAACAGTCCCCGACTGACCTCGTGGAGGCTGTGCCCCGCACGCCCGGTCCGTTGCAGCGCTTTGCTGACCCCCTTGGGGGTCGACAACATCACCACCAGATCGATGGAACCAATATCGAGCCCCAATTCAAGTGAGGTGGAGCAAACGACACAGAGCAATTCGCCACGCTTTAAGCGGTCCTCGACGTCCAAGCGGACATCCCGGTCGAGACTGGCATGGTGACACTCGATGCGCTCCGCAATGTCGGGCAGGTTTTCCTTGAGCCAGAAAGTCGCCGATTCCGCGCCACTGCGTGTATTGGTAAAGACGAGGGTGGTTCGGTGCTTTCGGATCAACCGGCCCAGTTCCTGAATCATGCGGACTCCGCTGAAGCCGGCGAGAGGGTAGGGGTGCCGTTGAAGCGGTGTGTAGAGCTGGATGTCGATCTTCTTGGACGTGGATGCCTCGACTATTTTGCAGGACCGCCCGGTTCCAACCAGAAATTCGGCAACGGACACAGCCGGATGGACGGTGGCACTCAGGCCCAGGCGCTGGCAGGGACCCCGTTGACGTCCGGGCAGCGAATCCAAACGCTCCATAGCGAGGCTGAGCAGGGCACCCCGCTTGTTTTCGGCGAGCGCGTGGACTTCATCGATGATCACCCACCGGATGGATGTCAATGCCGACACCCATCGCGCCTGGCTCAACAGCAGGGTCAAGCTTTCAGGAGTGGTCAGCAGAATGTGCGGAGGATGGGACCATTGTCGCTGACGTTCAGCGACCTCAGTATCACCCGATCGCAAGCCGACCTGAATGGGTGGCGAAGGTCCGTAGGCTTCCAGAAGGGGGCGTTGAAGATTTTTTTCGAGGTCATAACTCAATGCCCTGAGGGGTGATAGATAGAGACATTGGATTCCTTCGACCAGGTTGCCGGACTCGTGTTGTCGTGCGAGTTGATGAAGAATATGATAAAAAGCTGCAAAGGTCTTTCCCGTACCGGTCGGAGAGACAATGAGCACCGAATGTCCGGCCTCAATAAGCGGCCAGGCGGACGCCTGTGCGGGTGTTGGTTGGGCGAAATGGCGGTTAAACCAAATTGAAATAGGGGATTGCCCATCGTCTCGTATGCCGTCGGACGGACCACCCATTTCCGGATTGGTTTCAGCCTCCTTCAAGAGGTGGATCGTGCCTGGGAATGGACATTCCAGCAAGCATGGGAGTCCAATTCGTCCATTGCATCCCTGGCGTCCATGAATATACTTTTGCCAAGTGAAGGGGCATGGAGGTCAGTGGTTGCGATGGGCGGTCCTGACGATATTCATGGGCATGTTGGGGGTTGGCTGCGCCACGAAGATCGATTGGAAATCGCGCGTGGGATCGTACACCTACGACGATGCCATCAAGGAACTGGGTCCCCCCGACAAGGTGGCCACCACCAGCGATCAAATGACGGTTGCGGAGTGGATGCTCTATCCCGGCAGCACCTTTGCCACCTATAATGACTGGGGCCCCCGGGGTTACCGTGGATATTATGGTGGGCTTTACACCGTGGATATCGCCACGGGACCAGGGCGGTATCTGCGACTGATCTTTAATTCGGACAAACGATTGCAGTCAGCGCGGGAATTTTCGAAATAGTCTCCTATCGCAATGAGTTCCTTCCCTACCAGTCAGCGCGTTTCCCTGGGTGTTCTGGGGTGGTTGAATCGCCTCTTGGTGGTGTTGATTTCCTTGGCGGTGGTTGGAGCCATGGCGCTTCGCTATGTTCCATTGATCCGCCAAAACCAGATGATGCGGGCGGACGTGCAGATTCAGCAGGACAAAGTCGACCGTCTCAAGTCCGAGGTTTCCAGATTGGAGGCCGAAATTCGAGCATTGAAGACCGATCCCCGGACGGTGGAACGAAGGCTTCGGGAGCTGGGCTATGCCCGTCCGGATGAAATCGTGGTGACCTTCCGCGAACCGTCTCGTTGATCGTGGCCAGTCCCGACCTGTCGGGGCTGTTCTGATTCAATTTCCATGCATGATCTGATTGCCAAGGCGGAAACGCTTCTCGAGGCGCTTCCCTACATTCAACGGTTTTCCACTGCCCGCTTTGTCATCAAGTACGGGGGCTCATTCATGGATTCGCCGGACCCCGAAGTCAGGAACTCCGTGGTCCGTGACCTGGTTTTCCTGGAAAGCGTCCAAATTGATCCGGTGGTCGTCCACGGAGGAGGAAAGGCGATCACCCGGGCATTGGAGCGTGAGGGGGTGTCCTCCCGGTTTATTCAAGGGCAACGAGTTACGGATGAGCTTACCGTCGCCATCGTTGATCAGGTCCTGTCCCGGGAGATCAATCCTGAACTGGTCGCCGCCATCAATGGCCTGGGAGGGAACGCGCAGGGTTTTTCCGGGACTGATATTTTCACCTGCCGGAAGTTCCAACTCACCAGCCCCGATGGAACCGAAGTTGATTTGGGGCGGGTCGGTGAAGTGTCCGCCGTAAACGTTGAGCCCCTCCTTAAATGCCTGGAGCGCGGCTTCATGCCGGTGATCAGCCCCACCGCCCGGGGAGAGGATGGCCTGGTCTACAATTGCAATGCGGATGTGGCGGCAGCACAGGTGGCCATTGCTTTGTCTGCACGTCGTCTCGTGTTCATGAGCGATGTCCCAGGATTGATGCGAAATCCCAAGGACCCATCCACCTTGATCCGGCACTTGGCCGTCCGGGAAGTCGCGGAGCTGAAGCGCGCGCGGGTGATAGATGCCGGGATGATTCCAAAAGTGGACAGCGCAGTGGCGGCATTGGAGGCGGGAGTCGAAAAGGTCCAATTTGTGGACGGACGCGTTCCCCATTCCATCTTACTCGAAATATTCACCGATGCTGGCATCGGAACGGAAGTCGTCCGATAGCGGGCCTTGGAGCAGTGGTGACACCTCGAGATTTTGGTATGTCACTTGCTCTGTTCGACCTCCAAGATGCGACCGTGGAGGAAGCAGCTCGGCATGGCCTTCATGGCCATCGGGATACTCGTCTGGGCGAATGGTGCCGTCCGGCTCTACTTCCGGAACCGCTCTTCGAGGGAAGCCGAATCGACTTCTTTATATCATCCCAGGCTCCGGACTAAACCGCC
>CAITXU010000214.1 GCA_903896505.1 uncultured Verrucomicrobiota bacterium | reverse complement strand
CGCAGGACAGTTCCACCACCGTGATGGCCCGGCCCTCGACTCCAAAGTCCCTGATGCTCCAGGTTGCGTGGCCCGGGGGCCGTTCCCAGCAGTACCCCGTTCCCACCGCAGCCCAGGAGGTCGAAGCCTCCGTCGATGGCTCTCTGAAAGTCGTTCGGTAAACCTTGAAGCCGATGATGGTCGAATCGCGGCGGAAATTGTTGCTTGTGACCAACCGAACCCGACTGTTGCGGTGTGCGGAGGTTATTATTTGGGATGACCGGAATGGCATTGTGGTTTGCCTCCTCCAGTGTTGGCCTCGGTCAAATTGATCCCGACCCACGGCAGCTGATTCAGTTCGGATATAATCAGCCATTGCAGGGGCGAGGACCCTTGGCCGCCTATGCATTCTACTACGATAATATTCCTCACTGGCAGTCGACCAATTTGACCCTTCGCCTGGCGATTGCGCCGGTGTATCTGGACAGTGAATTGGGGATTTCCGGAGTTCTTGGTCCGAATACCGACCTTGGAATCGGAGTGTCTGGCGGCGGCTTTGCCGACAACTATTCTGAGATTCGAAAAGGAGTGCTGGAGCAGGCCGAGTCGTTTACCGGACATTCCGCCGAGGTCAGTCTATCCATTTACCATAAGTTCAATCCCCTTCCGAACGGAGCGACGCCCACTTCCATCGGGGAAGTCCCGCTTCAGGCTTTATTTCGGGTTGCTCCCCACTATTCGATTTACGGTCGGGACAATAACACGGCACCTGATTTTCATTTACCCGGGGATCGAGTGGCCATGCACGTCCGAACCGGACTGCGTTGGGGTGGTCGGGAACCATTATTGGTGTCGGGTCGGGCCGTCGAGTTGTCCGTATGGTACGATGGTCAATTTCGCAGTGACACCGATCCCTACGGCTATAACGGGGACCGAGACGTCAAAGCGCAAGTTCACCAATTTTGGGCAAGGGCTCTGATTGCCTTTGGAGAGACCAATTCGCCCCATCATTTCGAGACCAGTATCACGGCGGGCACCAGTATCCACGCAGACCGGTTGGGGGCTTATCGGGTAGGTGGCAATTTACCATTAGTATCTGAGTTCCCGTTGGAGGTGCCTGGATACTACTTTCAGGAATACAGTGCGGAGCGGTTTGCTTTGATGTCGGGTACCTATTCCCTGGGCTTGGGAGAAAGTCGACGTTGGGAATTGGTTGCGAATGGGGCCATTGCCGCTTTGGGTTATCTTCCCGAGCTTCGGCAAGATAACAACTGGGTGTCCGGACTTGGTGGAGGCGTTGGCTATCACAGTCCTTCCGGGCTATGGCACATTCTGGCGATTTACAGCTATGGGTTCCAAGCGGAGCGTTCTCATGGCCAGGGAGCCAGCTCGGTCGCCCTGTTGATTCAGATGGATTTGGATCGAAGTCCGGGAATTCAACGGGCGTGGAAAGACTTGGGGGTCAACCTCTTGAAGGGAGTCGACGGCGTCTTTCACCGCTAGTGTCGTGTTTCCGAAATAGCTTGCAGTTTGTTGCGCCTAAAATCCCTCGCGGCAAACAGTAAGCCACTTCGGAAACATGACACTAGGGAAAATGAAAAAGGCACCACGCCTCAGCGGGTGCCTTATATCCAACTATCCGCTCGGGGCGGCTACAGCCGCTTGAGTCGAATGGCCCGGAAGGCGACCGGGTCATTGTGGCCTGCAAAGCCAAACGAACCGTGCGTCCGGTCCTTGCCCGGATGCTGACTATTGGCCATGAATTGAGTGACCTTGGACAGGTCGGCGTCAAGGATGACCGTGCCGTTCAGCTCCACTTTGATGGTGGAACCTTTGACGGTGACCTCCTCGTAGTTCCATTCCCCAATCGGGTGCTGGTATCCCCGGGCTGCGGCGACCATTCCGTAGGCTGACCCGTGAGCCTGCCGCGGATCGATCTTGGAGCCCGTGGCCTCTTCGTAGTTGTCATCCAGCACCTGGGATTCACACATGCCGACATAAGCGGTGTCGCCTTCTCCCGGATAGCGAATCGCGAGTCCGTTGTTTCCGCCCTTGGGGAGCTTGAATTCCACCCGAGCCACAAAATCGGAGTAGTCCTCTTTCGTGAAAATTGTTCCACCCTTGCCCGGTCGACATTGAATAGCCCCATTGACGACCTCGTAATTGTCCGTAGGTCCACCCCAACCGGCAAAGTCGCGACCATTGAAAGCCGACTTGAAGCCTTCGTTGGATGCGTGTTCCTGAAGAATACGGTTGGCTTCCTCGGACTTGATTTCACGAATGAAAATGTTCCGCCACCGAATTTCACCGTCATGAGTCTGAAGTTCGATCGGGCCCTTCGCCGGAATCGGGGTCGAGCGATCGTAGTAATTTTCGAGCAGGGCGTGATCGACGACCATCTTGTCATTCAGCCAAACAGAAACCCGGGCACCCACCATCATGATGCGAAATTTATTCCATTGACCGAACGGTTTGTCCGCAAGGACCAGCGGGTCCTTCCCCGGGGCACCCGGACTGTTGTTCCAGAGTCCGCCAGAGCCTTTATCTGCTCCGATCTTAAACTTGGCCGTCTCGGTGTAGTCCCAGATTTGCACCTGCGGGCAGCCGCGAAGATAGATGCCAGAATCGGCCAGTGCGACGGTCCGATACTCCAATAAAAGCTCGAAATCGCCGTAATCCTTGACGGTGGTGGCATATTTGCCGTGGCCGTCGTTGATCAGTTCATTGCCTTCGACCCGCCAATGCTTCTTCATGTCAGCAGTCCATTCGGCGTCTTGAGCCGCCCGATCGGCGGGAGGCAAGGCCAGGTATTTCCGGTGGTCGAAGGTGTCGCCGCCACGCCATCCCGTCAGGTCCTGCTCATTAAACAGAGCCACGAATCCCGGCGGCGGATTTGGGGCGGCGGAAGTCGCGTATGGGAACGACAACATCCCGACCGCCAGCGTTAAGGCCAAAGTTCGAGCATTTCGAAGAATTCGATGTTTCATCTCGATACCAGGAACAAACAATTTCATAGATGCGGATTTACCGGCAGTGGCTATTGGACGTCCAACCGTCCGAGTGGTGAGTGACAATGTGGATCGCGCCTGTTCCTTGCCATCATGGCAAGAGGATTTTGCAACGGGCGTCGTGTTACCGAAAATCCACCGCGGCAAACTGTAAGCCATTTCGGTACTACGACACCAGGCCGTCAGAGTCGGCGAACTCACCTCACCCCCCGCGTGGTAGACGGCGAAGGGAATCGAGAACTTCACCCAACTCTTCAAGCGTATGAATCGCCCTGATTTGGTTTTCAGCCAGCGAAGCCGCGTACCCTCGAATCGCACGTCCACCGGCAATCAGAGCGGTCGACTCCGGCACCAGCTTTCGAAGTCGGGCGAGTTCCTGAGGGATCAATGGATCGTCTTCCGGATGGATGAGGCTGAGTGCGACGACTCGAGCCGACTGAACTCGCGAAATTCGGGCTATTTCCTCCGCCGGCAATGATGTCCCGGCATAGGTGACCCGCCATCCAAGAACGGATGCCGAGGCTGCGACCAAAGCGGCACCCAGCTCATGCAATTGCCCGGCAGGAGTGGTTGCGATCAACAGGGGCGCCGATGGTTGCAGGGCAAACGGACGAACCATTTTTCCGAGAAATGTCCGAAGGGTGGCTGTCGCAAGATGCTCATGGGCCGCCTGCAAATTTCCCTGACGCCACTGCTCTCCGATCGTTTCCGCCAGCGGTCCGATGACTCTTCCCATGAGGCCGATTTGTCCCATGTCCACGATGGCCGCTTCGAGGATGGATTCGAGGCGGGTCACATCCATTTCCTGAACGGCAGCTAGGGCTTGGAGGACAAATTCGCCTGATGAATCGGAACCGGGCGTGGGGGCGGAAGTCCGCGTCGGGGGAGGGACTTTGCTTAACTCGTCGGCAATCAACTGATTCAACTGTTCATCATCCAGACCGGCCAGCTTTCCGATGCCATAGCCGTATTCGGTCAATTGACGCAGGCGTTGAAGGCGCAGGACATCGGAATCGGAATAGATGCGCTGATTTCCCCGGGAGCGGCGGGGCTGAATCGTGGAATATCGCCTTTCCCAGACCCGGATGACGTGGGGGCTGAGTCCGGTCCGTTCGGAAACAGTGCGGATGGAGTGCTGAAGGTCGGCGAGCGACATGGATATCGGTTCTAGGCTCAAGGAGTGGGGCTCAACGTCAAGCAGACCTGAGCCCCAGTGGCAGGATAGGGATTTACTCCCTCAAAAGTCAAAATACTTGGACAATAGATTGACAAACTAGACAAAAAGTAGACAAATTAATCCATCGAGACTCAAAACGCCCTGAAGACCTGATGGTCAGGTCAATTGGGACGACTCCCACGAGCATGAAAAAACGCACGCCTTCCAAGAAATCCGGCTCCAGCATCGGCTTCGCATCCCCTTTCGACTCCCTGACGTCCAAGGAAGGCTCCAAACGGGTTACCCCCGAAGTACCTCGTTCAACGACTGTCGACGTGCCATCCGAAGGAGTCCCATTCGAGAGCAAGAGTGCGCTGACCCTCTACCTTCGGGATGCAGTCGAGATTCCGCTGCTGACGGTTGAGGAAGAAATTGTTCTTGCGGCTCGAATCAAGGCCGGGGATGCGGCAGCGCGCGAGCACATGATCCGGGCCAATCTTCGTTTGGTCATCAAGATCGCTCGCGATTATGATGGGTTTGGTCTTCCACTCCTGGACTTGATCAACGAGGGCAACATTGGGCTGATGAAGGGAGTGGAGCGGTTCGATCCGGCTAAAGGTGGGAAGCTTTCGACCTACGCCTCCTGGTGGATCAAGCAATCGATCAAGCGGGCGCTGGCGAATCAGTCCAAGACCATTCGACTGCCCGTTCATTTGGTGGACAAGATAGCCAGAATGAAGCGTGCCACGGCTGAGTTACGTGAATTACTGGGGCACGAACCGACCGACGAAGATTTGGCGGATGAGATGGATGTGCCAGTTCGGAAGATTCGGGCCTGGCAGCGTGCATCATTGAAGACGGCGTCGTTGGATGCCCCACTGACCGACCTCGATTCCAGCAAACTTTCGGACTTGGTTCCAGATGATGGTCTTCAGGATCCCTACCAGCAGTTGGAGGAAGAAACCACCCATTCGATGCTGCGCAGTTTCCTTGGGATTCTAGACTCCCGCGAGTTGGCCATTCTGGAGGAGCGCTTTGGCTTGTCGGGCGGGAAAGAAAAGACTCTGGACGAAATCGGGCACCGATTTGGTGTGACCCGGGAGCGCATCCGGCAGTTGCAAAACATTGCCCTGGCGAAGCTGCGGGAACGAATCGAACGGCACGAGGCGGTCGTTGAACCAAACAGCTTATCGTCACTCCGCCCCGTTAATCTTCCAGGATGACGACAGCTGCTGAGTGACCTTCGGTGTGAGTCAGGCTGACATGAATTCGCCTGGCTGCCCGTTGGCAAAAAAGTTCATACCCTTGTCCGTGCAGGGCGATGGATGGCGGACCTCCCGCAGAGCGGACCACTTCCATATCCTGCCAGCCAAGTTGCGTTCCGATGCCAACCCCCAAGGCTTTGCTCGTGGCTTCTTTGGCCGCGAATCGGGCAGCGACATGCACAACGGGATTCTTTAGGGCGCTGCAGTACTCCCATTCCGCAGGCAAAAGGACTCGGCTAACAAACCGTTCACCGAATCGCTCCATCGCCTGGGCTATTCGACGGTTTTCAACCAAATCGAAACCAATACCCAGAATCACGATGATTTGTATGTGGCCATTGCACCCAGAAAATCCCGAACCGCTGTCTCAATACCGGTAAAAATAGCCTGGCTGACGATGCTATGGCCGATATTGAGTTCCACCAGGTGAGGAACCAGGTGAATCAAGGCAAGATTCTCCAGTGTCAGCCCGTGGCCGGCGTTGACTTTCAAACCGACACCATGGGCCTGCGAGGCGCCCGCGATGAGCCGCTCCAATTCGTTCTGGCGGGGTGCCTTCTGATGATAGGCCTCGGCGTAGGCACCGGTATGAAGTTCGACGAAACCTGCACCCGAACGGGCGGCGGCATCGATCTCCCGGGCATCGGGAGCAATGAAGAGGGACACATCGATGCCGGCATCGCCGAGGCGTTTCCGGGTTTCAGTGATTGCGGAAAGGTTCGCTGCCACAGCAAGTCCGCCCTCGGTGGTGACTTCTTCGCGCCGCTCCGGGACCAGGCAGACGATGTCCGGTCGAACCGCAAGAGCGAAGTCCACCATGGCAGGGGTGTTGGCCATTTCGAGATTCAGGCGGGTTCCGATCGACCGCCTGAGCCGGACAACATCACTGTCGACGATATGGCGCCGGTCCTCTCGTAAATGGGCTGTGATTCCGTGGCAGCCTGCGCGTTCGCAAGCCAGTGCCGCCGCCACCGGGTCGGGCTCACTGCGGCTGGTTTCCTCGCGATTCCGGAAACGGGCCTGACGAAGGGTGGCCACGTGGTCAATGTTGACTCCCAGTTTAAGCATCGAAAGAAGGCTAAGGATTGGGATTGGGATTGGACTTTCCCCAGCTCCGGGCAGGAAGACTGTCCCAATCCAGCCAGGCAGCGAGGAACGCCATCTCAGGGCTGGTGATTCCTATTGGAGAACTCCGGTGAAAGGTGATTTCATGCGGACCGGTGACAAGTCCTTCCGTCAGGCTCGTGAAGGTTCCGGTCGTCGAGGTGGTTAACCAATTTCCACCGGGGCGGGCCCGCGGGAGTTTGTTGCGGGCCATACCGTAAACCTGTGTCAGGGCATTCCAGTGTCCAGTGGTGGTGGGTGTGACTTCCCAATCGTAATAGACGAGATTCGTTTTCTGAATGGCCTCCAGGATTCTGGTTGGAATCGGATTGGTGCTAATCGATGGAACGAACATGCCGGCCATGACAAAATCAGCCGAACCTTGTTTCTCGGGATATAAGCGGGGAGTGACATAGGGAAAACCCTTGATCGCGAACCCCGGGTTATTGGTGTTGCCTTCGATGGTGAATTTCAAGGCAACCGACCGATTCGTCGGGTGGAGAACCGAATTCAGTTCCTCCGAAGCGGATTTCAGGAAGGCCTCCGGTTGGGAGACCCGTGCACTGACATAGGTCTGAAACGAACTGTATGGTGAATTGCTGGGTTGGCACCACAAATACGCCTGAGTGGGAACTGCTCCCGGCGGCAAATGGCTCAACCATGGCAATTGACTGAACCAAGGTTGAAGGTCGCGGGCAGCGGTGAATTTTACGAACGGAAATCGGATGAGGTCCGGGATATTCCATGCGGGCAGTGGTGACGGGAAGGCGGACTTGGTCTGGAGCTTGAGCTCTGATTTAACGGCCCCTGAATCAACGACGAAGCGGGCGGTGGCAGTCGGCAGCGGACCTGCGGTTTCAATTCGAAGTGCGGTTCCCGGTTCTGCGGGGATGACCGCTAAATCCTTCCGTGTCTGCCGAACGTCCAAGGCGTCGGAATCAGAGACAGCGACCAGCCAGCCTTGTTGATACGAGACCTCGGGATGTCCTTTATCTGGGCGGGCAAGACTGAAGAAAGTAGACCACGACTTTTCCCAGGCTGCGGCACGGTCGGCGGCGACGGGAAACGCGATTGCAAATTCCCGACGTCCACCTTTCCCAATCACAGTCTGTCCCAGGGAAAGACCATCCAGCAGTTCGGGGAGCATATCCCGGGCGGAAGCCAGAGCTTGAGGTGCGGCGGCGCCTTGGGAACTGGCCAGCCGCCACCAAAGGGCCGCTGTATTGGAAATGATTAGAGGCCGGATGGCGACGGATTGTGTCAGTTGGAGGAAGGAGGCCAAAACCGGCGCGTTGGTTTGCAACTCGAGGGCGGTTCCCCCGACAAACCGCCAGCGAACTTCCGCTGAAGGCTTGGCGCCGCCGCAACCTTCGATCCACAGCATCGGAAGCAGGGCAAGCAGGGCAAGTCCACGAATCATGGAGGTGTTTACGCGCATACCAGAGACCCTTAGGGGTGCCACGATTGTGCACCGATGGCAATCTTACAATTTCGCTTCTGTCGGCGTTTGAAACGCCAGGAATTGGGATGGGGAAGATGGGGTTCAGACCGTACGGCGGACATGCAGAATCCCGTTGCCCAATAAAGAGTGGACGCTACGTTCACCCGTCAAGTCGGGGCTAGGTCCCGGCAGTTCACTCACCAATCAATTCGCATTTTATGGCCCACCAGCTTTCACCCCTTCCCTATCCCAACAATGCCTTGGAACCGCACATTGATGCTGCGACGATGGAGATTCATCATGATCGCCATCACAAGGCCTATGTGGACAACCTGAACAAGGCGATCACTGGGACTCCTTTGGAGTCGTTGCCGTTGCCTGCATTGCTGGGCGATCTGCATGCCGTTCCCGAGGCCATTCGCGGCGCAGTCCGGAACAACGGCGGTGGCCATTGGAATCATTCGTTTTTCTGGGAAATCATGGCTCCTGGAAAGGGTGGGGCACCGACGGGTCCGCTGGCGGACGCGATTGCTTCGGCGTTTGGCGACTTCGAGTCGTTCAAGGCAAAGTTTGAAGCGGCTGGTTTGGGCCGATTTGGTTCCGGATGGGTCTGGTTGTTGGCCAGCGAAGGCAAGCTTCACATTGGGTCGACCGCCAACCAGGATAATCCCCTGATGGGGAAGGAGATTTCCGGTGCGACCGGTCATCCGATCCTTGCCGTCGATGTTTGGGAACACGCTTACTATCTCAAGTACCAGAACAAACGGGCTGACTACCTCAAGGCTTGGTGGAATTTGGTCGATTGGGATGCCGCTTCCGCCCGGTTCAAGGCCTGATTCGTGGTCCAACGGGAAGGCTTCGCTAGTGTCGTGTATCCCAATCGCTTGCAGTTTGTTGCGCCTTAAATGCCCCAGTGCGAGATACGAGGACAGAGCATACACGACACTAGGAAGTCGCTCTCCTGAATTGCGTCCGCAACGGGTCATACTCTAACCTCT
>CAITXU010000213.1 GCA_903896505.1 uncultured Verrucomicrobiota bacterium | reverse complement strand
GTTATACCCGGCCTGACCCCGGAGCGCCACCGGTGGGATACTTCCAAATAATGGCATTTCGTTCGCCGAGGCGACTCCAGCAAACGACCTTGAAACCAATCGGTTCTCTGAGCCCTTTGAGCCCTCTGTGGTTGGACTCTTGCCCGCAGTCGGGAGGTTTAACCACAGAGGACACAAAGGGCTCAGAGAAAGAAGGATTGTGGGATGGTGCCGACGTGTACCGCTCCAAGCCGCAGGCCATCGGCACCACGGCCGCCAGGCGATTCAGGTCTAGTGATATCCGGCCTGACCCGGGAGCGCCACGGGTGGGGTGCTGCTGTATCGCCAACTTTCCAGTCGGCCGGGCTCGACCCCGTTTCGATGCTCCGCAACTGACCGAAGTCCGGGCAGGTTTTCAAACCTGCGCCACATCCCATCGCCGCCAGCCTGCCCGCCCGGCTCATGGTCT
Organism: uncultured Verrucomicrobiota bacterium; assembly: GCA_903896505.1. GTDB lineage: Bacteria > Verrucomicrobiota > Verrucomicrobiia > Limisphaerales > UBA9464 > CAILNN01. The sequence continues at coordinate 6,193 of CAITXU010000213.1, read as the reverse complement.
AGACGCAAGCCCGGATTTTGGAGTTTTTCCCAACTGATCAATCCATGCCTACCACTGCAACCCGTCTGAACGTATTCACCGAGTCCGTCATCCGAGGTATGTCGCGTCTGGCCGCGCGTCACCAAGCCATCAACCTCGCCCAGGGTTTTCCCGATTTTGATCCGCCCGAAGAGCTCTTGGCGGCATTGGAGCGGGCGACCCGCGGACCGTATCACCAGTATGCGGTCACCTGGGGTGCACCCCGATTCCGCGAAGCGCTGGCGCGCAAGATTCATCATTTCAGCGGGATGACGGTCGATCCAGACCGTCACCTGGTAGTGACCTGTGGCAGCACCGAGGCGATGATGGTCGCAATGATGACCGCCTGTGATCCAGGCGACAAAGTCATTGTCTTTTCGCCATTTTACGAAAACTACACGGCCGACGCCATTCTGTCCGGGGCAGTGCCCATCTACGTTCCCCTGCGCCCACCGGACTTCAACTTTGTCCTTTCGGAACTGGAAGCCGCCTTTGCCCAACGACCCAAGGCAATTATCGTGTGCAATCCATCCAATCCGACGGGCAAGGTGTTCACCCGGGAGGAGTTGCTGCAGATTGGGCGACTGGCAGAGAAATACGATGCCTTCGTCATCACCGACGAGGTCTACGAGCACATCGTGTTTTCTCCCCATCAGCACATCCACTTTGCCACCTTGCCGGGGCTGGCGGACCGCACCATCACGTGTAATTCCCTGTCCAAGACCTACTCGATCACGGGCTGGCGACTGGGTTACGTCCACGCCGCGCCGGAGATCATCGCGCAGGCACGCAAGGTCCATGACTTTCTGACCGTCGGTGCCGCTGCTCCACTCCAGGAGGCGGCCGTCGCCGGTTTGGAAATGCCCGACGCCTATTATCAGGAGCTGACCGCTCTCTACACGGCGAAGCGGGATATCTTTCTTGAATACATCCGGGCCACCGGGCTGCCCTATTCCGAACCGCAGGGAGCCTACTACGTCTTGCTCGATATCGGCTCCCTGGGATTGGGCACCGACACGGAAGTAGCAGAGTGGTTTGTTCGCGAAATCGGGGTGGCGGGTGTACCGGGTGCCAGCTTTTTCCGCGAGCCGGTGCACCACTTGATCCGATTTCATTTTGCCAAACGGGAGGAAACCCTGCACCGGGCCGGGGAACGACTTCTGCGATTGAAGGATCGCCTTCCATCCCCCGGACGGTCAAACTAGGCGAGGTATGTCTTCATTGTTGGACACGTTAGGGACCCTGCGGGTGGCATCAGACGGGTGGTCGGTCGAGATTCTGGACCAGACCCGCCTGCCTCATGAGATTGGGATCGTGACCCTGTCGACCTGGCGGGCCGCTGCCGAAGCCATTGTCTCGATGCAGGTGCGTGGTGCTCCGCTGATTGGTGTTACGGCGGCCTACGGTCTGGCCCTCGCACTGCACACCGACCCGTCGGATGGCCATTTGGAGGAAGCCGCTGTAGGGCTTCTTCATACCCGACCCACCGCCGTCAATTTGCGTTGGGCTGTGGAGACAGTTTTGGCGCATGTCCGCCCCTTGGCCCCATCGCAACGCGCCGAAGCGGCCTACGTGTTGGCGGCTCAACTGGCGAAATCCGACCGGGAAATGAATCACGCCATCGGAATGGCTGGCTTGGAGATGTTCCGGACCCTCGCCGCCGGCAAAGCCGTGGACAAGCCCCTTCGGGTGATGACCCATTGCAATGCGGGAAGTCTCGCCACGTTGGGGTGGGGTACCGCGACGGCCCCGATGTACCTTGCGCACCAGGCAGGGATACCCATCCACGTTTGGGTCAGTGAAACCCGTCCCCGGAATCAAGGGGCGGCCCTGACCGCCTGGGAGCTGGGCCAGGCCGGCGTCCCCCTGACCGTGATCGCTGACAATGCTGCCGGACATCTGATGCAGCATGGTTTGGTCGACGTGGTGATTGTCGGGGCCGATCGGGTGACCTCCGCAGGAGACGCGGCCAACAAGATTGGCACCTATCTCAAAGCCCTGGCTGCCCATGCGAACCATGTGCCCTTTTATGTGGCTTTCCCCGGGAGCACGATCGATTGGACCATTGGCGATGGCGTCCGGCAAATCCCCATCGAGCAACGTTCATCACGCGAGGTGACCCATCAGGTGGGACGACTCGCGTCGGGCGGGCGTGCCGAAGTGGCGTTGACCCCTGAAGGGACGGCCGCTCGTAACGACGGCTTTGATGTGACACCGGCGCGCTACATCACCGGATTGATCACCGAACGGGGCATTTGCCCGGCCAGTGCCGAAGGCCTACGAGGACTTTATCCCGAGGCTTTGGTGCAGGGATAAGACGACACTAGGGCACGTAGCCAAATTGGACGATATAGTCTGCCAGGGCTGTACCCGAGAGGGCGTACGGTCCGTGAATGGCCACCGCCCGGGCCCACACTGCCGGTGGCTTGGACTCCAACTGTACTCCCTTGTCCGGGTAAGTTGCGCGAAGTCGCTTTAGGAGTTCCCGACGAGGATTTTGAGCACGGCTGAGACTCCAATGGGCGATCAAGAGAAAGACATTCAAGACGAAGGTCTTCTTGGAGGGGAATGTTTCGTCGAAGGCAAAATATCGATAGAATCCAAATCCCAGAAGACTGAGATTGGAAATGATGGAAAGTCTTAGCGGTAGGAGCCAAAGCGAAGGAATTCGAATTTCGGACGGAATCTCAGGTTGACCCCAGACGACATCCTGAATGGGACGCAATCCCTGACAGGCTTGGAGGAGGTCGATGACCCGAACCGATGGGTGTATAGACAGCTGGTCGTAGACGGCTCGCTCCACGGCAGTGCCGGTCTCGGGGAATGGGCCTGATATCGTCATCTGGGTCCCCTCCGGTCCGCCCAATAATAATGCACCCGATTGGGCCAGACTGGTGACAGCTGACTGAACAACCCGTTCGGCTCCACCGAGGAGTGCAGCAGTCACGAAAGGGTCTTGGGGAATCGCACTGAGGTGCGGAATTCTACGGCGAACGGCTAAAATCGTGGAACCGACTGCGGCAATGGCAACCGAAACAGCCCCGGCCACTTTGGCAAAGTCGGTCAGGTCGGCAATAGACCAAGGTCCAATGGACTGGGCAAACATCATGGCAAAATACGGTCCCATTTGAAGGAATGGCAAGGGCCTTGACCAGGATCAACGGGGAATAGAGCGCGGCTATTTCGCGACGTTGATTTCATCGAGAGAATGAATCCGGGGATGATTCTGGTCATCGGTCGCTCGGTTTCCAGGACGGATGACCAGGCCAGTGCTCATTCCGGCGCTGTCGGCAGCGGCCAACTCCTCGGGAATATCGCTGAGAAACAGCACTGAGGATTCAGGCACGCCTAATTGGCGGGCGATGGTATGATAGCTGGTGGTCTCCCGTTTTCCGCCGGAGGTGGTGTCGAAATAGGCCGATATCCAAGGAGTCAGGTCCCCGGAGGTGGTATGGGCAAAGAGGAGTTTCTGGGCGGCCCGGCTGCCCGAGGAATAGATGGCCACCGTCTTCCCCAATTCGGTCCAGCGTTTCAGGCATTCAGGTACCTCGGGAAAAATATGGGACCGCAGCGAACCGTCGCGATAGCCCGATTCCCAGATAAACCCTTGAAGTGCCTTAAGGCCCGTCAGCTTCGCGTCAAGGTCCATCCAAGTATGGACTTGTCTGACCAACCAGGCGACTCCCTCGTGACTGTCGACCGGAAAGGGGCACCAACTGGATACATCAGATGCCCCGGCGTCTTTCGCCATGAGCTCAATGACATCCCGGATTTCCGGTCGAGCCAGATGGCTTGCCAGGAAACCCGCAACGTTCTGACGGGCGTAGGGGAAGAGGACTTGATGGACAAAAGCGATTTCCGAGACCGTCCCCTCGATATCCAGAAGGATTACCCGCCCGGACCAGGCCATCATGCGGCGAAGGCAGGAAGAGTCTCGATCCGCGGTTGGACCGGAATGTACTGAGGTCCAAAGCAAAGGGGTTGAAACCGTTCGGCAATGGTGTTGCCGGTATAGACCGGAGTCCAACCCGCCTTTTCACGGAACAATCGAATGGCCCGAATGGTCCGGTCATTGCATAGGTCGAACCAATGTTCGGTTCCGGCGGGAACATTGATCAAATCACCGGCCTCCACTTCGATGGAGAAAACGGGGGCGGAAGGGGGATGAATGTGAAACACGCCGCGGCCTTTGACGATGAAACGGACTTCATCCTCCGCATGGGTATGCTCCTTGTTGAACCGATCGAGCATGGCCTGGAGTCCGGGAACATCCGGGGTGACGTTGATTACGTCGGCTGTGATGTAACTGCCGCGTTGCTTGAGGGCTTCGACTTCAGGTGCGTAGGCGGCGAGAATTTCGTCCGATGTGGCTTCGCCCTGAATGCGACCTTCGACCGGCCATTGCTCAAAATAGATGCCGAAAGGGGCCAGAAACGAGCGAATTTCAGCGGGCTGCCGCCACTGCTGGCCTGTTTCGGGAACACGTACCGTTGCCATGTCGATTGACTAAATCGATTTTAGCTGATTGTCGAGTATTTCCGTGCGTACACCTCGAACAGGAATTCGCAGGCTTCGATGTGTCGCCGGGCTTCAGGGATGTCCTTACCCCAGGTGTAAAGTCCGTGGCCGGCCATCAGGAAGCCGTGGCGCAGGTCGCGATCACCGGCTTGCAGCCGAACTTCCAGCCGACTGGCCAGGGCATCGATGTCCTGCGTATTGGGAACAATGGCGATCCGGACGCGGTTTTCATGAGTGGTGATACCGGCGAAGGCCTTGATCATTTCGTAGCCCGCCAGTTCTAGAACACCGGTCGACGCGTGACGTTCAGAAAGGACCGTGGCCCAGACCGAATGGGTGTGCAGGATGGAACCAGCGCCAACTGTCTTGGCGAGGACGGTGTGCAGGCGGGTTTCAGCGGATGGCTTGGGTTGAGAGTCGTCGAGTCGCTTTCCGTCTCCATCGACGATGACAAATTGGTCCGGCGTCAGCCGTCCCTTGTCGAAACCACTACCGGTCAGGAGCAGCCTCAGCGGTTCCCGATTCACGACCACGCTGTAGTTGCTGCTGGTGGCCAGGGACCAACTGCGGGCGTAAAATTCCCTCCCGGTGGCTATCAGCTCAGCGGTGAGTTCGGGGTAGTCGTTCGGATGGGGCGAGGCGATGCTCATCCCGGCGATTATGAGCGGTTCTAGGAGGGAGGCAACTGGCATGGAAATCAGGGGGTGTGTGTTGCCCCCATTTACTTGTTGCCCGAAGGGCTGTCCTTTGCGACTGTTCCAGCCCTTCGTCGCATTGGCGGCAGGGATAACGGCCTGGAAAGGTCCATCCGCGAGGGCGGGTGGCGGCCACAACAACACTGAATGAAATCCGGATCTTCCGCCGGATGGTCTCCGGAGCTTTCTTTCCGGGAGCGACCGAAACCAAGGGAAGTGCCATCACGTGATCAGCGTAGGAATCAAGGAATTGTTGGAAGCAGGTTGCCATTTTGGGCATCAAACGCGGCGTTGGAATCCGAAGATGAAGCCGTTCATCTTCGAGGCTCGCAATGGCATTCATGTCATTGACCTGAGCAAGACCCTGCCGCAGTTGGAAAAGGCGTGTGAATTTTTGGCGGGAGTCGTCGGTAAGGGCGGGAACGTCCTGTTCGTTGGCACCAAGAAGCAGGCTCAAGAGGCCGTGAAGGAAGCGGCTGCTTCCTGCTCCCAGCCGTATGTGGTCGGGCGCTGGTTGGGTGGTACCCTGACCAACCTGAAGACGGTCAAGCGTTCGATGAAGCGCATGCGCGATATTGAACGGATGGATGCCGACGGCAGCATCAACGTGTATGTGAAGCAGGAGCAATCGATGCTCCGGCGTGAACAACAACGGCTATGCAAGAATTTGGATGGTCTCCGAACCATCGAGTCCCAACCGGACGCCATGTTTGTGGTCGACATCAAGCGGGAGCATAACGCCGTGGCGGAAGCCCGACGCTTGAAGATTCCCTTGGTGGCGATTGTGGATACCAACTGTGACCCCGACTTGGTGGATTATCCGATCGTTGGCAATGACGACGCCATCCGGGCAGTCCGTTTGATCCTGACCACGGTCACCGATGTCATCCGGAATGCCAAATCCGAGTATGATTCACGCCGGAGCCGCAAGAACACCGACGCCGCACCTGCTCCTCAACCGG
>CAITXU010000212.1 GCA_903896505.1 uncultured Verrucomicrobiota bacterium | reverse complement strand
GATGCCCCCAGGGGTGATGGCCCCCAGGGAGGCCCCACCCGTCGCAATGAGGGAATAGTCACCGTTCGCCCCAGTTCCGTAGGTGGCGATTAAATTCCGATTGTCCACCGGACTGGCCAGACCATTGGTTGGCAGAAGGAATGACACCGTGAGGGAATTGGTCAGATTTCCTGTCCGGGTGAAGTGCAATTTGGCCCGCTTGGCGGTGATAGTGTTCTTGTCGTCGCCCACGTCAGGAGTGGCGGTCAGCGAGACCACCGTCCCCAGATTCAAATCGAGCGAGGCCCAGGCACTCCGATTTGTGTCGGTGGTGGAATCCAGAAATGCCCGTAGTCGGCAAAATCCCATTGCATTCGGCAGGCTCAATTGGAAGGTGGCCATACCATTGGTCAACGTTACCACGGGTATGGCCAGGGGCCGTTGGTTCGTTCCCAAAGCCAGGCATAGTCTTTGTTCCCGTGGGCATCCCAACCAAATTGCCAGACCTCCTTCAAGCTCCGAACGGCGGGACCCGTTCGAGGGTCCAGCCATTTGTGAAATTCGACATGGCCATCGACGAAAGTCAGAACCCCGCGGCGCCCATGGCGTCCTGCGGGCCATTGCCCGGCCCAAAGGGCCGAGGGCCCGATGGTCCACGTAAAATCGAATCCCGGGCCATCGATGGTCCCCTCATGCTCATCAATGAACGTCCAAATATGTGACGGCACCGTCCGCGAAAAATCATCCATTTTGACGAATGCTTCCGGCGGATAACTGATGTCGTTGAGACCGATAGCGACACCGTGAACTCCACTGCCCATCTGATAGCTCATCGAATAGCTACGAGACCGCAACGCACCCTTATTGCCGTAAATGTTGGTTGTACTATGATCGCTCGGGCAATGATATATTCCCGCCACCCGCGTATAGGGCCCCAAACGGCCAGGACCTGGGAGCAACAAAAGCGCAAGGTCCGTTTGCTCAGCCGGAACTGAATTCAAAGGGCTGAGAGACCCATCCACCCACATCGGAAGCGATGGGATTGAGCGATTGAGCGCGGCGACGGCAATTCGGCCGCTATTGTCCTCCGCGTAAAGCAACCAGGCCAATTGTTGCTGCTGAAGGTTGTTGAGGCACACGACGGCTCTGGCTTCTTCACGGGCGCGAGACAGGGCGGGAAGCAGCATGGCAGCCAGAATGGCAATAACAGCCACGACCACGAGAAGTTCAATGAGAGTGAATCCCTTTCGTTGGCGTTGGGCTTTCATGGAAAGCAGTTGAGCATCCACCGGATCGGCTACGGCTTTATCAGCCGAAAATACCGTGTGGCGCCTTCCAGTGGAATAATCGCGTTGGTAGCCCCGCTACCCAGATTGTTCCATTGCACAGGCAAACGCAAACTTTCCGCCGACTGCAGGTTCCAATTGATCAAAGCTGAAGACCATGAGAGCCGCAGGCCATCCGCCGTCATCTCTGTTGCAATCCGGGGAGGAGACGGCGGTAGCCCCGCCTGTATTGCCTCGCCGGGCACCGGGTTGTATCCATAGTTCACGATAGAAAACGGTGTCGTGATGTCTCGGTTCGGGCGGGCGAGCAAGACCCATCCCGCGTGAAAGCCATCCTCCTTGGATAATCGAGCTCCAAGATAGATATTTGTGTATGAATCCAAATTATTCGGAGAATTATTTGAAAGATACTGCCAGCCTCCTGGCAGATTTCTCGCCAGATAGAATTGAATATTGAATGTTCCGATCAGACTTGTCGCAGATGGTGAAATTGTCTGCCCCTTGCCAAAAATTCCAAGGCTCGTTCTATTTTCAATGATAATCGAAGTGTCTGTCGCGGAAAGGGAGTAAAATACGTATGTATCGGTCAGGTTCAAGGGCGAGAGGACCACATCTTCGGTAAAATCTGGTTGCCCGTCTCCATCGATGTCTACCATGGAAACCGCTCCCGCAGCTGGAACGCCTTGCTGCGCCAAAGTAGTGATCCCATCTAGTCCTGCCAGTATTATAAAAAGAGGCAAGAGTATACTATTTTTAGTTTTCATGTGTCTCTCTCTTCAGCAATTTATTGCCCAGGCTTTCTTGGAATCAAAACAAATGCTGCAGTTCTTCCATTAAATACACCGTTTCCAACAATCCAATTGCTACTATTAATCCCAGAGAGGATATTAAGAGTCCAACCGGTAGAACGCGAGGTGAAATGACGATCATTCAGATCAACCAATTTTGCTCCAATCGCTTTAGCCAAAACTGCTCGATAAAAGTATGCGCCGTCCCCCGACCAACCCACTGACCATCCCCCATCGTTGATCCCGGTTAGTTTACTGGCCGAATCAATGGAGCCAGAAAGACCTGCTGGTGGTGACCAGACCCCAACGCTAATTCCATTTGGGTTGGCATCAGAAATATTTCGGCGTTTCCAAATTGATCCAAATGTTGTGCTTCCAATAGAAAAATTCCCTGCTGCATCGCCTCCAAAATTGACTGAGGAGCCCATCGTCCTATTTGTTGACCCGTCTGGCGGTGGAAGGTCGTCGTCCCCTGATCGGATTGCCATAGGTCCATTACCGTCAAAAATCGTCCGGAATCCTCGGCTGATGATAGAGCCGTTGACGGTTAGATCGGCGACACCCACTGTAACGCCCGAGCTGTTGACGGCGTATCCGATCCCGGTGCGATTGGTTCCCAGGCTCGCGGCAAGGTCGATAGGATTGGAAGCACCTTTCCAGAAAACCGGATGTAGTTTTCCGGAGCCATCATAGGCCGAGTACCCAATAATTATGGCACCATCTGGACTAATTCCGTAAGCTCCAGACGCTTTGGTTGTATCTCCATTCAATCGGGGCAATATGGACAGATTGGTAATACCCACCCCCTTAAAGGCCCTGTCTATGACTCCGGATTGCTTTTCGACACCCGCCATTAAACCGGTATCCGCAACAGAGTAAGGAATAATCGACGGGCCGGTCGAGTTGTCCCCAAAGACGTTCGACGGCTCGTAATAATAGCCGTTGTTCCACAAAGTCCCGGCGTAGCCATACACTGCACTGCTTGCCGCTCCGGCAATCCAAGGTTGATTCGTATTGTTGTTTATGGCGTAGGAGACCGTGGCAAAGAAAGGCCCCACTCCGGGAACCAAATTGGTCGTCTCCTGCAGCTCGAAAAGGCTCCAATACGGACCATCATAGATATAGACATCAGTGGTAGCGGCAGCCCCGAGGGCGTAGCTTGAGTCTGGGTTTAGGGTGACCCGGACCACATTGGCCTCGGTCAGGTTGTCGGCCTTGGGCGCAATGTCTACAATGGCCTCGGCACTTCCCGCCGGGATGGTCAGCGTATTGGTGCCCCCGGGGGTTATGGTTCCCAGAGAGGCCCCACCCGTAGCAATGAGGGAGTAGTCGCCGTTCCCTACTAAGCCATAGGTGGCGATCAAATTGCGATTATCTACCGGACTGGCCAATCCGCTTGTCGGCAATAGAAACGAGACCGTGAGGGAGTTGGTCAGATTTCCTGTCCGGGTGAAGTGCAATTTGGCACGCTTTGCAGTGATGGTGTTCTTGTCATCGCCCACGTCGGGAGTGGCGGTCAGCGAGACCACCGTCCCCAGATTCAAATCGAGCGAGGCCCATGCACTTCGGTTTGTATCGGCGACGTTATCCAGGAACGCCCGTAACCGGCAAAATCCTGCTGTATTCGGCAGGCTCACCTGGAAAGTAGCCACGCCACTGGACAATGTCACTACGCTGGGGATCGATCCCAAAGATGCCGGACCCGAACCGGGCGCGGTAAATTCTCCGGTCAGCCAGACATTGATTCCCGAAACCGGCACCGTACCGGCGGAGCCCGATGCTGGCAGCCAGTGATTGGCTACGCGTACATCGACCTGAAGCGACGTATTGGTGACATAGGAGCGGCCAAAGGCCACTTCCCGGACACCCACCAGCGTTGTGATCGGATTTGTTCCCCCGGTGATGTTGGTGAGCAATAACGTGCGCTCCACTCGCCCGCTGGGAATGAAGGACCCGCTCGTTAATGCGGATCGAGACCCGGTGTAGTCCGGTGCTGAAGTGGCATAGAGGTAGGACAGGCTATTGGTGCTCAGCCAATTTGCTCCAAGAAAATCAAACGCCGCAGTGGAGACCCGGTTGGTGGCCAGAGTGACTGCCAGCGCCGCTGGACGAGGACGGGCGTAGTACTCTTCATTGACATAGGTATCAGAGGGAATGACCCACACCGGGCGAAACGTGGCCAGCGACGTATTGGTTGGGTCTGGCAGATAATAATTGTCGACTGGCCAGGTGGTGAACCAGTTATTGATAAAGTTGATGGTGCTGGCGGTGCCTTGAAAGATCAGCCCATTGCTCAGGTTGGTGGTGAGGCGACCCAACGGCAGATCGGGGTTGCTGCCCCACGTGGTGCTGTTGGTGAGGTAAAAGTCAGCGTAGGTGGGGGCGGTTGCCCATCCCCGCAAGCGGATG
>CAITXU010000211.1 GCA_903896505.1 uncultured Verrucomicrobiota bacterium | reverse complement strand
CCTAAATCGGGAGGTGCGGTTTCGAGGTTTTAGCCGCAAGATGAACGGTCGGGGTGGTGCGCCGGCGATGGTGGTTAAAATCGATATTGGGACTTGCAGGAGCGCGTCCCTCCGGACACAAGTCCCTCCGAAGGAGGGACATCCAACGGAGGGGCGCGCTCCTGCAAGTCCCAATATCGATTTCGACCACCGTCGCCCGCGTACTAACTTGCCCGTTCGTCCTGCAGTTCTAGTACGTTCATCCTGGCACCGGGCGTGATCAGGACCGGCTGCGGCTCGGCCAGAGCCTCGGTCCTGCGGACGGCCCGTGGGCTTCGTCCTTGCGGAACTGACGCGGTTTGGACCGCCAGAGGCTCGGCGGTAGCCTCGCCCTACCGTGACCTTGTGACTCATTACTGCAAGCTGCTGATTATACGTCACATGGGTAGAGAAAACCTCCAAAACTCGGAAGTGTATTGAGATGATGAACCGGACGGGCATTCCGGCGGCGATGCGCCGTAGCGCAGGTTTCCAAACCTGCTGTATCGCGGGCCTCCAGGCCTGCCGGGCCTTAGGGCGAACCGGGGTGCTTCGGGACGTGGCGTGGCGCAGCCGACTGGAAAGTCGGCGAAACGGCAGGTTTGGAAACCTGCCCTACGGCGTGAGGGTTGGTTCATGGAGAGGGCGAGGCTCACGGCGAGTTGCGGCGGCTCCAACCACGCCAATTCCACACGTGCGAACCTAAAAGGGGGGCAAAGGCGGCGGGACGCCACTTCCACTTCCCAAGTCCGCGAAGGCGTAGCCAATAGGCCGTCCGCGGGACCGATGGCATCGGTTTGAAGCCCGACAAATCATTCGCAGCGGCGTGGGGACGTCAGCTGTTCCCATAGATACATGCAAAAAGCGGGCACACTCGCGCCCGCTTTGATGAATATGTTTTGGTGAAGGGCTTACGGTGCCAGCTTGCGCAGGCAGAAGCCGACCGCTGTTGAGTTGCTGTTATGGGACCCGGGATAGCTATTCACGATGCTCCGGTCGGAGGCATCGAGTCGGACCACATAGCCGCAGGGCCTCATGTGGTGTGGCGAGGCGGTATGCAAGGTCCACCCATTGCCCACAGGTCCAGGGGCGGAAGTTGTTCCGGCGAGCAAGGGGTCCGCAAACGGCTGATTGGACGGAATGGCGACGGTGTTCGGTTCGGTGGAGAGGCTCCAGCCGCCGAAGTAGAGGTCATCCGCGATGAAGGTGCCGTGAATGGTGTCGCCCTCATTGAAGTCTTTGCAGTCGCCGCTGGCCGCGATGTGCACTTCCAGGGTGGCAGGTGTGGTTGGAAGGGGCAGGGGTGGTGTGTTGTCCAGTTGGATTCGATACCAGGGACTCGTTGATACGACACTGGCCTCGTTGGGAGCTGTGGCGATTTCAAGGACGACTTCCCATTTGTCATCTCCCGAAGTGGGCCACACGCCCAAAGTTCGGGTGAATTCCTGTGCTGGATCAAGGTAACTGAACCATCCGCCGGAGAGGTGTACTTGATGGTCGAAGCCGATGTCATTCCGTTCGACGTAGAAATCCGAATCCACCGGGATACCAGGACTGATGTCACCCACTTTGCGAACCCGGAGACGATAGAAGAAGCCGGGATAGAAGAAGCCCTCGATCTGAACGGTGCCACCAAACGGGCATTGGCGTCCCAAACCTGATTCATCCGCGGGGCTGGCCGGATAATGGGCAAAGACGACATGTCCGGATTGGGTCAATCCGGTGCTGGATGTCTCGATGTTTTCGATGGGAATTCCACCGAGATTGCGGATTTTTGCCACGGGATTGTGCGGGTCGATCGGTTCACCTGGAAGAATCTGAACATGGGCGTCGAGCCGGTTTCCCCAGTATTGCAGAGCCTCCGGATCGCTGCTGGAAGGAGGGACGGCCCATGAGAGGACAGCGCGAACGCGACCGATTTTGGGATTGCCGCAACCGCGACGATGAGTGGAAAGGTCGACGGGCAGGAGCGCGGCATAGGTGAGTCCGTCGGGCGGAATGCTGGCAATGTCGTGGACGTTGACAGCGACAGTGCCCAGATAGGTCCACTGGCACTTGTTCTCCCAATCGGCCCAGAACGCCACGTATTCCTGGCTTCCAGCGTGGCAGAGGTCGCCCGAATAGCCGACCGGACGCTTGATGCGGAAAGTGGCTACCAGACGCTCAAAACTTTCGTCAAGGCCAAGGCATTCGAGTTGTTCGTAGGAAACATTGGCCTGGTTTTTTTCGAGAGCGGCGAGAGCCTCGGAAAGGTTGAGTCCAATGCCTTTCCACGCTGCCTCCTGTGAGGCGACCAGTTCAGAAGTGTATGCCCCTTGCGCTACCAATGGGTGTAATTGGCTGAAGCCGAACCGGTGCGGTTCGACCAGTGCCGCATGTTCGACGACTTTGGGTGCATATTTCTCGGTCAACTGAAACAGGCTTAAGGGAGCCGGATCGGGCAGAGGTATCGGGTGAAACTTCACCGGCTCGAACAAGGACGGAATTTTGACCTTGAGGTTAGCCGATTCATTGATGAGTTCGAAGATACTGCCCAAGTTCCAGAAACCAGGTTGAAGTTGAATGTGGGTTTCCACCACATTGCCCCAGGGCGGAAGCCAGCCAGCGTTGGCAGGGCCAGCAGGGGGGGCCCATTGCCAAGAGAGAATGGCCCGCACCTTGGGCAGGACCGGATGACGGCAAGGACGTGTCTTGGGGTCCAGTTTCAGGACCGCCACATAGATCAACGGCTTGGTCGATGATCCCGAGCAGTCGGTTCCGTTGGGGATGTCGTGGACGCGAACTCCGGTCAGCCCGGCGTCTTCCCATCCGCTGCCGTAGTCAATGAAGAAGCGGACGTATTCGACGGTGCCGATTTGGCACGCATTTCCGCCATAGCCGAACGGTTGCTTGATGGCGATGGTGGCCTCCAGCAACTGCTTTGCGGGATTGTATCCGACGCAGCCGAGCTGTTCGAAGCTCGTGTTGGTAATGAGGGATTTAACCGGTTTGAGCTGGCTGGTGGGCAGATTGCCGAAGTAATTGCCGTTTTGTAGAAGCAACGCCTTGAACTGGTGACGTTCGATCGGTATCTCCGAGATGCCGATGGGGTGAGATGGAGCCTGAGGAGAGTGTGAAGCGCTCATGGTATGATGGATTTAAGTGAAGATTGAAACCAAACTTGGAGAAATGATGACCTTCTCCACCAGTAACAGGCGTTGACGTTCCCTGATGAGGGACAGGGAATCGGATGTTTCATTGTGCATACCCTGGCAGTGGTTATCATTCCGAATGGTGCGTGCACGACGCTGGTTCGTTCTCATCGCCGTTGTGTCCAGTGCGATGGGCATATTGGTCAAGCGGAGCTTGGACCATCACAAAGAGGAGTATCCTTACGGTGTAAGCCATTGCTGTATCGATGGCATGGGATTGGCGCTCAGGCTGTATGCCCAGGAACATGGCGGAGCCTATCCTGCCGGTGAGTCGTCGCCGGAGGCGTCGCTCAGCCTGCTCTGCAGGTCCAACTACATCGATGTCGGAACAATTCGCGGAATGACCGTCCCGGAACGCACCGTACGTGGAGTCATTGAAGGTGGCGGCCTGCTTGGGCCCCAAAACTGTGGCTGGCAGTACGTCGAAGGTTTGACCCAAACAAACGATCCACGGATTGCCCTCCTGTATTGCAAGGAGGCTTTGGGGCACAATGGTCAGCGAACAAAAGACGGTGGTCGTCAGGTCCTGTTTGTCGGGGATGGAGGAATCCAATGGGTTTCGGGCGACCGTTGGTCGGCTTTTCTTTCAGAGCAGTCGGAATTGCTGCGGTCGAAAATCGGACAAGGGCACGGAAATCCAACTGTTGCGCATTGAACCGTCCGATGTTCCTCGACTTGACCGGGAAAGAACCTGCCCATAGGGGCATAGACTTTACTCGGCGTTTGCCTTTGAGCTCTTCAACGGCTCTTGACGACAAAGCACGCGGTTGGCTCCAATGGTGTATGCCTTGGAAGTCTCGTGGGTTGCTGTGTCTTGCCGCATGGTGCGGGTTGCTTCTTTTCGCCGGGGTCGGTTTCGGTGCCGATGCTCCGTACATTCTGGGGAAGGATTCACAATTTGACCCGGACATCCCGCATGGGTTGGTCCTCCAGCAGGCCTTCAACGCTTCCACCAACAGCATCTTTCCCGGGACCCAGAGGGATTACTGGGTTTACATTCCAAAGCAGTATGACGGAACAAAACCAGCTTGCCTGATGGTCTTTCAGGATGGCGGGGGTTTTGTGGCCACCAACGGCGGATGGCGGGTGCCATGGGTGATGGACAACCTCATCGCACGCGGGGAGATGCCCGTGACGATCGGGGTCTTTGTCAATCCCGGACAGGTTCCTGCCCTGGGTGCCCTGGCCACCCTGCCCAGATACAATCGCAGTCTGGAATACGATACGATGAACGAAGCGTACGCCCGCTTCCTCATTGAGGAGTTGCTTCCGGAGGTGGAAAGCCATTACCGGATCGATCCGGACCCGGATGCGCGCGCCATCGCTGGTGCCAGCAGTGGGGCGATCGCCGCATTCACGGCTGCATGGGAGCGTCCGGATGCCTTCCGTCGGGTTTTTTCAGCCATTGGAACCTATGTCGGGCTCCGGGGTGGCAATGAATATCCGACACTGATTCGGCAGATGGAATCGAAACCACTCCGGGTTTTTCTTCAGGATGGATATCGCGACCAGAATATTTATGGCGGCAACTGGTGGATTGCCAATCAGGACATGTTGAGCGCTTTGCAATTTGCCGGGTATGAGGTGACCAATCGTTGGGGAACCGGGGGCCATGATGGTCAACATGGGGGGGCCATTTTGCCCGAGGCGATAAAATGGCTCTGGTCCGAATATCCATCAAAAAAGATTGGGCGCGGCGTGGGTTCACAGGCACCGGCGGCGGCCTTGATTGGCGGCGATTGGGAGTTGTTGGCACAGGGCTACGCCCTGCCTTGTGGTTTATGTGCCAATGCCCAGGGGGAGGTCTTCTTTGCGGATCGGGATGCCAGTCGTCTCTATCGCATCCATTTGGATGGGACGGTCACTATCCACCGGCCTGAGTCGGGAGGAGCGCAGGGGCTGGTGGTGCTCGGCGACGGGTCGATCCTGGCATCCCAACCGAACTCCAGGCGCTTGGTGGCACTGGAAGGGGCTGCGGGGGAGCGATTTGCAGCGACGGAAGTCGAAGCCAAGGAATTGGCAGTGAACCATGCTGGGTCGGTTTATTTTACGGATCCCCGCGCCCGTGCCGTCGGATTGCTGAGCAAGGAAGGGCAGGTCCGAGTCCTCGACACGGGCATTGAGTTTCCGAGCAGTCTCTGCTTTTCGCCCGATCAGGCTTGGTTGTTCGTCAGCGATATGGTCGGTCAATATGTCTGGAGCTTCCAGATTCAGGCCGATGGCAATCTGGGCCAGAAGCAGCGCTATTTTCGGCTTCATTTGCCTGACGATCCCCGGGGATCCGGGGCCGACGGGATGACCGTCGATACCGAGGGCCGTCTGTACGTGACCACGCCCCTCGGCATTCAGGTGTGTGATGCTGCCGGACGCGTCAATGTAATCCTGGAGAAGCCCGAACCCAGGTCATGGGCCAGCGATGTCTGCTTCGGGGGGGCCCATTTTGATGATTTGTACCTCACCTGCGGTCATCGCGTTTGGCGTCGCCACCTCCATGCCAAAGGGATGCCGTCGTCTGCGGCTCCCATGGTTCCTCCCCCGGTTCACCTGTAATTCGGACCGATCTACTTCAAAACGCTTTCCCGAAGGTACTTCTCCAGCTTGAGTGAGTCGGCGGCAAACAGGCGAATTCCCTCGCTCAATTTTTCAGTCGCCATCTGGTCTTCGTTGTGTTGCCAGCGAAAGGCATTTTCGTCGAGGTGGATACGTTCGAGGGACAAGCTATCGGCCAGGGCTGGAACGAGTTTGGCTTGAACCTCTCCTTCGTGGCTCTGTAACTCTTCGAGCAAAGCGGGGCTGATGGTGAGGAGGTCGCAGCCGGCCAATTCAAGGATTTCGTCGATATTGCGGAAGCTGGCTCCCATCACTTCGGTCTGGTATCCAAATTTCTTGTAGTAGGCGTAAATTCGTGTGACCGATTTCACTCCCGGGTCTTCGGCGGCCGGATAGCTGGCAGTTCCAGTGCTCTTTTTATACCAGTCGAGGATGCGTCCAACAAACGGGGAGATGAGTTGAACTCCGGCCTCTGCACAAGCGATGGCCTGGGCGAACGAAAAGAGCAGGGTCAGGTTGCAGTGGATGCCATCGGATTTGAGCAACGCCGCCGCCTGGATGCCCTCCCAGGTCGAAGCCAGTTTGATGAGGATTCGTTCGCGGGGGATTCCAGCCGCTTCGTACAGGGCAATGAGGTGGCGGGCTTTTTCAACGCTTGCGGCTGTGTTGAACGACAGACGTGCGTCCACTTCGGTCGAAACCCGATTCGGAACGATTTTGAGGATTTCGAGACCAAATCCCACCGCCAGAAAATCCATGCACCGGCTCAAGGCAACCTCGGCGGAGGGCGACCCCGCCTTGGCGTCGCTGGCCGCCTTGGCCACCAATTCCGCGTATTCCGGCATGGTTGCCGCTTTCAGGAGCAGACTGGGGTTGGTGGTGGCGTCGCGGGGTTGATATTTCCGCATCGCGGCGAAATCGCCGGTATCGGCGACCACGATGCTGTGTTGTTTCAGACCGGAAAGAAGGGTGGCCATGGTGGTGTTGAGTTTTCATACCAAGCATGAGTTCAAATCGGGCGCGGTCAAACGTGGAAACGACCATCCCCGGTTTCTAGGGAACCCGTTTGACCCGCCGGGTGTTTTGAAGTAGGAAAGGGTCGATGGGGCGATGGCTGATTTTATTTTTAGCTTTGAGTCTGGCAGAGCGGTGCCTGGCGGCTGAATCGTCCCCCCTGACAGCTGATCAGGTGATCGAAAAGCTGTTGGAACGGTCCAGAACGACCCCGGACCGAATTGCCGCCCAATGCCACGGATGCACCCGGGTTTCATTGATTGAAGAACGGGACAGCCGCGGGGAGATCAAGGAACGGGTATCCCGCGAGTTCGAGGTGGAGCTTCACGGGGCGCGTCAGCAGTTGCGCCTGTTGCGACTAAACGAACGGGCACCCACCGAAAAAGAGGCGAAAAAGGAACTGGAGCACGAGGCCGAGGTGCGAAAGGACTATTCCGAACGCAAGGGACGCGGGCGGGCCAAAGGTCCCGACTTTTTGGATGAAGGCATCTTGCTTCGCTATCGTTATGAGCTGGTGGGTATGGAGACCAACAATGGACGCGCCAGCTATCTCCTAAAATTTCAACCCAAGTTCAAAGGAAGCGGCAAAGACATCCAGGATAGGGCCCTGAATTTGTTGGCGGGTCGACTCTGGGTGGACGCAGATGAATTTGAATTGGCGGGCGTTGATGCCCAGTTGGTGGATCGATTGGAAGTTCTCGCGGGCATCGTCGGTGACTTGGAACGTCTTGATTTCACATTGGATCGTTGCCGATTGGAGGATGGGTTCTGGTTCAACCGAAGCTTGAAGCTGCGATTGGACGGACGGAAATTAATGTCACACTTCCGGGTTAATTCCGTCATTGAACAGCGCGACTTTAAGCGGTTGCCAAATCCGGTGACCACCTCCGAAGCGCCAACCGTAGAGCCTCCACGGGCAAGCCGATAACGTTACTTAGGGAGCCCTCCACCTGCTCCACCAACAGGTGACCCTGCTCCTGAATGGCATAGGCACCTGCCTTGTCGAGCACTTGAACCCGCGCCAGATAGTCTTCGATGACGGTTTCGCCGAAGGGTAAAAACCGGACCCGAGTGGCCTCCGAGAATAGGTGCATCCGGCCCATTTCGCGCTGGAATAGACAGACACCGGTCACAACCTCGTGAACCCGTCCCGACAGTCGGCGTAAGAATTCACGGGCCATGTCAAGACCCTCCGGTTTTCCCATCAGCTTTCCGTCGAGGAAGACCAAGGTATCTGCACCGATCACCAGGTGATTGGGATACCGTTCGGCGACTGCGAAGGCCTTTCGTTGGGCATTGAGTTCGCAAAGTCGGCGTTGTCCCATCTCCGGGTCATCCAGTTCTGTCGCGTAGCTGTCGACGATTCCAAACTCCGAGACCAGTTCCTTGAGGAGGAGGGCTCGTCGCGGTGATTGGGAGGCCAGGATGATGGGGGGAGTGGTCATGCCAGAAAAGGGAGCCGCCTTAGGAAGACCATCGGTTCAAGGCCGTCGCCATCGACAAGCGACATCGTCGGAGCAGACAGGTGTGAATTAGTCGATTGCCGTGCATCCAATGGAGTCCGTCGTTCGTTTCTAATGATGTTGGTTTGCCTATCTCCATGGTCACCGCTAATACTTATGAACTTTGCTTGCCTCGCCGAGGCGGTGGCTTTTCAGCCGACCGCCCCAGGGTATCAAGCAGGCTGCCCATGGAAAGTGGATCTGGTGCCATTCCCGCAATTTCAGACGAATCGATCATGGCTCGCATCGCCGAGGGTGATGGCGTGGCGTTCGCCGAATTCTACGATCGACACGCGGGAATTCTTCTGGGTGTGACTCGCCGCATTTTGGATTCATTGGAAGAGGCGGAGGACGCTCTTCAAGAGGCGCTGTGCCTGGTTTGGGAACGGGCACCCCTCTACAATCCGGCCCACGGGCGGCCCTTGAGCTGGGCCATCGCCCTGACCCGCAACAAGGCCATTGACCAGTTGCGCAGTCGTCAACGCCGCACCGGCGTCCTGGTTCCGGTGGATCCCTTGGTCCAGGAAGCCGTGACGGTTTTCCCAGTTTCTGACGTGCCCCTTTTCATGGATGATGAGTTGCAACAGGTGCGCCGGGCTGTGCTGTCGCTGCCCCCGGACCAACGGGGTGCCATTGAATTGGCGTTTTTCTCTGGTCTGACCCATCCCGAGGTGGCGGTAGCGGTCGCTGCCCCATTGGGAACCGTCAAAGCCCGGATTCGAAGGGGACTGATGACGATGCGCGACGGATTGGAGGGATGCCTGTGAACTGCCGTGAATTTTACGAAAGGGCCGCGTTGTCGGTGGTCGGTCTCCTGGATGGCAGCCAGCAGGCTCAACTGGAGGCTTATTGCGAGGCCTACCCGGAGGCGCGGGACGAATTGGCGGCACTCCGAAATGCCATGGCCGCTTTTGTTCGAAGTGACTGTCCACCGGTCGTCCCATCTCAAGGATTGAAATCCCGATTGATGGAGCGGGTCCGGGCGACGCCTCAACTTCGGAAAGGAGCGACGGCGGCTGAAGCTTTGCCCCCCATCACGCCAGGATTTCAATGGATTCCGGCTTCCTCGGAGGGATGGATGAACACCCCGGTTGTGGGTCTCAGGACCAAACAGTTGGCCAACAATCCGGACTCCGGGTATCGGATTGTCCTTTTGGAATTGGCGGCCAATTGTCGTTTTCCCAGTCATTCACATGACCGTGGGCCCGAGGAACTCTATGTGATCTCAGGTGACTTGGTGACTGAAGGGCGAACCTTGTGCGCAGGGGACTACCTTCATGCGGAGGCCGGGACCGAGCACGGTGAGCTCTGGTCACCATCGGGATGTGTGGCCATGGTCATTGAGCCGGTCCGTCGCAAGCCGGTGGCTGCCTAATCCACGGAACGTGGGGGGCGGGACTTCCTGTGATTTGGAAGTGGAATACGCCTATGGAGTACCGAATTCGTCCACAAACATCATCAAGGCCCGCACATCGTGGTAGTTGGCTTTCCAGCCGTGGGCTTTGCGTGAATCGCGCGGCTTTCCTTCGGATGTCACCGTATCCACCCAAATGCCGTTCTTGGGCTCCGTCTGGTATTTGTCCACGAATTGGATCAATTGGCGGAGCGCCTGCACATACCCTGCGGGTGCACCAGGCTGGCGACAGCCTTCTGTCAGAGCAGCCATCATTTCGGCCTGAACCCACCAGACCTTGGCCGTATCGTTCGCCGGTTCATTGGCGATGCCTCGATTGTAGACCCCACCCCGCTGCGAGTCCCAGCCGTGGGCCAGTGCATGATCGATGTGGGCGCGAAACTGGTTCCAGGATGGCTTTTTTCCAAGGGCTCGCTCCGCCCGGACCATGAGCCAGGCAAATTCAACATTATGGCCGTAGCTCAAGCCGGCGCTGCCGGGTTCGGTAACCGGCTTCCAGTCCGGATGAAAATGGAACGTGGAGTGCGACGGGTCCAGCGGATAGAAGTAGGTTTGGTTGAGGCGAAGGGCCTCTTCCAGCGAGGCCCTTACCTCGGGGTTTTTGGTGTCGGCATAGAGCTCGGTCAGGGCTTCCATCAGGTGGAGATGCGAATTGGCGCTCTTGAACCCGGCAATCTCGACAATGGCATTGGGTTCCCGCTCGGGAAGCGGGGTCCAGTCCGCCTCGAAATGTTCCATCCACCCCCCGCGGAGGGAATCGTGTGAGCGACGCTGGAGTTCATGATAAAGGGTCAGTGCCTCCGTCAGGGCTTGAGCCTCACCGCTGGCCCGGTGGTATTCCACCAGGGCGTAGATGACGAAGGATTGCCCGTAGAGGAGTTTTCGCCGGTTTTGTGGTTTCCCGGCGAGGTCTGTCGTGAAGTAGTACCCGCCGTTCATGGGGTCATGAAAATGCTCGCGAAGGAATTTCACTCCACTGGTGGCCGCAGCGAGATAGTCCCGGGGAGGCGTGGTTCCATTTGCGGGACTTCCCAGGCCTTTGCGATGGGCGAGGGAGAAGCCCCAGACCATTCGAGCCTGGCTGACCAACTGCTTTTCAGTCGGAGTGCATGGGCCGGAAACCGCGTCGTCACAAAGTCGGTAACCGCCAAATTCAGAATCGTGGGTGGACTCCAGCCAATAGGGTAGAATTCGGCTGCGCAGGGCCTCATGATATCGAACTGCGTCCGTGCTGAATTCGCCAGCATGGAGCCCAATCGACGACAAGTAGGTCAACCAAATAGCCCAAAAGCAACGGCCAACGGGGATTTTCACGGGGAGACACTAATCGCGGCTCTACCGAAATTCCAAGGTCGAATGCGGCCTGCGTGGTGGGCCTGATTTGGACCACATACGGCTGGGGAGGAGCCGTGCTGGAAAGGTGCCTTTTTATTTGGGGGTAGTCATGATCCCTGCAGTAATTGGGGACTTGCAGGAGCGCGCTCCGGACGCAAGTCCCTCCGAAGGAGGGAGATCCAACGGAGGGGTGTCCCGCCATTGCGGGACAAGTCCTCAAATCGATTTCGACCACCTTGGCCCGCGTTCTGCCTAGCCCGTTCGCCCGGAGGTGGAGAAACGCTGGTGTTCGGAACCGTCTCGCCCGTCGCGCTTTGGATTGCCTCTGGCGTCTCCTGCAACCCTGTCTTTTATCTCTGAAAATCTGCGAAATCTGCGGACAAATTTCCGCCTTCTGTTGGGTCGGGGCCGCAGATGTCAATGAGCCGAAGATTTACCACCCAGGATGCCCTCAATCCGGCGGTCTGGCATGAAATACATCAAGGGCGGAACGGCAATGAGGATAAGCGCGAGGGGGCTCCATATCGGAACCGCGACTAACGCCGTCAAATAGATGCCTTGAGCGACCCATCCCTTCTTCCGCATCTTTTGATGGATGGTCGAATCATCGGATCGATGTCTCGCGACCGCCTCGGCAAGCCAATGAAAGGAATGGGCACACGCCAGGGCAACACCGCCATAAAGTCCAATCGGGAGCGGGAGGGCGTGATTTTCCCCAAGATATCCCGTGACCCAGGGCAGGAGGGACATCCAAAACAGCAGATTCATGTTGGCCCAGAGCAACGGGCCATCGACATGGTGGGCCAGGTGAAGCAGGTGATGGTGATTGACCCAGTAGATGGCGACGGTCAAAAAGCTCAAGGCGTAGACGGACAGCGCCGGCCACATCTGGAACAACGACCGTAGCGTTGGGTCCGTTGGTGTTTTCAGGTTGAGGACCATGATGGTGATGATGATGGCGATGACACCGTCGCTGAAGGCTTCCAGTCGATTTCGACCCATTCGCGGATTGAATCCGAGACCTGAAAGTGGAAAAAGAAAAAGCTGCCGGATGGACCGGTTTGTTTCCATTCGCCCGCGCGGGAAAACGAACTATCCTCGCGCCATGTGGAAAACGGTGATCTTATCAACCCTGGCCATTTTGGCGGTAGGGATTCTTGTCGCCGGGTGTTTTACCTCCCGGGCAGGCTATGCCAGCGCCCCTTATACGGTCCGCTCGACCGACGGTCCTTTTGAGATTCGAGACTATCCGTCCCTGCGGATGGCGGTGACCACCACCCCGTCCAACGGAGCGGACAACGGGTTCGGGCGTCTTTTTGGCTATATCACCGGCGATAATGCGGACTCGGGAAAGATTTCGATGACGACACCGGTCCTGATGATGCAGGGAAAGGCCCCGGAAATGGCATTCGTCCTTCCGGAAAGCTATCGCACCAACCAGCCACCCGTTCCCAAGGATGCTTCGGTGGTCATCCGGGACTTGCCTCCGGCCCGTTTTGCAGTCTATCGCTTTTCGGGAGGGCGAAATTCCGAGAAGGAGGTCCGATCTCGCCAGGAATTGGAAGGTTGGCTCAAGAAGGCAAAGCTGGAAACCGAGGGAGAGCCGATGTATGGATATTTTGATCCTCCCTGGACGCCTCCGTTTTTGCGTCGTAATGAAATCATGCTGCGGTTGAAGCCGAATTTGCCGTAATCGAGCGACTCTTCCTTCGGTTTTCCACTGGTGCCCACCCCCGTTCAAATTCAGGCGTCGCCGAGGTTGATGGAGGCGGCACGGGGCACGCTGAAGGAGGCGTTGAGGGTTTTTGGCAGCTCCACCGATGGATTAACTTTGGAGGAGGCCACCACGCGACTGGTGGTGGAAGGTCCCAATGAAGTGGTATCCGATACGGGTACGGGATGGCTTCGCCGCCTGCTCGCCGCGATTCGCAATCCATTGGTCATCCTGCTGACGGTGCTCGCTGTTGTTTCTGCGGCCACTGGCGATGTCCGTGCAGCAGTGGTCATGGGTGTCATGGTGGTTTTGGGGGTCGGGCTCCGCTTTTTTCAGGAGGTCAAGGCCGACGCCGCTGCCGCCCGTCTTCGGGCCATGATTCATGTGACCGCCACGGTTGTTCGCGGCGGCAAATCGCAGGAGATACCTCTCCGGGAAGTGGTTCCTGGCGACGTCATCCAATTGGCTGCTGGCGACATGATTCCCGGCGATGTGCGCCTTTTAACGGCCAAAGACTTGTTTGTCGTTCAATCGAGTTTGACGGGGGAATCCATGCCCGCTGAGAAGTCGATTGCGGCTGAACTGAATCCGGGTCGATCCGTCCTTGAAATGCCGAACCTGTGCTTTCTGGGAACCAGCGTGGAGAGCGGTTCCGCTTCTGCATTGGTAGTTGCCACGGGGCGTCACACCTACTTTGGCGGCATGGCGGGCAATCTCACCGGATTGGTGCCCGAAACCAGCTTCGACCGCGGGGTCAATCGGTTCACCTGGTTGATGATCGTCATGATTTCCGTCCTGGTTCCCTTGGTCTTCCTGATCAATGGGCTGACCAAGGGAAATTGGAAGGACGCCTTTTTCTTTTCGCTCGCCGTCGCGGTCGGGCTGACACCCGAGATGCTGCCGATGATCGTCTCGGTTTGTCTATCGAAGGGAGCCGTCGTTCTTTCGGGAAAAAAGCTCATCGTTAAACGACTCAACGCCATTCAGAACCTGGGTGCGATGGATGTTCTGTGTTCCGACAAAACCGGTACACTGACCCAGGACAAGGTGGTGTTGCGTCGTCACACCAATGTGGCTGGCGATGAGGATGATGGAGTTCTTCATAACGCCTTCCTAATCAGCCACTTTCAAACCGGACTCCGCAATGTTCTCGATCGAGCCATTCTCGAGCACGAGAGTTTGCACCAGGAGTTGGGCGTGGCCGACTGCGTCAAGGTCGACGAAATCCCGTTTGATTTCACCCGACGCATCATGTCGGTCGTCATCCAAAAGTCGGCGGGCGACTACCAGTTGCTGAGCAAAGGGGCTCCCGAGGAAATCCTCAAGCGTTCCACCCAATACGATTTGAACGGCGTCGTCAGCGCTCTGGATGACGCCTTCCTGCAAAAGCTGAATGCCCAACACGATGCTCTCTGTTCTGAGGGCCTTCGGGTTCTGGCGGTGGCCTATCGGCCGATGGCCGACCATCATCTCGCCTCCAAGCTGGACGAATCAGGTCTTGTCCTAAAGGGCTTTGTGTCATTCCTGGATCCCCCCAAGGAAACCG
This sequence comes from uncultured Verrucomicrobiota bacterium, assembly GCA_903896505.1. Classification (GTDB taxonomy): domain Bacteria; phylum Verrucomicrobiota; class Verrucomicrobiia; order Limisphaerales; family UBA9464; genus CAILNN01. Next base: position 14,301 of record CAITXU010000211.1, on the reverse strand, counting down.
CCGGTCCCGCGATTGCGGCCCTTCAGAAACGGGGTGTGCGGGTTAAAATTCTCACCGGGGACAATCCCCTGGTGACCCGGAGGATTTGCGAGGAAGTTGGCCTTCAAGTAGGAAAAGTCGTTCTTGGGGGCGAAATCGAGTCGATGACGGAAGCGTTGCTCAGCCGCAGTGTGATCGAAAACGATGTGTTTGCCCGATTGTCTCCTGCTCATAAACAGCGGATCATTCGGGCGTTGCAGTCGGCGGGACATGTCGTCGGATTCATGGGGGATGGAATCAATGATGCTCCGGCACTCCGTGCCGCAGACGTCGGGCTTTCCGTGGATTCCGCTGTCGACATCGCCAAGGATTCCGCTGCCATCATCTTGCTGGAGAAGGACCTGATGGTTCTGGCGGATGGTGTCCTGGAGGGACGCCGGGTGTTCTCCAACATCGTCAAATATGTCCGGATGGGAGCGAGCTCCAACTTTGGCAACATGTTCAGTGTCCTGGGGGCCAGTGCCTTTATTCCCTTCGTGCCCATGTTGCCCATCCAGGTGCTGACGAATAACCTGCTGTATGATTTCTCACAGATAGCAATTCCGACCGACAACGTGGATGACGATCAGGTGCTCAATCCCCGCCCTTGGAGGATGGACCAGATTTCGCGGTTCATTCTTTTTGTCGGTCCCCTCAGTTCGATATTCGACTACACGACCTATTTTATTCTGCTCTACCTGTTTGATTGCTGGAATCCCGCCCGTGCACCGCTTTTTCAGACCGGCTGGTTTGTGGAATCACTCCTCACCCAAACGCTGATCATTCATGTAATCCGGACCAATCGGGTTCCCTTCTTCCAAAGTCGGGCCAGCACTCCATTGCTCATGACCACCTTGCTGATTTTGGGTGTGGGCATCTGGCTGCCGATCTCACCCATGGCAGCGGTCCTGGGCTTTGTCCCGCTCCCGGTCTCTTTTTGGCCCTGGTTGGTATTGACCGTTATCCTCTATCTTGGACTGACCTATTTCGTGAAATCCTGGATGTACCGACGTCAATGGATTCAATGACCTCAATTGTCCGCTCGACCATGGGAGTTCCTGCGTTTCCGAGTGCCATCTGTGGTCCAAACGGTTGGACTGCGGGAGAAGAACTCAACCGCAGAGAGCGCAGAGGACACAGAGGGAAATCAGGGTCGGCCTTGGTGAACGGTTTTTCTCTGTGCCCTCTGAGACCTCTGTGGTCCAAACTGTAGAGCTCTTGGAAGTTGCTGCTGTTTGGGGAAGGACTGGCCAATCGTGCCATAGGTTGAACGTGGGCGTCGCCATTAAAGCAATTCCCCTTGGAGGCTCGCCGGGGCTGGGCTGGAAGGAACGATCGGGTCGATGCAGTCCGGTCCCTCGTTGCGAGGATTTCCGACACGGTCCGATACCGGATAGCGAATGAGATGGGCTGTGGGATAGGAGCGCAGTAACCCTTCAAGGTCTTGAGGGGAGGTGCTTGGTTCCAGCCACGGACCGATGCCATCGTTTTCCAGGATCACCGGCATTCGGTCGTGGACGGGCAAAACGGTTTCGTTCGGAACTGTGGTCAACAGCGAAAAGGATTCGAGGATTTCCCCAGAGCGGAGCGGATCGGTCCAGCATTCCCAGAGTCCGGCAAAGGCAAAAAGTTGCCGATCCGGACGGACAAATCGCCATGGTTGTTTGCTCTTCCCGACCGTTTGCCACTCGTAAAATCCGTCGGCAGGAACGAGGCATCGGCGGTGGCGGAATGCCCCGCGAAAAGCCGGCTTTGTGGCCACCGATTCCGACCGGGCATTTACCAGGGAAAAGCCGATCTTGGGGTCGGTGGCCCAGGAAGGGACCAGGCCCCAACGCATTTCACGGAGCACCGGAATTCCGCGTTCGGTGATGATGACGGGTGCTCGTTGGGATGGGGCAATATTGTAGCGCGGCTTTCCGTCCCACTGGATTCGGATGTCCGCAAACTCCCAATTGCCTTGTCCCGGTGCCAGGGTGTAGCGACCACACATCGCCCGGAGGCTGACCTACCTCGAAACAGCCGGCAACATCCGGTAGGCCGCCATCACCAGAAATCCGCCGGATTGCGAAGGGGTACGGACAGCTTCGGAGTTTTTCTCGCTCCAGAACCGATTGTGTTGGACGCTTTGCAGCGGAGAAATCCGATGCCTCAAAACCTATCGCCCAACGAAGTCCTTCCGATCTCCGTTTGCATCATTGCCGGAAATGAAGCGCACCGGATCGGTCGGGCGCTCTCCAGCGTTCAGGGCTGGGTGGAAGAGATCGTTGTGGTGATCAATCACGATGTGAGCGACGGAACGGAGAAGGTGGCTGAAAAATTTGGGGCCAAAGTCTTTTTGGAGCCATGGAAAGGCTATGTCCGGCAAAAGAATTCGGCGGCTGAAAAAGCCTCCCAACCCTGGATATTGGGAATCGACTCAGATGAAGCCGTGTCGCCTGCATTAAGGCTCAGTCTGACTTCGGCTCTTCGAAAGGAGTCCGACCAGCCACGGCACGCTGCGTTTGAGTTTCCGCGGTGCAGTCGTTACTTCGGGGCCTGGATTCGGCATGGGGACTGGTATCCTGATTATTCAAAGAGGCTCTGGGCCAGGGGCAAAGCACGGTGGGTTGGGGATGAACCGCATGACAGCCTCCAGGTCGACGGTTTGGTCGGAAGAATTGTTGGCGATTTGGAGCACCACTCCATGGAATCGATGGAGCATCAGATGCGAAAGACGCTGAAGTATGCTGAAGTCTTCGCCAACCACTGTCTTCAGCATCATCGAAACGTCACGTGGATGGACTTGTTTTTTCGTCCTCCGTTGCGTTTTCTTCGAAGCTACCTGCTGAAGCTCGGCTTTTTGGATGGATGGCGCGGATATGCGGTCGCATGGACGGCGGCCTACTATACCTTTTTGCGTTACTTCAAGGCACTTGAGGCGCAAGGGAAGATCAAGATGGACCGGGAATGAAAAACCGCCGGACGGTGCAGGAACCGGTGACGGTGTTGCTTTTTGACCCGCGGGTCGAGGGGCATCACGCCAGTTGGATGCATTATCTCGCCGATGATCTGGTGTCCGGAGAGTACCGTGTCATTCTGGCTTGCGATTGGAGGGAAACCGCTCGGGCTCGTTTGGAGCGGGAGTTCGGAGATACCTTGGGCCGGATTCAAATCCAGCCGATTTTTGATTCACAAGGGAAGGTGGCGGGAGGAAGCATGATGGGGGCACTCAAGGCGTTTCACGTCGAGTGGCAGGCTGACTTTGCATTTCTATGCAACTTCAATGAGATCGCTTCGCCCCTCTTTCGGGAAGCAGCCCTGGGGCTTCTTCCGCCGCGAGAGTTTCGGGGTTGCCTCGGGGGAGTGTACCACCGCCCCACCATGCTCCTCAAAGGAGGCTTTTCCGCCAATCAATGGCTCAAACGGGTCGGATTTCGTCGCCTGGCGCGCCAAGGCTGGTTTTCGCCGCTTTTTTTCACTGATGAATCCTTGTTGCAACGCCTTCAATTGGAGGTGCCCGATGCGGAACTGAGGTACTTGGTCACACCGGGAGCCGGGCGGTTTGATGTTTCCACCGACGATGCCCGCGTTCGGTTGGGTATTCCCCCAGGTCGTTTCCCATTTCTTTTCTACGGGGGGCCCTATCGCCGAAAGGGGCTCCATTTGACCCTCGACGCCTTTGAAGCCCTTCCGACCAACAGTCCGGCGTATCTCATTTGTGCCGGGGACCAAAGTCAGGATGCGGATGTAGCCACTCGTCTTCGAAAGTTGGAGCAGCAAGGGCGGGCGTTATTGATTGGTCGGTATATCTCGAGCGAAGACGAACTGACTACCCTGGCATTTTGCGCCTCGGAAGCCGTTCTCCTGCCATACATTCATTTTCTCACGGCCAGCGGAGTGATGGCCCAGGCATGCGCCGCAGGGAAACCCGTCCTTGCATCCGATGTGGGTTGGCTGGCAAAGCAGGTGCGTCGCTTCGATTTGGGGTTGCTGTATCCCCAAAATGACTCGGCATCGCTTCGGGCCGCCATGGTCCAGTTTATGGAACGATCGCCCGCGGAAGGAGATCGATGGCGGGAAAATGCTCGAAAATATACCGCCGGAAACAACCGACAGGTTTTTCGGGAACAACTGCTGGCGGGCTTCAGCTCGACGGCGACGGCCACCCTTCGCCAGAATCCATAGGGCACCATCAATCAGGTGGCTTCCGTTCCTGCGAGCGAAGTCAAAATGCCGGTGACCTCCGAGTCCGAAACGCGTTGCCCAGCGACAGCTTTCCCGAGTGATTCCGCAAGGACGAACTTCACCTCACCACCGCTGACCTTCTTGTCGGTCTTCATGGCTTCCACGAGGTTGTCCCGCTTCTTCGGTGTCAGTTTTAATCCCACTGGAAGGCCCGCACGGACAAGAAGATCGTGGATTCGAATTGAGTCTTTTTCGGCCAAGGTCGAAAGTTTGACCGACAAGCGGGCGGCCGCCACTTGACCGATGCTGATCGCCTCCCCGTGGAGGTACTCGTCGTAGCCTGAGACAGCTTCCAAGGCATGGCCGATGGTATGGCCAAAATTCAACAGGGCCCGCAGACCTTTGGTCTCGAATTCATCTTCTGCGACGATTTCGGCCTTGATGGCGCAGCAGCGGGAGACGATGTGGGTGAGGACGTTCGGGTCCCGTTCGAGGATCTTGTCGAGGTCCTTTTCCACCCGTTTGAATAACTCCGTGTCGCGAATCACGCCGTATTTGATGATCTCCGCGAGCCCCGACCGAAATTCGCGGTCGGGAAGCGTGCTGAGGGTGTCGAGGTCGCAGAGGACGGTCCTGGGTTGATGAAATGCACCCACCAGGTTCTTTCCGGCTTTGAGATTGATGCCGACCTTCCCACCGACGCTGGAATCGACCTGGGCCAGAAGTGTGGTGGCAACCTGCACAAAGGGCATTCCGCGCAGGTAGGTCGCAGCGACAAAGCCCGCCAGGTCTCCCACCACTCCACCGCCGAGGGCGATGACGAACGACTTTCGCTCGAGTCGCTTCATCGCGAATTGATCGTAGCATTCCCCAGCGATCTTGAGGGATTTGCTGCTTTCTCCCGCCGGCACGGTCACGATGCTGGGAACGAATCCGGACATCTTCAGAGACCGGGTGGCCGCATCGGCAAAGTGGGATCCGACATTGCTGTCGGTCACAATGACACATCGCTCGCCCAGCTTCAGTCGGCGACAATGATCGCCCAATTTGGCGATCAAGCCCGATCCCACGTGAACGACGTAAGATCGCTCTCCCAGCGAAATAGGTACCGAGCGCATTCCCGGAGCTTGAAGGAAAAAGTCGCCTGCGAAAAGTCGGAAGGTGAACCGCTGGTCGGGTCGAATCGATTAGGCCGTTCGAGCCCGCCACCGCCAGTGGGCCAGCATGGCACCGCCCAATCCGAGGAGAGAAGTGACCGCCCAGGCAGGAGCGGTGGAGTTTCCGCTCAACCAGGTCGCCGCCACACTGATGGCGGGTCCTCCGCCGATGCCAATACCCACCAATGCCTCATGGATTCCCCCATGGACCCCGTGGGTTTCGCTTCCATCCATCGAATAATAGAGGGAAGAGAAGTAGAGCAGGGCGGTGGCCCACCCAAAGGCGCATTGGGCGGCAATCAGCAACGGAATCGAAGAGCTGACCATGAGGCACCCGAAACTCCCGATCAAGAGGGCGTAACCCCAAGCGAACCAGGAGAAGCGGTAGTGCCAGCCTCCCCAAAGCCAAAGGACCGCAAAGGCCCCGGTGCGGGTGAAGTACCAGAGCGACATGAGGGTCCCTGTTTCAGGCGTGCTCAATCCGAGACGGGTCGAGATGCCCGGCACCATCACCAGCAGCGTGTTGATGGCCATGTACGAGAGTGGATTGGCCACCCAGGCCAGCTTCTGAAAATAGGCAGGGCGGACCAGGGGAACGTCCCTGTCAACCGCCGCGTGCGATGGCTTGGGAGCCTCAAACGTTGGGCCACTCGGCCAGAGGAAGGTCGCCACGGCTTGCAGGGCATGGATGGTGAGGGGGAACCAGTATAGGCTGCCTGTTCCGAGTTGAGCCACCATCCAACCGCCCATCAGATAGCCAAACGCCGCCGTTCCAGCCCAGACGACATTGTAGATGCCGACGCGACGCGCCAGTTTGTCCGAGGGTTGACCGGCACTTGCCAGGGCCTCGAGGTTGGGCCAGGTGAAGCACATGGTGATCGTCCACCCCGCAAAAGCGATCATCTGGACGAACAATCCGGGAAAGGCCCATCCCAACGCCATGCTTGCCGCCATCCCGGCAAAACCGAGTCGAAGCGCCATGACGTAGCCCAGTTTTTGACCGATTCGTCCTCCCAACCATGCCGACCCCATGAACAACAGCCCATGGACGGCTCCGAGCGTCAGATTCTGGAAATCGCCAAATCCATGGCGATCCCTCAGCAAGAAGAGGAGGTAATTGAAGTAGTACGCTGTGGCGAAGGAGTTGGTGCCTTCGAGCAGGTAGATGGACAGTGGCTTGGGAACAGCGCGCATGGGGAAAATCCCTCCTATCAGACTTCACTCGAAGTCCTGGTGGGGAGCTGGTCCAAAACGGACCGGCGCGCGGAGTCAACGGAGCCAACGCCAACGGCGCAAGTGAAATGCTACTTTCCGAAGCCAGGAAGGTTGCCCAGTCCCTTGATGGCACTTTCAACTTTTTCGGTTCCAGGTGCGTACTTGGCTGCCACTGAATGAATCAGCTCCTTTTGTGGGGAGGTGAGCTTGGCGTTTTGGGAAATGCCTTGAATGGCAGGGAGCGCGGAGATGGCATCACCTTTTCTGAGGGCCGTCACGGCTTTGGCCACATCGCTTTGGGAACCTTCCAGTGCGCCAAAATTCTTTTGGATGACGAATGCGGAGCCGGTGTGAAAAACGTCGGTGGCCAATTTTGTCTGCTCCGGGGTTAGTTTTGCAGCGGTCAGCTTCTGCAATCCGCCGAGGGAATCAGCGCTTTTCCCGGACACCAGCGACTGCAAGGCCGATTGCAGGCTGCTTTGGGCATCGCTATTTCCCGCCAGAGACTTGTTGAGTGCGGTGGACTTGGATTGGAGATCCGATCCCAGGGACTTGAGGGTCGAATCACCTGTCGATGCCACGCTGCTTTTGAGTGAGGAAAACAGACTCGAAAGTGAGCCGGACGCATTCTCTGCCAGTGCCGGAATCGACGCAGTCAGGGTCAGAACGAGAGTGGCGGTAGCGCAACGACGTAGAAAAGGATTCATGATCACGATGATATTTTGTCAGACGATCATGCTATTTCATCCCGGAATCAAAACCTTTTTTGTAGCTCCGACCTGTGTGATTCCGATGGAAGGAGCTTTCAGATAACTGGTCATCCATCCGCCCTTGGGATGCTAATGTAACCTGTTGATTGAGAAAAGTATCGGTGCTCTGTACGTCGGAGGGACGCGCTCCTGCAAGTCCCCAATCCATGCGGGGATCGTCACCTTTCCCAATCTCAAGGCACCTCGGTACCGAGGCTGCCGAGCCGTAGGTGACCCGAGCTATTATTCCTACACGATTCAGTCCCAGTTAAACCCAGACCGACCCGGAGTGCCACGGGTGGGGTGCTGTCGCATCGCTGCGTTGACGTCACGACCTCCTGGCCCGGGGACGAGAGATGTCAATAGGCCAAGGTCCGGCACAGGTCCACCGGAATAGGAAAATCGATGCACGAGCCAATGAGCCAGAAGGTTGGCACAGTGGCATTGAATCCAGGCTGGCATCTGTTCGTCACTCCCGGGATTGTTGAACAACGTGAATTTCCACCGTTCCCAAAGATGGCTGGCGCTGACACTTGCATGGGCGTTGGCTTGGGGAGGACTTTCGGTTGAGGGAAGGGATACCTCCGGCCCATCCTCCTCCTCGACAACAAATCTATGGTCGTTGGTGCCACTTCGGGAAGTTGAACCCATCGGGCAGGGAATTCAGGGAAACACCCAACAGGCAAATCTAGTTGATACCTTCGTTGACGAATCCCTGAAGGAACATCAACTCGTTCGCGCACCCGAGGCCTCCCGGCGAACGCTTATCAGGCGGTTGTCCTTCGATTTGACCGGTCTTCCACCGACGACGGAGGAGGTCAACGCGTTTGTCCGTGATTCCCGAACCGATGCTTATGAGCGTCTGGTCGACCGATTGCTGGCTTCCGCCGACTACGGCGAACGCTGGGCTCGTTGGTGGCTCGATCTGGCCCGCTATGCCGACACCAATGGACAGGACGAAAACAAGGTCATGGCCAATGCCTGGCGATATCGTGACTGGGTGGTGCGTGCTTTTGCCAACAACCTTCCTTTTGATCGCTTCATCACCGACCAGCTGGCGGGTGACCTGATGCCGACCAATGGTGTCGCCGCCGCCGAGATATTGGACCGCTGGATCGCGACTGGTTTCCTCGTCCTGGGACCCAAGATGCTGGCGGAGCAGGACAAGCAAAAGCTGGTGATGGACCTCGTGGACGAGCAGATCGATGTGGTCAGCCGTTCATTTCTTGGATTGACGGTCGGTTGCGCTCGCTGCCACGACCATAAGTTCGATCCAGTTTCCACCCGCGATTACTACGCTTTGGCGGGCATCTTCAAAAGTACCCGGGCGATGGCCAATCTGGATTTTGTTTCTAGGTTTAATGAACGGTGCGTATCAACGACCGACCACCTTTTGGCGCTCAAGGAGCATGAGAACCGATTGACTCACTTGGAGCACGAACTGGCGGAAGCCCAAACCAACGCCCTCCGGGTCACCCGAGAGATGGGGTTGCGGGAATTCCCTGGACTCATTTCTGAGGCCTTGGGCGGCTCCAACCGGCTCACCGACTTTCAATCCAATTTTATCGCGCGAATCAAACCGATGGTATCCCCCGATCCGTCGACCAATGCCTTGAGCCAGACCCTGCGCCGGCTTTCCACCGACTCGTCATTTGCAGAAAAGCTTCGTCAGGAATTGAGCCACACCAACGCCGATGGGCCTCTTTTGCTTCGTGGCAAGATCGGAGCCTCATTCCTGGCCACAGGCTCAAATCATCTGGAGCAAATGCACTCAACGAATTTGGAGTCGGAGCAACTTTCGGTCGAAGTCTGGGTGAAACCGGATGAGATTCCATCCGAGGGCGAGACGCGGCGTTGGTTGATCAGCAAGAATTCGGATGAATGGACTCAGGGCCACTATGCGTTGCTGCTGAACAAAGACCAACCGGGTGTTTATCTGAACAATCTGGGTGGGCGTGAACACGTGGTTTCGCTTTTTTCCTCACAACATCACCTGGCTGTGGGGCAATGGCATCATCTGGCGTTTACCTACGACGGGAAGCAACTTCAACTGTTTGTTGACGGTCAATTGGCCGGTGAGACGACCGTCAGTGAGCCACGGCACGCGGGGAGTGGAAACCTGAACCTGGGGCGGCGTCCGGATGGATTTGTCTATTTCCGAGGGTGTCTGGATGAGGCTCGCGTCTTTAATCGAGTACTCTCCAAAGAAGAGGTGAAGTCTCATTATACCGATGTTGCTGCTCCGGTCGGTCCGGGAGTCGTTGCCCGTTGGGAGTTCAATGACCTTTCCGGGGCCGATCAGGAGTTACTAGGCCGCACGGAGGCAAGGCAGGCTTTGTTTGGTCCTGCGGGTGTCTTTGCGGTTTCTGCAGAGTCTTTGGATTTCTTCCCACCGAGCGAGCGCGGGCAAATCACTTCCAAGCAACGGGAAATGGAACGGTTGAAGGGAATGGCACCCGGGCCAAAAGAGTTTGCGCTCGCGGTGGATGAAAGCACAACGGTGGACTTGCCAGTCCACTTGCGCGGAAGTCACTTGAACCTGGCCAAGGACCCCGTGCCCCGGGGATTCATCCAGTGTATTCCGGGAAGCAGCCAATGGGTCCCTCCAACGAATCAGAGCGGGAGATTGGAATTGGCGGCCTGGTTGATAAGCCCCGAAAATCCGCTGCCCGCCCGGGTTGTGGTGAATCGGCTGTGGCAGGCCCACTTTGGTGAAGGTTTGGTTCGGACGCCGGATAATTTTGGAGTCCGGGGAGAACGCCCGTCTCATCCGAAACTTCTCGATGCGCTGGCGGTCCAATTCTTGAAATCCGGTTGGGATGTCAAGGCCTTTCACCGGCTGATTGTGACCAGTGAAACCTACAAGCAGCAGTCCGGACCGGACCCGGCAGTTGACCCCGAAAACCGATGGTTGTCCCATTTTCCTCGACAACGACTCGAAGGGGAAATGGTTCGGGACGCATTGCTGACCGTGTCTGGACGTTTGGACAGACGCAGAGGGGGCACTTTGGTTGATTGGAAAAATGATGACTACGCTCCGGAAGACCAGGTGACGGCGACATCGCTTCGGCGGTCTGTTTACCTTCCGGTGGTCCGGGATCGTCGCTATCCCGTGTTCGGAATCTTTGACGTGGCCAACTCCAGCGTTTGCACCGCCAAGCGGACTCCCACCGTGGTTTCCCATCAGGCATTGTTTTTCCTGAATAGTCCGCTGATCAAAGAAACGGCGCATGCCCTTGCCAGCGACGTGACAAAACTTCCAACGGACGACCCCAAGGAGCGGATACGATGGACGTACGATCGGGTGCTCCATCGTCCGCCCACGTCGTCCGAAACCAGCCGCGCGGAACGTTTCCTGGCCACAGCGTCCGGCCTGATTTCAAAAGGCCATCCGGACGAGGTCTGGGATGCGTTTTGTCAGACTCTGCTGTCAGCCAACGAATTTCTCTACCTAGATTAGGACATGCTCCACGATTTACCACCTCCGATTTCGCGCCGGCAGATGCTTCGCCAGTGCTGCGGCGGCTTTGGTCAACTCGCCCTCGCCGGGCTTTTGTCTTCGCTCCACCGGGCATCGGCCGACGATGTGCTACACCCGTTGGCGGTTCGTTCCCCGAAATTCCCGGCCCGAGCCAAACGGGTCATCTTCCTGTTCATGCATGGCGGTCCCTCCCATGTGGACACTTTTGACTACAAGCCGTGCTTGATCCGTGATTCCGGGAAACCGTTGCCGTTCGCAAAACCGCGGATCCAATTTGCCAAAACCTCCAACCTGGGTAAATCACGGTGGGATTTCAGGCCGTATGGCGAATCGGGAGCCATGGTCAGTGACCTGTTCCCCTTGGTCGGGCGCTGTGCCGACGATATGTGCTTCGTGAAATCGGTCCACGGGACCAACGAAGCTCATGGAGGTGCGCTTCTCAAGCTTCATACGGGTTCTGATACCTTTGTTCGCCCCAGCATGGGCTCATGGATTTCCTACGGACTCGGAACCGAGAATCAAAACCTACCCAGCTTCATCACCATCAATCCCTCGATGGGGCATGGCGGAGTTGCCAATTGGTCCAGTGCGTTCCTGCCTGCCGTGCACCAAGGGACGCCCATCGGCGGTGGTGTTCCCGTCGACAAGGCGACCATCAATTATCTCCACGATCCTTCCGAAAATTCGCCACTTCAGCGCGCCCAGTTGGACTTGTTGGCCGACCTGAACCGCGAGCATTTGGGCAGGGCAGGGCATGATCCGGCTCTGGAGGCGCGCATCGAATCCTTCGAACTGGCCTTCCGCATGCAAACGGAGGCCCCCACCGTCATGGACCTCGCGGGGGAGACGGAGGCCACGCGCAAGCTCTATGGGCTCGATGAACCCGGAACGTCCTCGTTTGCGCGTCAATGCCTGCTGGCACGGCGGTTCAGCGAGCGGGGTGTCCGGTTCGTCCAAGTCACTCACGGGTACTGGGATCAGCACGATGACTTGACCAAGGAGCATGGACGACTCGCCAACGAGGTCGACCGCCCGATTGCCGGCCTGTTGCAGGATTTGAAATCGCGCGGACTCCTGGATGAAACCCTGGTGCTTTGGGGTGGCGAATTTGGTCGAACCCCGACCCTTCAGGGAACCGACGGGCGCGACCATCATCCGCATGCCTTCACCATGTGGATGGCAGGGGGCGGGGTGAAGCGTGGCTTTAGTTACGGGATTACGGACGAATACGGGTTCTATTGCGTCGATGAAAAGGTGCATGTCCACGATTTGCACGCCACCATTCTGGCACTTCTCGGAATGGATCACGAGGCTCTTACCTACCGGTATGCGGGCCGCGACTTTCGACTGACGGACGTCGAGGGACGGGTTGTTCGGGAAATCATGGCCTAGTGTCGTGGTACCAAACTGCAAGCAATTTCGGTAACACAACACTCGTCGATGAAGCTCATTTCCTGGAACGTCAATGGTCTCAGGGCCATTCTTAAAAAGAATTTCCTCTCGTATCTGGCGGACGAAGACCCGGATATTCTGTGCCTTCAGGAAACCAAGGCGGAGCCAGACCAAGTCGAACTCCTTTGGCCTTCGGATTATACTACTTACTGGAATTGTGCCTCCAAAAAGGGATATTCCGGCACCGTCGTCTTTACCAAACAGCGACCACTGGCCACGACGAAGGGAATCGGGATTCCTGAGCATGACGGGGAGGGCCGGGTGGTCACGGCAGAGTATCCGCACTTTTATCTGGTGAATGTGTATGTTCCCAATTCACAACGGGAATTGACCCGGTTGCCCTATCGCCAGCAGTGGGATGTCGATTTTCTCGCTTATTTGAAGCGACTGGAACAGACCAAACCGGTGGTGGTCTGCGGGGATTTAAATGTGGCTCATACAGAAATCGATCTGGCCAATCCGAAGGCCAATGTCCGAAATCACGGGTTTACCGTGGAAGAACGGACTGGATTTTCTGCCATGCTCAGTGCCGGTTTTATCGATACGTTCCGGCAATTTGAGCCGAAGGGTGGCCATTATACGTGGTGGAGTCCGATGGCTGGTGCCCGGGCTCGGAACGTCGGTTGGCGTATCGACTATTTTTTGATTTCCTCGTCGTTGCGTCCCCAACTGAAAAGCGCGTTCATTCGCCCTCAAGTCATGGGATCAGACCACTGCCCGGTGGGCATCGAATTGGAGTAGACCCGGGTTGGACGCTTCCAGGGGGAGGGGACCTGGGGACATCAACCCTGGGAACGTGGGCATCTCGCCCGCACGTGGTCCCTATACGCCGCACGTCAGTCGGCACTCACTTTACCAAGCTTGAGCCTTCCAAATAGCAGCATTTTTTTCCACCGACCGATTCATCTGCAAGCTATTGAATCACAGTCGCATCGGTAGGGCGAGGCTCCTGTCGAGCCGCGGCGGTTCGAGCGGCGATGCTTCCGCGAAGACGAAGCCAATGGGCCGTCCGCAGGACCGAGGCTCCAGCCGGGCCGCGGCGGTCCGTACCACGTCCGCCCCGCAAGTTATACCCGGCCTGACCCCGGAGCGTCACGGGTGGGATGCTGTTTGTTAACAGATCAACGGGTCTACGGCCCCGAAGTCGAGCCATGCTGTCGGGCAAGATATCAGTCGATTTTGTCCGGGATGGGAACTCCCGATTCATCCAACACCGGCCGACCACCGGCGCCTACCGAACAGGCGTGCTCCGAACTAGCCCCATGAATTCCTTGCGTCCGGACCACAAGAGAAAAAGGGCCATCACCACGATGGCGATCAGAGCGGGGTTGGTCAGACCTTCGCCTTTTTCGAGGAACAGGTGGTAGGCGAGAATATTGAGGATAATGGGTCCGAGGACCAGCAGTCCCAAATTACGCGTGAGTGGCACTGCGACCAGGATGCCTCCCACGACCTCGAAGACCTTCACGAAGGTAAGGTAGCCCGTCGGTACGAACGCGGCCATGAAATGGGCGGATGGAGTGCCTTCGGGCGGGGTTGGTGGAGTTGGCCCCAGCTTGAGTAGAACCACCAGTCCTGAGGCGATGAATAAGAGGCCCAGCAGGCCACCAACGGCGGTAGGGATGTGTTTCATTGGATTTCCACTCAACGGAGCGATCACAGCAATGAGCCGTGAACCGCGCCCGATCGAGTGGAACGTGTGGATGTCTTCAAGTCGATGAAGAAGTTTTTTGTCGCGGAGATGGCGCGTAGCGGGACGTAGCAAGCATTTTCAACCTTTTTGTTGCCTTGGTGTTACCAAATTGTCAAAAATGGTTCATCGGCGGAGCCTTTGGCTATTTGCCGTGCACTTCCAATAAGCCTCAAACCAAACTCAAATACTACCGGTCCGTTTTATGGGCGACAAATCTCCTAAATCCAACACCAAGAAAGCCGGTCAAAAGCAGGCCAAGGAAACCAAGGCTGTCGCGGCCAAGTCTGCGGCAGCGGCTGCCAAATCGGCTCCTGCGAAAAAGAAGTAGAAGCAGTCGTCATGGTGCGGCGGCCTTGAGCGGCCGCGCTT
>CAITXU010000210.1 GCA_903896505.1 uncultured Verrucomicrobiota bacterium | reverse complement strand
TCGCTGACCCAGGGCAGCTCACGGTTCAATCCATCACGGTCCTGTTCGGGGACCCATTGCGTGAGCTCTGGATCGAAATAGGCCTCGATGAGATTGACCTGCCCCAGACCGGCCAGGTCGCCGTGGTAGAGGCGGCGCGGCAGTTTGGGTGTGGCCCGGTACTGCGAATTCAGACCCCAGTTGGAGAGGGCCAAATCCAAACGTCCATCCCCATCGAAATCTCCAACCGTCACCCCATTCCACCAACCGCTCAGTTCTTCCAGATGCCAGTCACGCGTGATGTCCTTGAGGACTCCCTGACGAAATTGAAACACCCGGGGTGAGCCCCACTCACACGCCAGAACCAGCTCCGGCCATCCGTCCGAATCGAGATCGGCCCAGACGGCACCGCTGACCAGACCGACGGCGGACAATAAGGGAATGTTGTTGGTGTCCAATTCCCAGGAGTCTCCTCCGGTGGAAAGCGAGTAAAGTTGGGACGGTGCCGCCTGGGGATAACGTCCGGCGATCACCCGACCGCCGACAAACAGGCAGAGGTGTCCCCGGGGGGCGAGTCCACCCAGGGCCAGGGGCCCGGTGCTGGCGATGGTGCTCACGAGAGAGTCCTCCACCCGTTTGGATGTCCAATCGTACTGCCGCACACAACCTCCTGCGGCGACACCGTCTTCGTAATTGGCGGAGCCGACCAGCACCACCGCAGCGCCGTTCGTGCGATGCCAGCCCACGATGCCGCTTTGGTCGCGGGCGGTGCCCTGTGCAAAGGGCATTCCCTCGGCGGGATGGAAGTGACCCTTTCCATCATTTAGAAACGCCGCGAGGGCACCGCCTTTGCCGCTGCCCACGACGAGGTCCTCGGTTCCATCCCCGTCCAGGTCCATCCAGCCGACCCCGGGCCCCAGTTGGCTGAGGCGGCGGGGCAGGAGGGGCTGACGTTCAAAATCATCAAAGGGCTCCTCATGATGGCTGTGGGCGATGCTCTCACTCACATCAGTGAAAAGGGCCGGAGTCGATGACTGTGCGGGTGACCGGGGTTGCGGTGACTCTTCGCCCTCCTCGATTTCGTACAATCGATCGGCTTCGACGCCCTCGACCACACTGTGGCGACCGCTGCGCCAGTCGACTTCGATCCGCATGCGATTGGTGCGGCTGCCGGCGGCAAACACCCGCAGAGCCTCGTCACCGGAGAGGTAACGACCGCCACAGATCATTTCCTGACTCTGGCTGCGGACCGCACCGCCCAGCAGGCGGATGCGCGCACCGATGCCCCGGGTGTTCGCCCCCCGGCCCCGCAGGCGCACGGCCACCCGGGGTGCACTTCCTTCGTTCCGATAAATCCCTGCTGCTCCATTGAGGTTGTTCACCACCACGTCCAGGTCTCCGTCATTGTCCAGGTCTGCCAGGCACATTCCGTGCGACACCCCCTCATCCCCAAATCCCCAGGACTTCCCCACTTCCTCAAACCGGACTCCCCCCAGGTTCCGATACAGTTCCTTCGCCTGGATCAGCGGTGGTGTGTTGGTTCGCTGGGCAAGTTGCTCGGCCACCGTGACCTTCCTACCCCTGCGCATGGCTTCCAGCCTCTGGCCGCTGTCGAGGTCCATATCGTCCCTGCCATGGCCCGATGTGATCAGCACATCCTCATAACCATCCAAATCCACGTCGAGGAACAGGGCTGTCCAGGACCAACCGGATGCCTCAAGTCCGGCGTACCAGGCGGTTTCGGCAAAGGTGCCGTCGCCGCGCCCCAGTTGAAGCGTGTTACGGGTGAATTGAAGCCGTTGATGAAAGACGCCGAGTGGAGAGGACTCCATCCGCTTGTCCATGCGGGAGATACGGGTGGCTCGTTCCCGGCTCCGCATGTCGAGCACGAGGACGTCGTTGATGCCATCGCGATTGATGTCGGCCACGTCGATCCCCATGGAAAAGCGGCTTGTGTTCCGCCAGGACAGACCGGATGCCTCCCGAAAAACGCCCTGGCCCTGGTTGAGCCAGATGCGGTCTGGTCCGTCAAAATCATTGCAGACATAGAGGTCCGGAAGCCCGTCACCATTGAGGTCCCGAAACATCACGGAAAGACCCCATTCATGGAGATCGGACGGATACGGTTGACCGCTTTCGTTCAGGAAGGTGCCCCCTGTCCAGGGAACCGATTCAAACGTGGCATTCTTTCGACCCTGGTAATAAGCATCCACTTCGCCATGCTCGACAATGGTTCCGCTGGAGGTGTAGGTGTAACGGCCGATCAGGTCGGGCTCGGTCGTTGGCCGCCCGTCCACGGCAGTGATGACCATGTTTCCGTTCACCTTGTTGACGCGAAAATTGGTTCGCGGATGATCTCTCAGGGTGGTTTGACGGTAGTTCGCGATGTAGAGGTCCAGAATCCCGTCTCCATCCCCATCCGCCAGGGCCAGCGACATGCCACCCCGGTCGAGATTCAGAACGGGACCTGGACTGAAATGTCCGTGTCCATTGTTCAGAAACACCCGGGTGCCATTGCCGATGGTGTTGACGATGAGGTCCAGGCTTCCATCGCCATTCAGGTCAGCCAACACCGCTCCCGTGGCGTCGCTGTCCAAAAGAACCAACCCGGAATCCGAAGTGATATCCAGGAATTTCCAATCACCGAGATTTCGATAAAGTCGGCTGCCTCCTCCCAGACCGGCGAAAAACAGGTCACAACGCCCATCGCCATCGACATCTCCGGCGGCAACTCCAGAGCCATTCAGATAAATCTGATTGGTTGTGTATCTCTCGATGGGAAGGGAATTGGTGAATCGGACTCCCGTGTCGGCCGGAGTCAATCGCTGGAATCCAGGTGAGGGGCGCCCAATGACGGATTGCTCCTTCCAGCGTCCGCCTGGAAAGACAGTCCAATTCTCTGCCCCGAGGAGTCGCCATGACAGGAACGAGATTCCCAGAAAAAGAATGAAAAAGCGATCGTTCATGAACCGGTGTGGCTGCGATGGAAAGATGTCCTGCATTACCGGGGAGAGCGAATTCCGTTGAGGTCGATGGAGATTTCGCGGGGCAGGGGACTGGGGAGAGGGATGAGAGATGGGGAGGAGGAACCCGGCCAGCGAATCTGAATTCGAGTGGGGGTGGAGGGAAGGGCGAGGACCTGAACCGCAGAGTCCTGGCTCCAATAACCGCTGCCGGCGTGGACCTCGCGGGCGGGGCCCCATTGGTCATGGTCAAAGCCCAGACGGACCACGGCACCAAGGCCATCGGGATTATGCGGCGGGCCGTGCAAACGGACCCGCAAGCCGGGTGTGCCGGTGGTGTTGTGGAAGAGGCGGGTGGGAGCGCC
>CAITXU010000209.1 GCA_903896505.1 uncultured Verrucomicrobiota bacterium | reverse complement strand
GCGACGCTCTGCTTCCGCGCGTTTTGCCCAAGTATGTGCGAGAGAGACTCGGCGGGCAGCATGATCCAGCATGACCGCGAATTCACTATGCCGAGCCGCCTCACGCTCGGGTGCTTCGCCGTTGTTGGGTTGCTCTGATTTCAAAGAACCAAGATAGGTGAAACCGCAGACCGCTTCGACTTCGGCCACCAGGCGGTCGCTCCATTCGCGATGCCCTTTTCCACCGGCTTTGGCACGGCTGGCTTCAGCATCTTCCGCGGTAGTTTTGAGGAACTTGGCCAAGTCGTCCGCTGAGAGAATGGGTTGAGTGCCGAAAGCCTTCACCAAATTGCGGGTAGCACTCTTATACCCGGGGCCGCTGATCAGCGAGAGGATGCCCTCAGGAGTAGCCGCTGATGGTGTGTACTCCTCCAAAGCTTCCGACATTTGGACAAAAAAACCTTCCCGCTCCATCGGGCCAGTGGCTTTCGCTACTGCCACGGTCATTGCGTTGTAGACGGCAGCGAGGCGGGTGAAATCCGCTCCATGACCAGTCCCGAAACGACTACTTAGCCATTGTCCGGCTTTTTGGACTAGATCCTTGGCCTTCTCCTCACTTCCCGCTTCATCTTTCTCCAGCAAAAGTGGTTCGAGGTAACCGGTTTTCGAGCCAAAGAACGGCAATAACAAATCCCACACCTCTTCACGATTGAGCGATGGCCCAAGCTGAACGGTTGCAGCATCAAACGCCGCGCTGCGATTCACCCATACCGCGCCATCCTTGATCGTCGCCCGAAGTGAATCAGCACAATCAGTTTGCCATTCACGAACCTCAGCCTCCGGCACACCACGGTTCAGGAGGATCTCGCGGAACGTTTCGACGACCCTGTCCGTTGGCACCACGTGTGGACCAGCATAGCCCACTTCGACCGTAAGCCACGAGAGTGCGAGGAGGATGCGTCGATCTCGACGTTCGTCCACATTGGGCGCGCGGTGGCTGGTCTTCTCCTTTATTGGATGTTCGGCCAGCAGGTGATCCAGCCCGCCACGCAATGTGAGCAGCCAATCACCGAATGCGGCAGCCCCGCGGTTAACTGCAAGGTGGGTACGCCACAGTCGATCACGCCACCGAGGGTCGTCGCCAGTAAGCCGGAGCGGATAGGCGCGTTGGGTCGTGGGTAATTCTGGTTTCATGCTGTTGTTAAAGTTGCGATTTCGACGCCATGTACCTTGTGGCGGCGTTCAAGCGAGGGTGAAAGTCATGAGGAGCGTACGAGGTGATGGTTCCGCTGATTCCGTTCCGCTCCATGCCATTATGGAACCGGTCGGCGACCGACCCGATAGCCATAGAAAGGTTTGGAGCGGGCATTGCAGGCTAGACTGAGGTTTGAACGTCGATGTGCTTACTGGCTCCTCGGCGAAGAATTCTCCTCCTGTGGAAACGATTTGCGACTGGAGTCTCGGAGAAGTGGAGTACCTTGAGGGCATTGGCCGGAGTCGGTCAAATCCTGAAGTGGTCGACGTGATGAGACCGCCAACTTACACCCATGGCGATGGTTCGTTCCGAATTCGGCAGGCTACCAGGCGTTGAGGGGCGTACCGCGATTCCTTCGATGCAGCGGGCATTCACGTGGAATCTTCAATTATTGCTAAGTAACGTTGAACCTCCGACTGGATTGGTCTACTTGTACCACCGGCATGCCCGCGGTATTCCAAAAGCAATACCTGATATGACCCCCGAAGTTTCGACTTCGGCGGGGGTGTAGCTCAATTGGCAGAGCAGCGGGGTTTATAGCCCGGGTTCGCTTGATAAGCGGCAGGTTGCAGGTTCGAGTCCTGCCACCCCTACCACATTCTTTTTCGCAGTTCGGTCACTGCTGTCTCCTTGCGCTGAATGCCACATCAGGATGGCCGAGGTCAGGCCTGATTGCTGATCAGGACGGATGGGTCTCCATCCAAGAGCGGCGGGAACCTTTGGATCGCCCTATGTTTGACGAGCGTCAGATGGCGTTCGCGCAGGGCGTCGAGCAGTCGGAGCTTCTCTTCGATCGGAAGCGCGGCCAGCTCGCGGCGGAATTGGCGTTTGCTCTCAAAAATCCTCTGGAGGTCGAAAGTCATGGTATGTCTTCCAGAAATTGCCGCCTGAATCGCCGTAATGCATCGCTCAGGTGGTGACGAGTCACGATGTCTTCAAGGCGTGCGATGTCGAGCGCGTCAGCTTCGATGAACTGCACCAGTCGGGCCTTATCCTTGGGCCGGCGAGTCTGCAATGCGATGGCCGCCAGATGCTCGGCTGTGAAGATCCAGGTGGGAATGCTGCCCACATCCCGAGCGGCGCGCTGGTGCAAGGCCTCTTCCACCAGTGGGCTGTTCGGCGGAAGGAACTGAACGGGCCAGCCGGCGATGACGACGTACTCGCCCGCCATC
>CAITXU010000208.1 GCA_903896505.1 uncultured Verrucomicrobiota bacterium | reverse complement strand
TAGCTTACAGTTTGCCGCGAGGGATTTTCGGCTCCCGCGAGGCGACGAGCGACGAGCATACCCGCAGTGGTCTGTGAGGAGTGAGCAACGAAGCGGGAGCCGAAAAGAACTGCGGCCCTGCGGGTTGTGCCTAAAATGCCCCAGGGCTTCGTTGCTCGTCGGTCACAGACCTGTCGTGTATGTTCCCTCCTCGCGCCTCGCCCCGGGGCATTTTAGGCGCAACAAACTGCAAGCTATTTGGGATACACGACACTAGCTGGCGGGGTTGTGCACAGGGGAACAGCATCCCTGAGGTCCTATTTTCCCCCGGGCCCTTTCAGCCATGGACCCGACCGCCTCTGTTTGCCGCTTTCCCGAGCCTGCTCCAGTCCTTTGCCGAGGTACCACAAACCGGAGACGACCGTCAAAGCTGTGGCCAACACGGCCAGGACAAATTGCCCGGAAGCCGACAGAGCCGCCAGAGTCCACGCGATTGCCGCCATTTGAGTGAGAGTCGCCACCTTGCCCAACCAATGGGGATGAATCTGGGGTCCACCCGTCGCCCATCGAAGTCCAATGAATCCCAACGCCAGCAAACTGTCCCGAAGAACGGCGAATCCGAGGAGAAACGAGGGCAAATGAACCAACCTCGATTGCTTCGAGGTGAGCAATGCGAGGGCCGACACCACCAGCAACTTGTCGGCCAAAGGGTCGAGAAACGCCCCTATCTCCGTCCGCTGGTTGAATCGACGTGCCACCCAACCGTCCACACCATCCAGCAGGGAGGCTACGGCGAAGACAACCAACGCCGTCCAACGCTCCCATTCCTGACCGGTTCGCCGATGGCTTTCCAGGGCCACGACAAAGACAGGTATCAATGCAAGACGCCCCAAGGTGATGACGTTGGCGGTCGTCATGTTGGGGGGCGCGTGGTCCGGGAGAGCTCCCGCCACAGCATCATCATGGCCTGTTGCGTCGTTAGAAACTTGAATGTCTCCCGATCGAGGGCGTTCAGGTGATGTCGAACCACCGTTCCGGCGGCACTCGAAAGGGCCATGTAAACGGTCCCAACCGGTTTGTTGAGGGTGGCCCCACCCGGTCCGGCTATCCCTGTAATCGCAAGGGCATAGTCTGCGCCGGCATCCTCGCGAGCTCCCTCGGCCATTTCCCGGGCCACCGCTTCACTCACCGCGCCGTTTTCCCGCAATGTCTCCTCACTCACGCCCAGCATCCGGCATTTGGAGGCATTCGCATAAGTGACATAGCCTGCGAGAAAGACGCTCGAACAACCCGGAACATTGGTCAGCCGATGTGCCAGAAGGCCGCCGGTACACGATTCGGCCAGCGCCACCGTTTTACCCATGGATGACAGTCGTCGGACCACGGCCATCTCCAGGAGTTCGTCGCCCTCTCCAAAAATGCTTTCTCCCACCTCGGCCTCGATCACCGGGGCTGCAGCCGCGATTCGGGCCGCCCCATCCGCTCCACGGGCCTCCAAACGCACCTCCACCTCCCCGACGCGGGCACAGAATCCCAGATCGAGACCCTTCTCCAAATACGGCCGCAGAGGGCCCTCCAAGCGTTCTTCGAGAAAGGACTCGCCGATACCTGAAGTCCGCCAGGTCCGGCTGAAGTGCGGCTCACTCAGTGGGAATTCCCGTTCCAGCAGCGGCAGGACGTATTCCGTAAACATGGGACGCAGTTCCCTGGGCGGTCCCGGAAGCTGGATGACCCAGGCCGGCCTCCGGTCTTCGGCCTCGGGACGCGGGTTGGCCGGTATGGCCAGGCCCGGAGCAGTCCCGTGAGCATTGGTAAGTATCGTTGCTCCTTCCGGGACCAAGGCCTCGACCTTGGTCCGTTCGGGCATCGGGCGCCCAAATCGGGCAAAATAGGCCCGGATCTGGTCCACCACCTCCTCGCGATGGACCAACCGGCGGCCCAGCAGCGCCGCGACCCGTTCCCTGGTCCTGTCATCACACGTGGGACCCAGGCCACCGGTGGTGATCACGACGTCCGCCCGGACCAAGGCCTCTGCCACGGCTGCCTCAATGGCGGATGCACTGTCGTCAACGGTCAATTGGCGCTGAACCTCGTATCCCCGGTCCGAGAGCTGCCGACATATCCATTGCTGATGGGTGTTCAAAATCCGCCCCAGCAACAACTCCGCCCCGGTATTAATCAGCTCAATGACCACAGGGTCACCGTACGGGGTCATTGCCCGGGCGCAATCGCCGAAAACGGGTCACTCCATTCGGAGTTCAGAAATTCAGGCGATACTGGAGACCCATTCCCCAGCCGGTTGACGACTCGCCATGAGCGATCAATTGCGGACAGGTGGACCATTTCGGCACGAACACCCCAAGCCCGCCCTGCTGACCGCCCATCCATTGGCCCAGCACCGCCACCCAGGAAGGGGCCGTATCGGATTGAGTCAAGGCGGCCTCCAGACGGTCAACTGTTCGCTCGTCATTGGAGATTCGGGCTCGGAGTCGGAGGTCCGAGGTCAGTACCGGATGGTTTATGGCCTCCGCGGAGGGAAGGCTTTCCGCCAACGACAGGGGCAACGCCAAGGATTTGGACGCGACCTCATACCGGAGCAGGGCCTCAGACGGGGAGGACCGCTGACCCACCTGGGCACCCTCCCGAGAGTTCCCTTGAGCCGGTGCTCCGGGACGAATCGGAACGGCCCGACGGATGGCGGCGGGAGCCAGGAGGCCGACAACGATGACGGTCGCAAGAACCCCGATGGAAACCCAGGCGGCAGAAAGGGACCTCATATGTGGAGAGGTAGACGCCTGCGGCGCGACTCTGTTTCATGGAAATCTGCGCTCGATTTCCAATCGGTCCATTGTGAGTCCGTCCATCGCGTCAGGGACCGTTTGCGCTTCCACCGGGAGCCCGGACGTCTCGTCCGGAAGGAGTTCTCGGACTTGCGCCCGGGCACCTGCCTCAAATGGCGTGGGTTGGCCAGAACCACTTGGATATATCCGGCCTGACCCCGGAGCACCACGGGTGGGATGCTTCCAAATGACAGCTTTTGACCTCAACGGTTGATTCGTCTGCAACCTAATGAATCACAGTCACATCGGTAGGGCGAGGCTCCTGTCGAGCCGCGGCGGTCCGTACCACGTCCGCTTCGCAAGTGATACCCGGCCTGACCCCGGAGCGCCACGGGTGGGATGCTGCCGTTTCGCCGACTTTCGTGTCGGCTGCGCCTTGCCACATCCCGCCGTGCTAACGAGACGTCCGCGTTCCCAGGCTGACCTCGATTCAGCCGTTCTAGAACAGCTTCCCGGCCACGGCACCGACGATGGTCAGCGGACCGGTGTCCTCGAGTCCTTCGGTCGCCTTGTCCACCTTTTGCAAGGTCAGCTTCACATTCTTCAAGAGGGTGTCGTCGTTGACCAGGCCGCCCACGCTTCCCTTGCCCTGATTGATCTTTTGCAGGATTTCCTTCAGGTTGGACGAGGCATCGGCCAGGTTCGAATACAACCGCTCATCCTTCACCAATTTGCCCGCGGACCCTTCCCCGCGGCTGATGCCCCCCATGATGGTGCGGGCTTCGGCCACGGTGGCCCGGGCGTCGTCAGCCAGCGGTTTTACTTCGGAGACGGTCTGGTTCAGATTGCTGACGGTCGTCAGCGCCGATTGGTATAGGGTCGCGTCATGGATGAGTTTGCCCACGGTACCCTGCCCCTCGGAGATGGAGCCGGTGATGTTCTGCACGTTGCCGAGAATGGCGGTGATCTTCGGTTGGTTCTGCTTGAGGAAGTCGGTGAACGGCCCAAACAGCTTGCTGATTTCGTCCCCGCTGAAGCTCTTGGTCATATTCTGTACCCCGTCGGCCACGTTCTCCAGTTTGCTCATGATTTGTGAGAGGTCGGGTTGCTCCCGGCTTTCCAGCGTTGCTCCTTTTTCGGCGACTGGGGCCTTTTCGCTACCAAAGGTGAGGGCAACAAAGTTTTGTCCCATCAAGCCGGTGAATTGAATGCTGGCGATGCTGTCGGTCCGCACCCCGGCCTCCGGGCTGACGTCCATCTTGACCTCGACCTTGCCCTGTTGGATGGAAATTTTTCGCACCCGACCGACCGACACTCCGGCGAGCTTGACCGGATCGCCGACCTTGAGATCGCGAACGGCCCCAAAGCGGGCTTGTAGTTCGGTTCCATGACTGAAGAGGGCACCCGCGCCAATCATCTCCAGGAGGATGAATGCGGCGATGATCACCAGGGCGAAGAAGAATCCCAGTCGGGTTTCAAGGCTGTTTTTCATGGTTGGACTCGAGGGGTTGGGTCAATCGACGTGCTTGATTGAAAGGCTATCCTTTGAACTCGGCGGTCAGAAACTGTTGCAGGATGGGATGGGTCGAGGCTCGGACTTCATCGACGGTTCCAACGGCGATCAATTGACCATCGAGCAGAAAGGCGATGCGGTCGGCGATGCCGAATGCCAGATCGCGATCATGGGTGACCACCACCGTGGTGACTCCCGTCCGCTGGTTCAAATTCAGTATCTCGCGTCCGACCGTCAGCCCGACCATGGGGTCCAGCTCGGCGGTCGGCTCATCAAAGAGGATCAGTTGCGGATCAACGACCAGCGCCCGGGCGATGGCCACCCGCTTGCGCATACCGCCCGATAACTCAGACGGATACTTGTCACCGACCTCAGGGTCGAGGCGGACCAGACTCAATTTTTCCCGTACGATGGCCGCTATCTGGTCCGGCTGTTTCAGTCGATGCTCGCTCAGATACAGACCGATGTTTTCAGCCACCGTCAGCGAGTTCAGCAGCCCGCCACTCTGGAAGACGATGGCCAACCGGTAATGATTTCCGATGGCCTCGTTGGTTGAGAGTTCGTCTCCTATGCGGATTTCGCCGGCATCCGGAACCTCCAGGCCGATGATATGCCGAAGGAAAACCGATTTGCCGGAACCGCTGGGCCCCATGACCACGAAGACTTCGCCGGCCCGGATATCGAGATTGAGACCCCTCAATACCTTTTGTTTGCCGAAGGACTTTTCGAGCTGCCGGACGCTCACGGGCAGCCCGGTTCTTGAGTTGGAGGGAAGGTCGTTCACGGCTCGAAGACGGTCAGAATTGCCAGCCGTTGTCCAAAGGCAACAAAAGGCGGGTCAGGGCATAGTCGAGGATTAGGATCAAGACGATGGAGTTGACCACCGCTTTGGTGACGCTACGACCAATCCCTCTTGGGCCACCCCGGGTGGTGAGTCCCTGATGACAGGAAACCACCCCAACCACGACGGCAAAAAAGAACGATTTGATCAACCCATTGGCCAGGTCCATCCATTCGACCGTCGCCCGGAGATTGCTGAAGTACGTATTCCAGGAGACCCCCACCCGGGAATTAAACTGGGCCACCAACGCTCCACCCATCCAGCCGACCAGATTCGCAAAGATAACCAGGCAGGGAAGGGCAACGGCTATCGCCACCACCCGCGGAAAGACGAGATATCGGATCGGGTTGATGTTGAGGGTCCTAAGGGCGTCGATTTCCTGGTAGACCTGCATCGAGCCCAATTCCGCAGCCATGGAAGAGCCGATGCGCCCGGCGATCAGCACCGCCATCATGACCGGGGCCAATTCCTTGCACAGAGCCAGGGCCACCAATCCACCGAGAGACGAGCCCAAGCCTCGCTGAACCAGGACCGGACCGGTCTGGAGCGACAAGACGCCGCCCATGAACAGGGCCAGCATGCAGGCCATGAACAGGCTCGAATTGCCGATGTCAAACAGTTGCTCGGCGACCTTCCGTCGCTCCTGCCAAAAACGCGGGAGCGTTCCCAGCGTTTCGCCGAGTAGAATCAACATTTCCCCGAGATTTTGAGACATGGCCGGATTGGTTGGCGGCGGGAGCCTAATCGGTCGATGGAAGGAGGCGAATGGAATTCATTCGGCCTCCTCGCCGGACAATGCCTGCGGCGGGACGTCCGGCGGGGCAAAATCCCCTTCCAAAGCCGGCAATCCATCGATGCTCCGGGCGTTTTTCCGCCGTTGATAGTCCGAAATCACCGCCGGGCCTTTGCTATTGCACCACTTTTCCAGGATGTCACGGGGTGCCTGAAAATTCATCACCGGCACGCCAAAGCCGCACGAATCGCTGATCCGGGTGACGTCGATTTGGATGTACGACCGGGTACTGACACGCACCGGAAACAAGCGGTGCAGTCCCTCATAATCCTGATGACCCTCCCGGATCACCTCGCCACGACCATGGAGCCGGACAATCTTGGGGTCTCCCTCAAAAGCGCAGAACATCAGAACGATGCGGCCGTTTTCCCGGAGGTGGGCGATGGTTTCCACGCCACTTCCCGTTGCCTCTTGGTAAACCACCTTTCTAGGCCCCAGCACCTTGAGGCACGAGCCTCCCTTTGGGGAACAGTTCACATGTCCTGCCGCGGACAATGGGGCGGTCGAGACGAAAAAGACCGGCTGCCCTTCGAGCCAGGCCGCCAGGTCAGCGTCAATTTCAGATCGGGTTGCGGACATGGCTCAATCCTTTAGGGCTTTCCTGGGTCCCGGTGAAACCGATTGAGTCAGAGCAACATCGGCGAGGCTCCCGAGCCGCCCAACGGAGGGACGCGCTACGGCGCGGAGGGTTGCTCATGTTTTGCCTTTTCGAAAGGGAACCCGAACCAGCGCCAATGGCGTCCGGAGGCATCCTTGCGGGTTCGGACCAAGCCAAACAGCAGGGAGGTCCGCCGCTCCGTCGGATTTACATCCCGCCTCCAAAGGTTCCAGAGCAGGGAATCGCTCGACGCCGATGTCTTGGGATTAACCTCCCGTCGGTAGATCGACCAAAGCGGTGCCCAGGACCGTTCCACCGACTTGTTGTTGGGTACCAGCGGTTCAACAATCGACAAGGCATTCAGCCGAATTCGACCACTCAGGTCCCGATGCCAGGTGAAAAACGGCCATAGGGCCACCCGTCGGGTTGAAACCCCCGTTTGAGGATCGGCCACCCGGCTGTCGGAATAAGCAAAGAACAACGAACGGGTCCGCTCCCGGTCCAGGGCCGGTGTGTGCACGTGGTTGTGGGTGTACACTGGCCACAGCACAAAATCGCTTTGTTGGATGCCATTGGTCGCCTTACCCCAGATCGGCCAGAATCGGTTCGCATGTTTGCCAGGTCCACGAGCCCATCCAATGAACGGATAGGGCATCCCCCATTCGTGGAATCCCTTCTCGCGATCGTCCGTATAGGTGAAGAAAGGCCAGAGAAGGGTCGTGTTGTCCCGGGCCGGAGACCTTTGGATGGAGTAAAAAGGAAAGGATATCCGCAGCCGCTCCACGTTGGTGGTCCCCAGGTTGTTGTCATCCGTGGTAAAAAACGGCCACAGGACGAAGGACCGATTGTAACCCGGAACCACCTCCACCTCGTCGGCCACATTGGTCCGGACCGTGGGGAATTTGTATTCCCGTCCCACCAATGGAAAGAACTGCCAGCCATTAACCGAACCTCCATGGCGCAGATGGAAAAAGGGGAAGAGATAATTGTCGGTTTCCACCTCACCCTTCCTCGACCACAAATAAAACGGAAAGGCGACCGTTCGAATTTCGTCCCGGAACAGGTGGTTCTGGACATGGCCATAGAAGGGCAGGAGCCAAAAGTAGCTGTTGGTCGGGTTGGTGGACCGCTGGTAGAAAAAGAGAGGCCAGATGTTGGCCTTCGATTTCACCTCCGCATCGACGGTTGAAGCTCCCCCAAAACTAAACAGTTGCATGAACTGCCAGCGGGACTCGGTCCCAAACCGGCGGTAGGTCAGCAACGGATAGAGGGATTCATACTCCACCTCCTCGAGCGGCCGATTTTCGTACCAGGTGAAAAACGGCGGCATCGACCAAAGGAGGCTTCCTTCGCTTTCCTGCCGGTAATACAGCGGACCGACAAATTCCTCGCGAGTTCCCGTCTCAAGGGTCAACGGAAACGAGTGAGCCAGAAGCCCTGCTTCAAATAGGTCCGACCCAAGTGCAGCCGCCAAGGGCCAGCACCCGAGCACGAGCAACCAATACTGGAGGCGGCGGCGGATCAAGACCCCGGGAGAGTTAGTGAGAGAAGCCCCGGACGCAAGTGCATGAACAGGGCGGGCTCCATGAACCAGCCATCGAGCCGTAACAAAGAGGCGGGACGTCCCTCCGAACACAAGTCCCTCCTCAGAAGGGACATCCAACGGAGGGACGCGCTCCTGCAAGTCCCCATTTTCTGCGGGGATCATTACTTCTCCCGTTTAAAAGGCACCTCGAGAAAGAAGTTCTTGTGGCCTGCGCTGTGCCACGTCCCGACCCTCTCCGGTTCATGGTCTCGATTCACGTTCGATTGGGAAGGTTTTCCCTCCCCTTGCGTGGATTGAAGGAAGGACATTGACCAGACCAGAGGCCGGGGTAGCGTCACATTTGAAAATACGGAACTACCTCCCCGTCCTAATTCCTTTTCCCAATGATAAGCCGCCTATTTCTCTTCCTCGCCTTTTTCTCCTGGGTCTTCCGTTGTGGGGCGCAAGGCACCGCTTTCAGCTACCAAGGCCGACTCACCGCCGGTGGGCTTCCCGCCGACGGCAGCTATTCCTTGCGTTTCGCCCTCTTCGACGCCGGTTCTGACGGCCATCTCGTTGGGACACCAGTGACCAATACCCTGGTTGCTGTGAAGGACGGACTCTTCACCGTCTCTCTCGACTTCGGTGCCGGTCGACTGAATGGTGCCGACCGATGGATCGAGATTGGGGTCCTCGGACTCGGCGAAACCGAATTTACCACCCTTCAGCCACGGCAACGAATCGCTTCCACACCCTACGCCATCGTTGCCACGGGTCTCGCGGGTGTCGTTTCCCAAAATTCCTTTGGTTCGGACCCTTACATCACCATAGGGGGTGGTACATCCAACTCGGTCGCAGGAGCCGCCAGCACCGTGGGTGGAGGTTACCTGAACTTCGCCGTGGGAAGTCGCTCCACCATCTCGGGGGGGTTGTCGAATCAGGCAACCAACGATTTTTCCGTCGTTGCCGACGGACAGTACAATGTCAGCGGGGGGCCGGGCAGCACCATTGGCGGCGGAAGTAACAATTATTCCAACGAAAAGGACACCACCGTCGGGGGAGGGCTCGCCAACCGGGCCACCGGCCCATATACCACGATCGCCGGCGGGTTTGGCAACCAGGCCTCCGGCCGGGCATCAACCGTCACCGGCGGACAAGGCAATTCCTCCTCCGGCGATTGGTCAACAGCGATGGGATATGGCAGCGTCGCCTACGGAAGATATTCTACGGTTTCCGGAGGAGGTTCGGCCGCCAGTGGTGAATCGTCCGTCGCCTTCGGTGCCTCCGTCCGTGCCACCGGCAACTATTCTTTCGCCGCCGGATTCATGACTGTGGCTGGCGGCGTTGGTGCCGTCGCCCTGGGTTCGGAAACACAAGCCAATGGGGATTATTCCCTTGCCTCCGGCTTTCATTCCACAGCCACAGGCAACTACGCCACCGCCATCGGCAATCTGACCCACGCGGACGGGAATAATTCAGTCGCCCTGGGTGCGGCAACCGTGGCGGGTCCTTTCTCCATGGCCTGCGGCTTTTACGCGTCAGCGACCAACGTCGGCAGCTTTGTCTGGGCCGACCATCAGTTGAGCGAATTCACGACCACCGCCGACAATCAGTTCCTCATCCGTGCGTCCGGCGGCGTCGGCATCGGGACTCCCTCGCCTCAGACCATCGTCCATATCGCCTCACCGGAGGCGCGTCTACGGTTGGAGTCGGCCTCTCGCTCCGCCTATTCCGCTCTCGAGTATTCCACCCCGGAACGAATCTGGCACGCCGGGGTCGGCGGGTCGGCGGTTGTTAATCAACTGGACAACAAGTATTACATTTACGACGCCACCGCCCGACAAATTCGACTTGTTGTTTCCACCAACGGCTTCGTCGGCATCGGGTCCACTTCCCCCCAGGGCGCCCTCCACGTCTCCAGCGTTGGAACCACGCCTCAATTCAATCTGGTTCAGGAACAACCGGATGAGTATGCCCGGATCACGTTGGGGGTGACCGGACGGCCCCGGTGGACCGTTTCGGTGGAACCGTCAGCGACGCCCACCCTGAATTTCTGGAATGGATCGGCCAATGTCGCCTACCTCAATTACAACGGTGCTCTATGGGCTCAAAGCTTCAACCCGATCAGCGACCGGAATGCGAAGGAGAACTTTCAAACCGTTTCACCCCTGTCTGTCTTGGAAAAGGTGGTTGGCCTCGCCATTACCCGATGGAACTTCAAGACAGCCCCGGGCGAGGAGCATATCGGTCCCATGGCTCAGGATTTCCGCGCCGCCTTCGGCACAGGACCGGACGACCGCCACATCGCCACCGTCGATGCCGACGGGGTTGCCTTGGCAGCCATCCAAGGCCTGAACCAAAAGCTGGAGGAAACCCGCCGGGAAAACGAAGACCTCAAGCTGCGCCTGGCAAGATTGGAAAAAATCCTTCTGGCTCAAACCAACACCCTCCCATGATCCTCTTCATGACCCAACCTCCGCGACGTAGCGCTGACATTCCCGTATTCCAAATAACAGCTTTTGACCTCAACGGTTGATTCGTCTGCAACCTAGTGAATCAAAGTCACATCGGTAGGGCGAGGCTCCTGTCGAGCCGCGGCGGTCCGTACCACGTCCGCCTCGCAACTTATACTCTCCCTGACCCTGGAGCGCTACGGGTGCGATGCGGCTGTATCGCCGACGACCAGGCAGGTTTGGAATCTGGCGATAGAGCAGGTTGGGAAACCGGCGCTACATCGCATGGCCGACGCCATGCCCCTCCAGTTTATAGACTCGATTCACGTCTGAATTTTGAAGGTGTTCCCTCCCTATGACCTCCACTTCAATGAAATCGTTGACCACTGTTTTGCTTCTCGCCTCTCTCCTGGGTTCTGTCCGTGCTCAGGACTACCAGATGGCTTGGTTCACGGTCGCCGGTGGCGCTGGCACCAGCTCGAACGGCCCCTACTCCGTTTCCGGGACCATCGGTCAATCCGACGTTGGCTGGCCTATGGCCGGAGGTCCCTACTCGGTCACCGGCGGTTTCTGGGCCGCCGCTTCCCTTTCTAGTGGTCCTATCGTCACCATCACCGCTTTGACCGCCACCAGCGCCACCCTTCAATGGACCCCGGACACCGGGGACTACGTTCTCCAGGTGACCGGAAGCCTCTCGCCGGCCCACTGGGTCAATGCCCCGAGCGGGAATGGCAATCCGGTCGTGGTTCCGTTTACTTCGTCGGTTCGGTTCTTCAGGGTTTTTAGGCCGTGAGGTTGAGTCCAGTTGACAACGAAGAATGCGTGATCCAGTTGTCGAATCACGATGAAAACGCCCACCGTCCGCTAAACTCCCGTCGTGAAGCACGACCACACCGAAAAACACTTCACCGCCGGCGACGCGGTCCGAGACGTGGTCATCGGGATGTCCGATGGGCTCACCGTCCCGTTTGCTCTTGCTGCAGGACTGACCGGTGCCATCTCACAAAGCCGGTTGATCGTGACCGCCGGGTTCGCTGAGATCGCCGCCGGTTCCATTGCCATGGGTCTGGGTGGATACCTCGCCGCCCGGGGCGACGCCGAACATTATGCCAGCGAGCGAGCCCGGGAAGAGGCTGAGATTGTGACCATCCCGGACGCAGAAGCCCAGGAGGTCCGCGACATCTTCCTCAGTTACGGGCTCACCGAGACCGAATGTTCGACGGTGGTCGAATCCCTGCGCAAACGACCCAAGGATTGGGTCGACTTCATGATGCGCTTTGAATTGGGACTTGAGCCGCCCGACCCGAGTCGTGCCTGGAAGAGTGCCCTGACCATCGCTCTGGCCTATGTCATTGGGGGTCTGATTCCCCTCAGCGCGTATCTTTTTCTATCGGACGCCAAGGCGGCACTCCGCCTCTCCGTTACCGTTACATTGGTCGCCCTGGCTATTTTCGGTGGTATCAAAGGGAAGTTTACCGGCGTTCCCGTCCTTCGCAGCGCTCTTCAGACCAGCGTCATCGGTAGCCTTGCGGCGGCCGCTGCCTTCCTCATCGCCCGCTGGATCGGCTAACCGGGTTCACTCTCAATCAACCCCCTCTTCCTAACGCGACGTTGTGCAAACACCGCTGTCCTCCAAATAACAGATGTTCCCCACGTCTTGACGCCCCGGCAAGGTCGATCACCAACGACGGTGGTCTAAATCGATCTTGGGACTTGCGGGAGCGCG
>CAITXU010000207.1 GCA_903896505.1 uncultured Verrucomicrobiota bacterium | reverse complement strand
TCTTGGGCGCAGGTGAACAGTCGCCCGAATCTCGGTCTTGCGCCGGTCGATAGTGGCAGCGATGGCTTTCGCCAATCGATCGTCTTGGAAATCAAACCGACGTGCGAGCAACCAGACATCGAAATAGTCCTTCATCCGGGTGTTGCGCTCCCCAAGGGAAACCATCGCTTCAAATTTCTCCACCAAGGCGGTCTCGTTTGCGTAGGCCCGCAGCAGACGCGTTCGCCGCTTGTCTCCCTGTGTCGCTTCGCCATTCTAAGTCCTTGAGCGAGTTCGCACATCTTTTGGAGAGGCTGGACCACGGTGATCCAAAAGCCGCCGCCGAGCTTCTCCCCATCGTTTATGAGGAACTCCGCCGCCTGGCGGCCCAGAAGATGGCCAACGAAGCGGTCGGCCATACGCTCCAGCCCACCGCACTGGTCCACGAGGCCTGGATGCGCTTGGGTGGCACGGATGCCCCGGCCTTTCAAAATCGAGCTCATTTCTTTGGCGCCGCCGCCGAGGCGATGCGGCGCGTTCTTATTGAGCATGCCCGGCGACGACGGGCGGCAAAACGCGGCGCTGGGGTCGAGGTGGTTGACCTGGATGGACTCGAAATTGCTTCTCCCGTGGCAGACGACGATCAGTTGCTCGCCATGAACGAGGCCCTGGAAAAATTTGCAGCGGTGGATGAACGCAAGGCGGAGCTGGTCAAGCTGCGTTACTTCGTCGGCCTGAATTTCGAAGAGGCCGCCGCCGCGCTCGGAATCGCCGTGCCCACCGCCAAGCAATGGTGGGCTTACGCGCGGGCCTGGCTCACGGTTGAGATGCGGGACGCCGCGCCGCGCTGATTTTTCGACCCTCGAACCCCTCAGCCTTGGTTGCCCTTCGGAATATGCGTGGCCCACGTCTGGCCGGATTCCGGGTGGACCTCGGTGAAGCCGGTACCCGCCGGTGGGTTGGGGATGCGGATGAGGTGCTGGCAGCCCGGACACTGGATCTGGCGGCCGGCGAATCGCGTCTCGCACTTGAGCGGTTGGTCGCAGTGTGTGCAGTAGAACTTGAACTCGGAGTTGCTCATAGTCTTCACCCCTTCATGCGCAAATACTTCCCCGAAAGTACACCGAAATAGTGACATACTTTTGATCGCTGGATGGCGCATGTAGGGGTAGGTAGCCAATCTCAACGAACCATGAGCCCAGATCAGCAACGCGAGGAAGCCCTGTTTGATGCCGCGCTGGCCCAAGCTCCCGCTCCAGCGTGCCGTATTCCTCGACGGCGCATGCATCGGGAATCTTCGTCGACCTTGGCGCGGTCCGATTGGCCCAGCAGAAATACGCCGAAGCCACGACGCTTCTGCGAAGGATTGCAGCTGTCCGTCTCTGGCGTGTGCCGTCGTGGACCGAGGTCAACGCCGTAGCGGCGGAGGAGAAAGCGGAGAGCAAACAGCCATTAACGCATCACTCTAAGAAGGACTGTTCCAATTGGCGCTGGCCAAACCATCGGAGATGCGCGTCGCGTTTCTCGACGCAATGTGCGATGGCGACGCAATGTGCGATGGCGACGCGGCGTTACGCGCCCGCCGCGAAGCCTTGCTCGGCGCTCAAACAAGGGTGAATCCAAAACAGGCATTGAGGCGCTGGACCAAGGCGCGGCGGCGTGCCGTGCCGACACTGCCCCGGCGGCGATACAGCCGTTCCTTCTCCACGAGATACATCAGGTCACATTTCACCAGCGTCTCCCAATCGAGTCCATCAGCGCCATTTAGCACGACTTCATTTTCCCGTGCCGGGCGGCTCGCCCTTTGGCTGGAGGCAATCAACACGTTGACCAGGGGTGCTTGGGCGACGCGGTCGGGGTGGCTGACGATGACCGCAGGGTGCGGGCCCGCGTCGGCAAAATCGCAGGTCCAAATGTCCCACTGTTTCATTCGGCCTCGACCTTCAGGGTGGAAGCCTTGGCGGTGCGAAGCTCGGCGTTATGGTCCGTATTGGTGTAAAGATGGAGCAGCGATCCGGGCGGAAACGCACCCGCCGCCACCGACTTTTCCTCGGCATCCAGGATACGCAAACCGGCACGAACCACTTCGCTTGAGTTGTTGTAACGTCCGCTCGCAACCAGTCGCGCGATCAGTTCCTCAAAATACTTTGTCAACGCGATGTTCATTCACGGTATCGTGGAATAGATGCCATCTATTGTCAATTCTCAGCCGAGATTCGTTTGCGGCACATTGCCCCCGTGAACCCATCACCCGAAGACGGCCCCGCCTGTTTTGGCCAGCAGATGCAAAGCCCAAAGGAGCACATCCTTGTCGAGTGGGACAAGAGGCCACGAAAATCCTTTCCAGTTGCACAAGATGGCGCCGGCCAAGCTGACTGGGAAGCGTCCGCAGCTTGACATGCAACCGTACAACCATACGATAAATCATATTGTGAAAACGACCTTGGTTCTTCCCGATGACCTTCGGATGTAGGCCAAGATGCTTGCTGCCCGTCGAAAAACGACCCTCAAGGCGATTATCGAAAGCGCCCTTCGCCTAGAGATTCGGACGGTATCAGAGCCGGAGAATCCTGGTCCGGCCCGATTCGAGGTCGGCCCCTTTGGCATCCTTCGCATTCGAAAGGTGCCCGGCAGTCTCCCCACCACGTTGGCTCAGGTGGATGCCGCCCGGGATGAGTTGGAGGAAGAAGAGTTTCGACGGGCAATCCATCCCAATCGGACGTGATCCTCGCGGGCGCACCTTGGCAGGCAAGGCGTGGGCCGTCGTGGGCGGAGATCAACGCGGCGGAGGCAAAGGACAAGGCGGAGGGCAAGCAGCCATGAACTCATCAACCGAAGGGGCCTTGTTTGGGCCTCCTCCTCACGCTTGCGGTAAAGCAGACGGGCGGTTCGCCGACTCGGGATCAAGTATCCAAGGCCAGGAATGCCTTCGGTTTCATGGCCGGCACCGCCGAGCCTCGATAGTCCTTCAGGTTGCGAGTGATCACATGGCGAGCGCCAAAGGAGATGGCGGATGCCACTTGCATGGCATCCTCCAGATCGTTCATCGGCGAGCCCAACGCCAGTCGCAACTCGTTGGTTCAAACAGGAGCAACCTCAACGAAATGAAGTAGGTCCTCGACGAAGCCTCGGGCATCCGATTTCAAAAGGTAGGCCATGTTTGAGAAGCTGTGCCAAGCGACCGAGGCCTGTCCGGGATGGGATTCTGCCCAAATTAAAACCGCCGCAGAATCGTCAAAGAATTCAGTTCGACCGAGAGCGACATCCAGGAGGATGTCGGTGTCGATGAGCACCTTCATGAGAGGTTGTACTTGAACTTCAACGCCTTCAGACGTGGATCATTGGACTCGTCTTCCCGAACCGAAAACTTGCCGGCCCAGCGTTCCACAAAGCAACCCGCCGGCTCCTTCTTGGCACCCAATGAAGCCTGTAGTGAAGTCTCCACCAAACCGGAAAGACTGGTCCCCCGTTGGTGTGCCAACTGCTTCGCTTTCAGGACCAAACCCCTTTCCACTGTGACCGTGATTCGTTCCTTCATGCGCGTACTTTACTGGAAAGTATGCGCGCGGGCAATGTTCTCAACTCCCAAAACCATCCGTCCCCGGCGGTTGGACCAAATGCCTCATGACCGACTACGCCTTTCTTGGTATCCGCAGTCGTCCATCCTATCCACGAACCCTTGGTTCTCCGATGGAATCGCGGTGGGTGCTGGAGCGACTGCAGGCCTTTCCAGGGTAGTATTTCTGGCCGGACGATTTATCCCTTCGACACCGAACCACATTCTTCTTGGAACGCATGTACGGCCCGCGAGCGATTATCTGACCGATTTATTCATACTTTTTGTTCGGCGAATGCGCATGCAGGATTGAATGAGCGATCCTGAAACCGCAATGCCATCACCCCAAAACCGCGAGGAAGCACTCTTTCAGGCCGCCGTTCAATTGACCGGCGCGGGACGCGTCGCCTTCTTGAACGGTGCCTGCCTTGGCGACCATGCCCTGCGCCAGCGTCTCGAAGCGCTGCTCGCCGCGCACGACGCGCCGGATGAACTGTCGCCTGACACCCGACCCGCTCCTAAGGTGACGATGAAGCTGGAGTTCGCCGAGGAACTGCCCGACGAAGCCGTGGGCCAGACGCTGGGACGCTATAAGCTGCTGGAGCGGGTCGGCGAAGGCGGCTGCGGCGTCGTGTATGTCGCGGAACAGACCGAACCCGTCCGACGCCGCGTGGCGCTCAAGGTCATCAAGCTGGGGATGGACACCAAGCAGGTGGTGGCCCGATTCGAGGCCGAGCGTCAGGCGCTGGCCATGATGGACCATCCGAACATCGCCAAGGTGCTCGATGCGGGCACGACCGAGGCGGGCCGTCCCTACTTCGTGATGGAACTGGTGCGCGGCATCAAGATCACCGATTACTGCGACCAGGCCAATCTCACCACCAAGGAACGGCTTGACCTGTTCATAAAGGTTTGCCAGGCCATCCAACACGCCCACCAGAAGGGCATCATCCACCGAGACATCAAGCCGTCGAACATCCTCGTCACCCTGCACGACGGCGTGCCGGTGCCGAAGGTGATTGATTTTGGCATCGCCAAGGCGACGGAAGGACGGCTGACGGACAGCACGGTTTATACGCAGTTGCACCAGTTCATCGGCACGCCGGCCTACATGAGTCCGGAGCAGGCGGAGATGAGTGGGCTGGACATTGATACGCGCAGCGACATCTACAGCCTGGGGGTGTTGCTCTACGAACTGCTGGCCGGCAGCACCCCTTTTGACCCCAAGGAGTTGATGTCGCAGGGCATCGACGCCATGCGGAAGACGATCCGGGAGAAGGAACCTCAGCGTCCCAGCACGCGCTTCGCGACCCTCGGCGCCGATCAAATTACCACCACGGCCAAGCGCCGTTCCGCCGATACCTCGAAGCTGCTCCACCAGCTCAAGGGCGACCTGGACTGGATCGTGATGAAGTGCCTTGAGAAGGACCGCCAGCGCCGCTACGAAACGGCCAATGGCCTGGCCGCCGACCTCAAGCGGCACCTGAACAACGAGCCGGTTGTCGCGCGTCCGCCCTCGGCCGCTTACCGGTTTCAGAAGGCGTTTCGCCGGAACAAACTGTTCTTTGCCGCCGGCGCGGCCGTGTCCCTTTCCCTGTTGCTGGGCATCATTGGCAGCACCTGGCAGTCGGTGCGGGCCACGCAGGCCAAACGCGAGGCGGTTGCGGCCCAAGTTGGCGAAGCAGTGCAGCGCCAAAAGGCTGAAGCCAATGAGCATCGGGCCGTCGAAGCGCAAGCCAACGAAGCCGGGTTGCGCCAGCAAGCGCAGGTTCAGGAACTCGCCGCCCGCCGCCGGGCTTATGCTGCCGATATGCTGCTTTGTCAGGAGGCACTGAAAGCGAATAATCTGAGACGGGCGCGCTTGTTGCTCGACCGGCAACGCCCGAAATCTGGCGAAGAAGATATGCGCGGCTGGGAATGGCGCTACCTGTGGCAGCGCTGCCGGGGAGATTTCCTCGGCACGCCGGTGACACGAAATGAACGTGTTCTCCATGCCCGGTTCACCGACAAGGAAAGCAGCGTGGTCACCCTCATGGATCATGGAAGGGTCGGCCTCTGGAACCTTTCCTCGGACCGTGAAGACTTCATACTCCAGGACGATGGGAGGGGAGACACTGGCGCGCCCAATTCGGGTCGGTTGCAGATCTCCTCCGATGGCGCATGGATTGCGGTGGCAAGCCAAAAGGACGATGGAGCATCCTTTGTCCGCGTCTGGAACTTACAAACCCGCTCCCTGATCTCTGAATTGCCGATCTCGAAAGAATCCCGCGTC
This sequence comes from uncultured Verrucomicrobiota bacterium, assembly GCA_903896505.1. Taxonomy (GTDB): domain Bacteria; phylum Verrucomicrobiota; class Verrucomicrobiia; order Limisphaerales; family UBA9464; genus CAILNN01. The sequence goes on along the minus strand of CAITXU010000207.1, from coordinate 8,844 downwards.
ACCGCTCTGGCCATTTCGCCGGATAAGCGGTGGTTGGCGACTTATGTTGAGCAAAAAGAGGTGTCGATCTGGAATCTGGAAACCCGGAAACGCACGGCCCAGTTTCCCGTTGCCCGAACGAACGGCTTCTCGATGGTAGGAGCGGTGGCATTTTCTCCCGACGGAAGGGTTCTCGCGATGGGTGGCGACGACTGCCAGGTGCGGCTGATCGAGGTCGGCACGTGGACGGAGAGTATCACGTTGCCCGGAGCTTTTTTGAGAAATGGCGTGATGACCCTGGAGTTTTCGCCTGACGGTCGGTTTCTCGCGGCTGGGAGCGCCTTTCTTGATCCTCGCATCTTTGTTTGGGATACGAAGACCAATCAAAGAGTAGCCACTCTGGAAGGCCACCAGGGTTTCATTGCTGATGTGACCTTCTCCCCCGACGGGAAGCTCCTGGCCTCCGCCAGCGGCGATCAGACGATCAAGCTCTGGAATACGGACACATGGCAGGTGGAAAACACTCTGCTGGGTCATCGGGACGAAGTCTGCTCCGTGAATTTTTCATCGGACGGGAAACGATTGGTCAGTGCCGGCAAAGACGGCTGCGTTCATGTCTGGCCAACCTCCGCGAGACGTCAGGATAGTGAAGCGGTAGCCTTTCCGACGGAATGGACGGTTTCTGATCTGGTTTCCATTGGCGGGTTTATAACTCCGGATGTTTCTCCCGATGGCGGGACCATGGTGGATGTATCCAAGCAAGGCAAAGTGCGTTTACTCGAGATGGCCACCCGCCGTGAAAGACCCGTTCCCGATGAACTGGGAGACGATAATGTCGCCGGCTTCTGGCTCACCCCGAACGAGATACTCATCGGCAGTCGGTCGCCGCTCAGAATCAAAACGTGGAACGTTTCCAATAATGCCATCACCACCTACCCGTTGACGGCACGGGGTGACGCGCGGCGATTCAATTTCTTCCCCCGTTCGAATCTGCTGGTGGTCGCAACGGGGGGTGGCGCGCAAGGAAACGTCACCCTGACAAGATGGGACACGGCCTCCCGCAAGGAACTGGCATCCTCCACCCTTGTGAAGCAATCCGAGAGTCTCTGGGACGAGGCCTTCTCTCCAGATGGAAAATGGCTGGCCCGTGCCAATGGCGGACAAGTGATGGTGAGGAATTTGACGACGGGACAAGAAATGCCCCCTTTCGGAGCGCAATGGTATATTCAAACTCTGGCGATATTATCCGGCCAAAAGTGGGTGGTGACCGCGGGAAACGAAGCGCCCATCATCAATGTCTGGGATTTCACCACGCAGGAGAAAAAATTTTCGCTGCCCGGCCACAACCTCATCATCGTAAGGATTCACGTTTCGCCCGACGAGCGTCGGATGGCCAGCAGCACCATCGGTAGCGAACCCATCAAAATCTGGGAGACTCAGGGCTGGAACGAAGTCGCCTCGGTCGAGGGACGTCCCGGGTTTAGGCTCCTCGGAGGAGGTTTTCTTCAGGATGGAAACACCTTCGCCGGGGCGGAGGTGAATCCCGAAACCCAGGCCGTGGACATCTGTCTCTGGCGCGCCCCCACATGGGCGGAGATCAACGCGGCGGAAGCGAAGGATCCGCCTTCGCTGGGCTACGGCGCGATAGGCAAAGCGGAAGGAAAACGGCCATGAACGCATCACCCGAAGAAGTTCCCGGCTGTTTTGGCCAGCCGACGGGCAAATGCATTCGATAACACGACACCATCCTCGGGTGCCAGTGAATCCTGGCCCACATACCAGAGGACCCCGTTCCTGAGGGCAGAAACGAATCCATCCCGTCTCTGAATGTTCGTCACCCCTTTTTGGATTTCAGCGCTTGCCGCGCGATTCGCACAGCATCTCCCTTCTTCCAAGGAGTGGATGGTGTTTGTTCGGAAGCTGCTAGGCGCTTATGGACCGTTTCTGGGTCGAGTCCTACGGGTACCTCATGGGTTGGCCGGGCAGGTACCAAGGCGACCATGTCTTTCCCGTTGAGCAGATAGGTAACCCGGCCCGCTGCGGCCTTGCTGACTATCTCACCAAGCCTCGGCTTGGCTTCCCTAATGATGTAGGTATCCATGACTCGAATGAGACCCGATTGAGACCTGATGTCAAACCGATTGGGAAGCGTCCACAGCTTGACGCATAGCTGTACAACCATCCGCTCAACCTATCGGTGTCCGGCGGAAAAAAAGGGGAGTCGGGTGCCGTATTTGACTGATTTATTCATACTTTTTATTCGGCGAATACGCATGCAGGATTGAATGAGCGATCCTGGACCCGACATGCCATCACCCCAAAACCGCGAAGAAGCGCTCTTCCAGGCTGCCGTCGAATTGACCGGCGCGGAACGCGGCGCCTTCTTGAAAGGCGCCTGCCTTGGCGACAAGCCCGTCCCACCATCAATCTCGAACTCGCCGACGTCCCGGACGAGGCGGTTGGCCAGACGCTCGGGCGCTACAAGTTGCTGGAGCAAATCGGTGAGGGCGGCTGCGGCATGGTCTATGTTGCCGAACAGAAGGAGCCGGTCCGGCGCAAAGTCGCCCTCAAGGTCATCAAGCTGGGCATGGACACCAAGCAGGTGGTTGCCCGGTTCGAAGCCGAGCGGCAGGCGCTGGCCATGATGGACCATCCGAACATCGCCAAGGTCCTCGATGCGGGCACGACCGACGCGGGCCGTCCGTACTTCGTCATGGAACTGGTGCGGGGCATCAAGATCACCGACTACTGTGACCAGGCCCATTGCACCACCACCGAACGGCTCGATCTGTTCATCAAGGTCTGCCAGGCCATCCAGCACGCGCACCAGAAGGGCATCATCCACCGGGACATCAAGCCGTCGAATATCCTGGTTACGCTGCACGACGGCGTGCCGGTTCCGAAGGTCATTGATTTCGGCATCGCCAAGGCCACGGAAGGACGGCTGACGGACAACACGGTTTACACCCAGTTGCATCAGTTCATCGGCACACCGGCCTATATGAGTCCGGAACAGGCGGAGATGAGCGGGCTGGACATCGACACGCGCAGCGACATCTACAGCCTGGGGGTGTTGCTTTACGAGATGCTGGCCGGCAGCACCCCTTTTGACCCCAAGGAATTGATGTCGCAGGGCATCGACGCAATGCGCAAGACGATCCGGGAGAAGGAACCACAGCGTCCCAGCACGCGCTTCGCGACCCTCGGAGCCGATCTGCTCACGACCACGGCCAAGCGCCGCTCCACCGACACCTCGAAGCTGCTGCATCAGCTCAAGGGCGATCTCGACTGGATCGTGATGAAGTGCCTGGAGAAGGACCGCCAGCGCCGCTATGAGACGGCCAACGGCCTCGCTGCCGACCTCAAGCGGCATCTGAACAACGAGCCGGTCGCCGCACGTCCCCCCAGTCAGCTTTACCGGCTCCAGAAGATGGTGCGACGGAACAAGGCCGCCACCGTCGGAGTCGCCTGCGTGGCGCTGGCCCTGATCATGGGTCTGGGACTCGCGACAGCGGCGTTGGTGCGCGAGCGGGCCGCGCGTGAGCGGGAGCGCACCCAATCCGTCCGGGCGGACACCGTGACGACCTTCATTGATGCCCTGCTGTCCGACGCCCTGCCCGTGATGCTCCGGCAGGGCAATTCGCAGGGCGCACGCGAGCTGGTCAACACGGCGGACCGGCTGGCGACGTCGTCCCTTTCCAATGCCCCGGCGGCGGAAATCGAATTGCGCAACCGATTGGTAAGAATCCTCTCCGACCAAATCAACGATTTCCCGGCTGCTTTGCGAGAGGCCGAGATGATCCCGGGTCTCTTGTCCCGGGTCTCCGACAACCAGCTCAAAGGTCCGCGCGAGAAATTGCGGCTTCTAATTCCCCTCCAGCGCCTCTGGGCGGCGAATGGGGAACCGCAGGCGGTGGGGAAAGCGATGCAGGAGCTGGATGCTTTATATGGGGAATTCATGGGGCGAACCCCTCCGGCGAAGGCTTGGGCCGGGACTTGCCGGTTCTGGCAGGGGCAATGGTTCATGATCTTTGAAAAGCCCGAACAGGCCGAAGTAGGGTTAGCGGCCGCCTATGCACTTCTGCCCAGGAACCTGAAAGAGCCGTCTGGCATACTTGGCCTTTCGCTGCCGACTTGTTATGCGGAGACGCTGGCGAAACTCGGAAAATTTGCCCGGGCGGAGGAGGTTGTCCGCGAAAACTTGCAACTGCCTCCTGACGCGGATGCAGACACGAGGGCTGCTTATCTGGGGTTGGTCGAGGCGCTGGGCAACGTCCTCTGTCGGCAGGAGCGGTTTGGGGAAGCCCTCCGGATGCTGGAGGAGCAGCGGCGGTTGCTGGCGGTCAGCGGCGGCACCGAAGCCGATATGCTAAAACTGGGTGTGCTACGTGGAGGCGTGCTGGGGCGCTCTGGAAACGCCGTCGAAGCATTGAAGGTCTTCGTGGACCTGACAGCCAACCCCCTTTCAACGGCGGACGATTGGCAATCCGCCACCTCCTTGGCGCTGGCGACAGGGCAACTGGAGACCTACCGACAACTTTGCCGGTCCGGTGTGCTCCGGTTCGCCTCGACGGCCCAAGGGCAGACAGCCTTGGCCATCGCGTTCGGGCTGCTCCATGGCCCCGCCAACGAGATGACCTTGTCGTTGGCGCCTGGGATCGTGGAACGGGTGGCGAGGGCTTCGGACTATAGCCGGGAGTGGGCGTCCTTGGTGGAGTCAATTGTCGCGCTTCGGGAGCGCCGACCTGCCGAAGCGCTCGCGATCCTGGACAAATTTTTGGGTGAAGCAAATAGCGGGTTCGCTGGCGCGGCAGACAGCCCGGCGGTGCAGGCAGCCAATCTGTTTTTCCGCGCCCTGCTCTGCGCCGAACTCGAGCGCGCGGATGACGCCCGGCGGGATTTTGCCAAAGGGCGTGCCGCCCTGAAACGGGTCCTCGGAGACAAGCCGGGCCATGACCGGGGCGATCGCTGGCGGTGGCGGGCGAGCTATGAGGCCGAATGCTGGCAGCACGAAGCGGAAGCCGCCTTCAAGGCCAAAGGCATCCCCCTGCCCGAGCCGGACGCGAAGTAAACCCGGCGCAACCCGCACGATGAGTTCCCGATGAATCCAAACCGCGAAGAAGCCCTGTTTCACTTGGCACTGGCGAAACCGGCGGAGAAGCGTGCGGCATTTCTCGACGTAAACCGCGACGGCGATAGCGCGTTTCACACCCGCCTCGGATAAGCTCTTCAGTCACCAGCGTCTCCCGCAAATTTTATCCACTCCATATCCTCGAGGGTCAGCGCGATCGACGCCGACCACGGAAAGAACCCTCAATCTCCCATGAAACCATCCATCATCACTACCCTCCTTGCCGGATTGATCCTCGCGGTCGTTCCGGCCCTTTCGGCAGTCATTCCACAATGGCCGCAGTTCCGCGGTCCGAACGGCAGCGGCCTCGCGCCCGACGACAAACTCGGACCGGTGAATTTCGGGACCGATAAGAACATGCTCTGGAAGACCGAGGTGCCGCCCGGCCACTCGTCTCCCTGCATCTGGGGTGATCATATCTTCCTGACCGCCGTGAATGAAGGCGGCAAGTCGCTGGAGACGCTTTGCCTGAACCGCAAGGACGGATCCATCCTCTGGCGGACGGCGGCGCCGCACATGGAATTTGAAAAATCGCTCCACCAATTCAGCAGTGCCGCCTCCTCCACTCCGGCCACGGACGGGGACCGGGTCTATGTCTATTTCGGCGCTTATGGAACGGTGGCCTACGACTTCGCGGGCAAAGCGGTCTGGAACCGGCCGATGCCGACACCTCCGACCCAGTACGGGACAGCCAGCTCGCCGATCGTCACGGGAGGACTCGTCATCCTGCAGCGCGACGGCAGCAGCACCAATTCCCAGGTCCTCGCGCTCGACTCACGGACCGGAGAGACCCGATGGACAGCTGAGCGTCCGGTCAATCGGGAAAGCTTCTCCACGCCGATGGTCTGGAACCATGACGGGGTCGCGGAACTGGTCACAGTGGGCAATGGCCGGCTCGACTCCTACGACCCACGCGACGGGAAGGAGCTCTGGTGGACGCCCGGCATGACCATGCAACCCATCGGCGTTGCGGTGGCAGGGAATGGCCTGTTGTTCGCCAGCGCCACGGGGACCGGCAGCTCCAGCGAACCAATAGACACCCCGGATTGGGAGGGTTTGCTGAAGCAATTTGACCGGAACGGTGACGGCCAGATTTCCAAAGATGAAGTCCCCGAAGACGCAGCCATTCAGTTGCGCAAGGAGGTGACCAAGGAAACGCCCGGCAACATGCTCAGCTACCAGATGTTGTTCTTCGCGTTCTTCGATACGAACAAAGATGGGGTTTTCACGAAGGAGGAGTGGATGGGAACGCTCCAGTTCCTGAAGAGCAATGCGAACAACGTCATGGCCATTCGTCCCGGCGGGCATGGAAACATCTCGATAACCCACGTCGCCTGGAAAGCGGACCGCGGCATCTCCGAGATGCCGTCACCGCTTTTCTATCGTGACCGCCTCTATTTCGTCCGCGACGGCGGCCTGTTGACCTCTTATGACCCCGGAACGGGCAAGGTCCTCATCGACCGGGAACGCCTCGGCGCGACCGGCCAATACGTCGCGTCGCCGGTGGCGGCGGGCGGACGGATCTACGCCGCGTCGGTGCCGGGAAAGATGGTCATCCTGCTGGCCGGCGACAGGTTGGAGGTTTTGGCGGTGAACGATCTCAAAGAAACCATCACCTCCACGCCGGCCGTCATCGAAGGAAAACTCTACGTCCGCACCGCGAACCATCTGTTCGCATTCGGAGAATAGCGATATGAAATCAAAATACCTACTGACAGTGTTTGTGGTGGGATGGTGTTCCATCACGGCTCTGGCGCAAGTTCGGCCGGACGAAGCGGTGGCGCAAATCGTTGACCGGGAATATCCAAGCCTCCTGGAATTATACCAACACATCCACGCCCATCCTGAGCTTTCCATGCACGAGAAAGCGACGGCGGTGCGGATTGCGGAGGAATTGAGGAAGGCCGGTTTCGACGTCACCACGGGCGTGGGCGGCAATGGCGTCGTCGGGGTTTTGCGCAACGGACCGGGCCCAACGGTGCTGCTGCGGACGGAGCTGGACGCGCTACCGGTCAAGGAGGAAACCGGGCTGCCTTACGCCAGCACCGTCACCACCAAGAATGATGATGGCGTTGCAGACCATTGTCAGCCGCGAACTAAAGCCGGGGACTCCGGCTGTGGTCACGATCGGATCCATTCACGGCGGGACCACGCACAATGTCATTCCGGGGGAAGTTAAATTGCAGCTGACTCTCCGTTCCTACTCCGATGAGGTGCGTTTGCAAACCATCGCCGCGATTCGGCGTATTACACATGGTCTTGGCTTGGCGGCAGGCCTGCCGGAAGACCGCCTGCCGGTGGTCCAGGTTCTGGAGGATGAATACTCCCCGGTGATGGTCAATGATCCAGCGTTGACACGACGGGTGACGCAAGCGCTGCGGACAGTGCTGGGAGAATCGAATGTGTTTCATCAAGAGCCGGTCATGGGCGCAGAGGATTTTGGGCAATTGGGCCGCACGAAGGAGAAAGTGCCGATTTGCATGTTTGCGCTCGGCACAGCCAGGGCGGAGTCGGTGACCGAAAGTCAGCGTTCCGGTAAACCGTTGCCTTCCCTCCATTCCAGCTTGTTTGCGCCCCTGCCCGAGCCATCGATCAAAACCGGGGTCCGGGCGATGACGGCGGCTTTCCTGGAAATCGCAGGGAAGAAGTGAAACGGGATCCGGGCTTCCAGAAAGTGGGAACGAAGTTATGGAATTTAAGGCACTCGCTCCATCGCGGTTGCCCCAGTCCAGGCTACACAACGACCTGAGCAAATGTTCCACTGAAAAAACCTCTAAAAAGTTGTCCAAATGAATAGACCTGACTTCGTCAAATCTGCCGCAGTGGAAACCGTCTCGGTGTTCAGCCTGCGACAGAATTGGCATCACCTGACGCATCGACCGGCCCATCAGGAGCCGGTCATCGACGGTGTGCGCGCCCTTGCGATTCTGTGGGTGGTATTACTGCACATGGTCTATTACCAATACGGCAACTTTCCCACCCAAGTCATGGCCATTTTTAAGAACCCCGCCACCACATGGATCAGGAACGGACCCTTGGGCGTCGATCTCTTCTTCGTGATCAGTGGATTTCTGATGGGTTCGATCCTCTTCGCTGAATTCAAGGCTTCGGGAAAGCTGGAGATCGCCCGGTTTTACGTGCGGCGGTTTCTGCGTCTCATCCCCGTGTATATGGTCGTCATGGCTTTGAGTCTCTATTTCCTGCACGGCCTGCCGGGCAAACCCGTCTGGAATTACGCAGAGAATTTCTGGGCGAATCTGCTCTACGTGAATAATTTTCTGCCTCGCACACAGCAATACATGGGCTGGTGCTGGTCGCTGGCCATTGAGGAGCAGTTCTATCTGCTGCTGCCCGCCTGCATCCTCTTGTTCATGGGGTTGGGCAAAGGGAGGGTTCGTTTCCTGGTCGGCATGATGGTCTTGTCGGTCGCGATCCAATATTCAGTCATCCACCTCACGGGCATCGTGCATCCCCACCGCTTTGTCCCCAACTCGGCACCTTTCTACGCGTGGTATGACTTGATCTATGATAAGCCCTGGATGCGGTTCGGCGGGCTGCTGGCGGGAGTCACGGGTGCATTCCTGAGCTGCTACCATGAACCGCAGGTGAAATGCTTTTTCGCGCGCACAGGACTTATCACGACAATATGCGTCGGATGTTTCCTGGTCGTCGGGCATATCAGCGTGACGGACTCTGGGTCAACTTTCTTTGACCATCTCCCTTTTCTGGCGCGG
>CAITXU010000206.1 GCA_903896505.1 uncultured Verrucomicrobiota bacterium | reverse complement strand
TCTTGGGCGCAGGTGAACAGTCGCCCGAATCTCGGTCTTGCGCCGGTCGATAGTGGCAGCGATGGCTTTCGCCAATCGATCGTCTTGGAAATCAAACCGACGTGCGAGCAACCAGACATCGAAATAGTCCTTCATCCGGGTTTTGCGCTCCCCAAGGGAAACCATCGCTTCAAATTTCTCCGCCAATGCGGTCTCGTTTGTGTAGGCTCGTATCAGTGCGCCTTCCTTCGATAGTGGATGAGGGCGAAACTCAACAGGCCAAAGCAAATGGGATAGGCGGCGGGCTCCGGTACGGCCGAAACGGTGGCACCAAATCCCGTCAATACGAAATTACCGTTACCAAACCGCCCTGGACCGTTGTTGGGTAAGGACGCGTCGGGGAGAACTTCCAGGCGAATTCCCGTGATTCCGGTGAGTGAAGTGAAGCCGGTTACTGTGTAAACGTCCGTCGCAGGATGCACCCCCGACGCCAGAATGGAGTTATCCGACAAACGGCTCAAGGTTGCGCCGTTGGCCGAAACAAAGCTCTGGGGAGTCAACACAACCCAGTTGGCGGTCACATTCCCGCCCGTGGCCAGGCCGTCAGCGTAACCTCCCCGATTGTCGGTGGTGATGGACAGTCGAAACCGACCCAAATCATGACCAGGGTTCCCTGTGTAGTGCTGTGTAAGCGTGAAAGTCAAGAGACTGCCGGATGCATATCCAAAATCCGTCTTGGACTGAAAGACAGCAGCCTGGTAGGTGCCTTCCATCGGATTGATGGCCCATCCCCGGTCTGGTCCACCAGCCCCTAGCGCGTACGACACTAGAAATGAGTCCGGAGACGTTTGAGAGAACGTCGCCGTCGGATTTTCGAGGGTGAGAGAAACGAGTTGAGCCTGAACCAATGGACAAACCAACAAACCAATCCCAAAGGATGCGATCACGTTATGTTTCATATATCTGGCTTTGAGTGTTTCGTGTTTTAAAGAATCACTGGAATCCCCCCGAGGGATACAAACAACGGATTAAGTCAAATTCATGCTCCTGCTACCCCCGTAGGGTATAATATGGTATTAGTTCTGTTTTTTTGAACTATTCATTTTTCTGATTCACTTGCAACTCATTTCCGATAAACTGGGTCGCCTCATCTCGAATGAACACCGTCGTGGACGATACCCAAGATCTGCGTTCGGAATCCGATCGATTGTCCCGACCTGTTGTTTGATGGGTCACCCGAGGCGATGGCGTTTTGTCTTCGCGACTTCGGCAATTATCAAAAAAGCGATGCCACAGGAGTCCGGCTGACTGCCAAGCCTGACAACGACGGTTGGCTTTAGTTTTTAATTTGACAGTAACACTGTCATATTATTAATTGGTGTCGTGAAGGACGAATACTCTCTTGATGAACTTGCGCGGAATGTTCAGGAGTGGTGTCAGTCCCATGGCATTCACCCGGCCAATGGACAGGTTGCAGAGGCCGTGACCGAACGGACCATCCGCTACTATCGGACGCTCGGACTCCTCGATGCAGCGCCCGGCTCCTACCTGCGCTCCTTCACGGAAAAGCAACGTCTTCAAATTCTGGCTGTCCGCATCTATCAGTCTCAGGGCTTTCCTCTTCGCCGGATTCACGAACACCTCTACGGCAAGAGCGAAGCCGAGCTGAACGCCTTTGTGCAGAAGGCCGGTCGGGAAATGCAATCGTTGAACACGCCCTTTGACGCCGTGGCCCCGTCCGAACGCTGGAGCGTCACTCCACTGACGTCCGATTTGTTGATCGTGTCACGTCAGGGGCACTCCCTGCCCCCCAACCTGATTCGCCGTCTACAAGCAACACTCGCGGAGGCTGGATGGCCCGGTAGTCCCGAAATCAAACGCAACTGATATGAACCCCATCCCGAAAGAACAGATTCGCTTTGGATTGATCCCCGTCCTGGATTCCGTGTGGGAACTCCAGCGCACCGTCCTGCCCCTGAAATCGATTCGATACCATTTTGTCGCCCGTGGTGGCCTGGTGGAGGTGCAGTTGACCCAGGTCTATCATCAGGAAAACCCTCAACCGCTGGATTGCGATTACCTGTTCCCACTTCCGGCGGATGCAGCCGTCCATCGCTGTGAGGCGGTGATCAATGGGAGGGTCCTCCGCGCCCGCATCGAGGAGCGGGATGCCGCACGCGCGCTGGCGAAGTCGATGAAAGCGGCCGGTCGACGGACCGCCCTGGTGGAGTCGGAACGGGACAACCTCTTTCGTCTCAGTCTCGGCAATGTGCAACCCGAGGACGTGGTCGAGGTGACCCTGGCCTATCTTCAACCCCTGCGCCGACAGGGTCGGCAGGTCACCCTCGATCTACCGCTCTGTCCCGGCGTGCGCTACATCCCGGGTCGAACCTTGCTCCGTTCCAATCGGGGCCACGGTCTCGTGGACGACACCGACCAGGTGCCCGACGCCTCCCGGATTACTCCACCGCGGATCGATGGAACTCATCCGGACGCCGCCTTTATCGAGCTCCATGGGCAGGTGGACTCCGGATTCGTGGAGGGCTCCGTCAGTTCCCCCTCCCATGCCATCACCATCACTCCCTCCGGAAGCGTTCTGAATCTGGCGCTGGCCCGGGGCGGCGAGGTTCCCGACCGCGACCTCTCGCTCCGCTGGCAGGAACAGGAAACGGCCACGACCGCGCTCCGCGGATGGAAGAGGACCCACAACGGTCACGCGTATACCTTGATTGAACTACGCGCCCCCGAACGCCTGGAGTCCATCGATGCAGTGCCTCAAGATGTCTATTTTCTGGTGGACCGCTCCGGGAGCATGCAGGGGATGAAATGGCAGAAATCCATCGAAGCCCTGCATGCGTGCGTCGAAGTTCTTGGCCCGTCGGACCGCATCTGGGTCACTTTGTTTGAGTCATCCTTCATCGACTTCGATGCCAAGCCGCAAACACCCTCGGTGCTGCTGGCCGATCCACGGTTTCGTGATCTGGCCTCCATCGGGACGGGGGGCGGCACCGAAATGGGGCCGGCGCTCAGCCATGTGCTGGAAGCGGTCCAGCGATTCTCCCACAACCGCCCGGCGGTCCTGGTTCTCATCACCGATGCGGAAATCGGCAATGAACAGGAGATTGTTCGCTTGTTGAGCGCACATCCGGAACTGCCGGTGCATTGCTTCGGGATCGATACCACCCTGAATGATTCCTTACTCCTCGATTTGGTGCGCCAGCAGGGTGGCACCTTTCACTCCCTCCAACCGGGGGAAGATGTGGCCGGACGTGTCCAACAACTCGGTCGAACACTGAGGCAACCGGTCTGGATGAATTTGACGATGCCGCCGTCGTGGGAGCTTGCGTCCGAGGCACTCCCCAACCTTTATGCAGGACAAATCCTTCTTATCAGCGCCCGGACCAAAGTCCCCCTCGATTCAAACCGGTTGCGATGGGTGGCCCGGGACCATCGCAATCAGGCGGTTCAGATGGACATTGAGTTGACGACCGTTGCTGAAGCCTCCCCTGTTCTCCGCTGGTCCAAGGAGCGACTGGTCAGCCTGTCGGCCAAGGACGACCAGGTAGCCGCCATCGCCTTATCGTGCGAGGCCAATCTCATCTGTCCATTCACGGCCTTCGTTGCCTGGGATGAGGAGGAACAGGTCGCCGTGGCCTCACATCAGCTCGTTCAGCCCTGCCTGGAGGAAATGCCCCTATTCAGCCAGATCGACGACCGTTCACTCGCCCGTTTTTCCCCGGGATTCATGAGCCTTCATTTGGGCGAGGAGTCGAAGATCGACCCGATGACGAAGAGGATTCAAGAACTGATCCAAGCCACGAGCGAACTGCCGCGTGCGACCGAACTCGCCGACGGGCTTCAGCGCCTGCTGAATGGGCCCGACCGCTCCCACGGTCCGTCAACAGCAAACGTGGTCACCCGGGCATTGGATGATTGTGAGAATGACCTTGAGGAGTGGCTTCGCCTTTGGGAACGGCTCAAACAACTCGACCCGGTCCTGGCCAAAAAGCTCAAGGTCACCCGCAGGACCTCCCACACAACCAGGAATCCCCCACCCCACCGCGCATCCCTCTATGACCGTGTCCGGGAGGCATTGTCACGGGTCCTTGCCGCAACGACTCGCAAAGAAATCGAAGCGACTGTTTCCGAGCTGGACCAGATAGAGGTAAGAATTCTGAAGCGGATCGAGCTCCTATTGGCAAAAGAAACGGAAGTCGTGTAGTTCCTGGTGCGGTCCTCAAGAATATCCGCTTCGAAACAGAGCGACGGTTTCGTTGCCCGCTGTACGACGTGAACGCAGGTGGCCGTGGATGCACGGGGAGGGTTTACGGGGGGCTGTTGACATCGATGCCTGCCCTCGGCAGCGTCGTGATATGCGTGGCATGAGAAACGAAGGACTCCCAGTTACCAGCTCAAGCTTGCGCTCTCCCCTCCTGTTCCTTTTTTTCATGGTGTCCACGACGTTGGCTGCCATCACGCCAGTTCCGCCGCTTTTCAGCGACAGGGAGGAGCCCATCGTTTTCCCGGACGACTCCGGTGTTATCGACGTGACCAAGCCGCCCTACAACGTGAAGGGCGACGGTAAAACGGATGACAGCGATGCCATCCAGAAGGCCTTCGACGATCACCCCTCCCAAAACCGAATCATCTATTTTCCTGACGGCATCTATCTGGTCTCGCACCAGATCGAGTTCGGCCTTTCCCGACGCCTGCACCCCGACAAGAAGATCGATGGACGCGACCCCTTGCACCAGCGCCTCACCATCCTGCAGGGACAGAGCCGCGACAAAACCATCATCCAATTGGCCGACAACTGCCCGGAGTTTCAGAAGACCGGCATTTCGGAGCCGGAAAAGGACGTGGGGCGGCCTATTGGCCGCGGCGTGGTGTGGACCGGCGAGAACGTGGCCCAGCACTTCCGAAACGCGGTGAGGAACATCACCATCAATACCGGCAAAGGCAACCCGGGTGCCTCGGGTATCCAGTTCAATGCCAGCAACCAGGGATGCATGCACCACGTCAAAATCGTCAGCGGTGATGGTACCGGGGCAATCGGGTGCGACCTTGGCTTTACCGGCGACGCCGGTCCAGCGGTGGTGCGCCATTTGGAGGTCGTCGGCTTTGACTATGGGGTCTGGGTCTGCGCCCTCAATTCATTCACGGTCTGGGACGTTCAGCTCCAAGGCCAACGAAAGGCGGGCATCCGCTGCCCTTGGGACATGGCCATGCTGCACCGCGTGCGCAGCATGAATACCGTGCCGGCTCTGTGGATTGGCGACCGTTGGTTGAGCTTCACCACTCTCATCGATGGCGAACTGCTCGGCGGGTCGGCTGACCAACCGGCCATCCGCGTCGACGGCGGCAATAAGGACCATCATTTCTTCGGACGCAATATCAAGACAGCTGGCTATGGCTGGACCGTGAAATCGAGCACCGACGCGTCGCTCAATGCCAAGGGGGACATCGAGGAGTATTCGTACGGGCCAGTGACCAAAGCCTTCCCCGATTGCGTACCGAAAACGCTCAACCTGCCCGTGAAAGAGGCTCCAGAAGTGCCCTGGGGTGACCCCAAAAGGGACTGGGCCAACGTGGTTAAATTTGGGGCCAAACTGGACGGCAGCGATTCCACTGAGGCCGTCCAAAGGGCCATCGACAGCGGAGCCCGGGTGGTTTACTTCCCCGGAGGCGAGGTCCGGCGAGCCTGGGGCAAGACGGGAGCTGAATACCGCATGAAGACCATTGTGCTGCGCAAGAATGTCCAGCGCTTCCTGGCCTGCGAGGCCTACGTCAATGCCGAGCGCATTGACGTCGAAGATGGGACCGCTTCAGCGGTAGTCCTCGAGCGGTTCATGCCCAGTTGGGACCATGGCGTGATGGAAATCCATCAAAAGAGCAATCGCGCCCTAATTTTGCGGGATATCAACGGCTTGGTTTACCAGGAATCCAAGGGAGACGTCTTCCTCGACGACGTCTGTGGCGGCTTGTACATGCGCCAACCGGGTGCCAGCGCCTGGTGCCGCTACTTCAACTACGAAGTGTCTCCAGGCCTTGGTCTGGTGAACGATGGCGGGAACCTTTGGATCATGGGGAGCAAGATAGAACATCCCAACCCACAGGTGGAGTTACTGAACGGGAGCCGCACCGAAATCCTCGGTGCCATGTGGTACGCAGGTTTCGGCGATGTGGTGGAAAAGCCCGGCATGCGCATCGTCGACTCCGCCGCCTCCATCGTCTGCCACCGCCAGCATAGCTTTGGCTCGGGACGATGGAAAAACTGGATCGAAATCCAGCGCAGGGGCGAGAGATTCCTCTGGACCAACTGGGCTCTCAATTTTCTCAGCACCGCCACCCAGTCCGACCTGGATGAGGGGGGCAAGCCTCGTCAGCCCTGATTCAGTGGTGAAAGAGGACACTCACTCCGCGGTCCGAAGAGATCAGTCCCCGCCGCCGCTAGCGGTGCAACCTTTTGCACTGGTGTCAGAAAAACAGAGGATGAACTCTGACTGAACACACTTCCAACGGACGATGCCTTGCGTCATCTTTGGGCACGGTAACCATGGTCCTGAACTTGTCGCGGTCGACCTATGGAAGTCCCGTGGGTGGCGCTGGACCAGTTCCCGATCGTACCCAAATATGAAGCCATGGATTTTCGTGGGCGGTGTCTTGAGCTTGCTGCTCGCATCTCTGAATCATGCACGCGCAGCTGAGCCCCCCGCTTCAGCGGGTTGGGTCCTGGTGATTCACGGAGGTGTCGGCGTGCCATCCAGGGACGAACTCACTCCCGCCAAGGAGGCGGCCTATCGGGAGGCACTTGGCCAAGCGCTTCAGGCGGGGGAGGCGGTGTTGAGCGCGGACGGCACCAGTCTTGATGCCGTCGTCGCAGCCGTCCAAGTGCTGGAGGATTCCCCCCTGTTCAACGCAGGGAAAGGTGCAGCCCTCAACCATGAAGGGGTGGCCGAGCTCGACGCCTCCATCATGGATGGCTCCAATCTTAAAGCCGGTGCCGTGGCCGCTGTCCGGCGGGTCAAGAATCCCATCGAAGCGGCACGTCGGGTGATGGACAACACCCCCCATGTCCTGCTGGTCGGACCGGGTGCCGATGCATTTGCCCAGCAACGAGGGCTGCAACTTATGCCTCCGGAATACTTCATTACCGAGGAACGCCGAAAACAACTGGAAGAAATCCAAAGGGCGGCAAAGGAACGGAAGCGGGCCGATAACGGGTCCGGACGGGTCGCGGACCGGGTCGGCACCGTTGGAGCCGTCGCCCTCGACAAGCATGGCAACCTGGCGGCAGGAACTTCCACAGGCGGATTGGCCGACAAGCTCCCGGGGCGCGTAGGCGATTCGGCGGTCATCGGTGCCGGGACCTACGCCAATAATGCGACCTGCGCGGTTTCTGGAACCGGACAGGGCGAATTCTTTATCCGCGCGAGTGCAGCCCGCGACATCGCGGCGCTGGTGGAATACAAGAAGGTGCCACTCAAGGAAGCAGCGGATACCGTGGTGATGAAGACGTTGACAGACATGAAGGCGGAGGCGGGAATCATTGCTTTGGATGGCCGTGGAAATGTCGCTACCCCGTACAATACGGAAGGAATGTTCCGGGGTAGTATCCGCTCGGACGGCCAACGGATCATCGCCATCTATGACAAATAGATTCCGGATGCTC
Organism: uncultured Verrucomicrobiota bacterium; assembly: GCA_903896505.1. Taxonomy (GTDB): domain Bacteria; phylum Verrucomicrobiota; class Verrucomicrobiia; order Limisphaerales; family UBA9464; genus CAILNN01. Next base: position 6,519 of record CAITXU010000206.1, on the reverse strand, counting down.
CTGTCCATTGCGGTGGCTCTGACTTTCGCTTTGGCGTTATCCGCCGCCTCGGCCGAGACGATGGGCCATCTCTTTATCATTGGCGGCGGGCGACAACCGTCGGGAATGCTGGAACGGTTCATCAGCCTTGCAGGCGGGACCAATAACGCCAGGATCGTCGTCCTACCCATGGCCAGCGAGGACGCTGTTGGCACTGGCGCGGAAACTGTATCCGAATTCAAGTCCCTCGGCGTCACCCGAATCGAATCGGTGGTTCTCACACGTGCCGAGGCTTTAAACCCCGACTCCGTCACACGGCTGAACAGCGCGACAGGAGTCTATTTCACGGGTGGGGACCAATCCCGACTGGCCGCCGTGCTGGTCCATACCCCGATTCAACAAACCCTGAAGAACCTTTACCACGAAGGTGCCGTTATTGGCGGAACCAGCGCCGGTGCGGCAATCATGAGCGAGGTCATGATAACAGGCGAGGAATTGGTGAACCATGACAAGGCGAACGCTTTCAGGTCCATCCAGCAAAGCAACATTGAGACCACGGCGGGGCTCGGATTCGTGACCAACGCCATCATCGACCAGCACTTCATCCAACGAAAACGATGCAACCGCCTCTTCAGCGTGGTCCTCGAACATCCAAATCTTGTCGGTATCGGCATCGATGAATCCACAGCGGTCCTGATGAATCCGGACCAGACGTTTGAAGTCCTGGGCGAGAGTGCCGTGCTGGTGATGGATGCGCGTTCGGCCACAAATATCCGAACGGATCAAAACGGCCATCTTGCAGTGGCTGATACCCGGGTGCATTTGCTCCTCGCTGGTGATGGTTTCGACCTGAAGAGCGGACGCTGCGTTCCAAAACGGTAAGCAGATGACCTGACCGGGATGGAGTTCGAGACCATGTGCCGCGGGTTTCCTGAGGTGCTTCCACTTTCGACGGACCAACGGCTACGGATGCAATAAGGTGGAAGCGGCGTCCCGCCGCTTTTTCCCTTTCGGCAACCCTGGCTGCATCGACCACCCCCCAGAAAGCGGCTGGAAGCCGCTGCCACTTCGGCCATGCCTCAACTCGGTGGGCCATGGTGCCGCCCCCTTGGACGACTGGCATGTGCCGTTATTAATACCGAAATATCAGGGCCACCATCACGATTTGAGGGTCTGAAAGACATCGTCATCCGTATACACGCCCCTGGCTTCAGCAAGTGGAATCATTTGTTTCCGGAGGGAACGGAACTCTGTCGTGCCAAGGAAATGCTCCAGCGCATCTCGCACCAAATCGCTCTTCAAAACCTGCCGAGCGGCACTTTGTTGATCGAGCGCCTTATTCATCGAATCCGGAATCCGCACGGCAATGGTTGCCATGTATTGATTGGTAATACATTTCCAGCCATCGACACAACTTTTGATTGGCAGCTCTTCTTTCCCGCTATGCAATTCAATTCCAACCTATTGAATGAAAGTAACATCTGTAGGCATATCGAGCTTCGGTAGTTCGAATAACCTCCGGTACCACCCCGATTTTGTAGCCGCCGGACGTGAGTCGGCGCAAACTCTACTCAACCAGAACCCGTTCCTGGATCGAACGGCGGGTCTGTGGCCGTCGCCAAGGTGCCTTTAGAACGGGAGAGGTGCAGATCCCCGCAATGATCTGGGACTTGCTGGAGCGCGTCCCTCCGGACGCAAGTCTCTCCGAAGGAGGGACATCCAACGGAGGGACGCCCCGGATCGGCGGGAGCCCCACGACCATTGGAAATCGTGAAATTGCACAAGGAACTTTTTGGGAAGTGCGGCGACCATGCGGCGTAGCGCAGGCTTTCCAGCCTTCCGCACCGCAGGTTTCCAAACCTGCCGGGCCGAAGGGTCGACTTGGGGCTTTGGGACGGGGCGCAGCCCTATCGAAAAGAATGTTTGCGCTACCAGGCGCACAAGGACTCCACGTAGGCGGCGGAGCCGTCGCGGAGCCAACCGTCCAATTGGGCCTGGTCCTTCAACTGCTGCCCTCGCTGCCGGGGCACCAGGATGAAGCGCGTGGTCAGGTCGGGTAACGATGACAAGTCACTCCAGAGCTTTTCAAATTGCATCACCGGAAAGACATCCTCCTGACCGTGTCCCCATCGTTTCTTGACCTCCTTCAGGGTGACATAGGTTGGAAGCCGGTTGGCCACCTGTCGAATGGCTGCGGTGATTCGAGCGTGGGCGGCACCTGCCTCGGCGACGTCGGTTGAAAGGGTCGAGGCCAGATCGCCCCGAGTGAGTCCGAAGGCCGGCAATATTTGGTCGAGATCGACCCAGGTCGACATCGAGTTATAAAAGGAGAGGTGGAACTCGTCCTCTTCGCGAGGCATGGCAAGGCCCTCGACAATTCGCGGACGACCATTGACGCGGGCCAGTCCGCCGCCACGGTCCTCGAGTCGGCGTGAGATGACTTCAAAGGTTAACGCCGCGCCGCTGGCAATGTGGTGTCCCAGATATTCAGGAGCGGCATTCACCCCGCAGGTGTCGACATTGTGAAGCAGCAGATGGCGTAGCTGCGGACGCTGCCGGAGTATCCGGGCGAGCACCCCGTTGCGAAATAGATTTGGGAGCTCATAGAAATGCCCGACCGGATGCAGGCATTGAAGCGGCACATTGTCGGTGTAGTCGGAAGCCTCCCCCACCCCGCGAGCCCATTGGATCAGCGCAGCCCGCAGACTCTCCCGGACCTTTTGCTGTTGCTGGTCCAACTGCTGCTGAGGCATCTCCTCCCAGGCGAACCGCAAGTCGCGTTCGGTGGGCACAAAACGAAGTCCAACGCTGCGGCCAGGAGACAATTCCAAGGGCCCCGGATAATGATACCCTTCCACCCGGCGAAGGAATTCCTCAGTCGGCCCGTGGGTCAGGTAGCTGGTTGAAAAAAGATGCGGCAGGGTCACGCCGACCTGTTCCGAAATCTTGCGACTTTTGGCGAGATGGGTTTCCAGAAAGGTCCGATGCCGACCGCCCCACTTGCAAAACGGATGCAGCGCCTTGCAGACCCCGGCCCCCTGGGTCCAGCGGGAGCCGGCACCAGCCGCGAGCGTCAGCACACCCACTTCACCGGCCTTGAGGGAGGCCAGTCCAATTTTAAACTCCTCCGACCGTCGATCCCCGGTCAGATCAGAAAAGTCCTCGGTCCGGACGTCTTCAATCAGGGTGTCCGGGCGCAACCGATTTTGGGCCAGCCCAATCCGTCCTTCTTTCAAGTCAGCCCGAATCTGCTCGTGTTGTGCGCGATCAAATCCGTTCTGCTCCAGCCATTGGTCGAGCGACTGGCCACCGCCCCGCTCGGTCTTGCCCCGCGGCAAGAAGGCGTCAAACAAGGTCTGGACCAATCCCCGCAATTCGGGACGCGAACGGGCGGCGGCCCCGAGGCGGTCCAATTCCGCCCGCCGGGCGGCTGGCAATTGTTGACGGTCCTGCCGCAGCAATGCGGGAACCGTGAGAGCATAGTAATTGGCGGGCATCAGGGCCTGGTCGCCGTCCAGCAGTTCGGCCCAGGTCCCGCGCTCGTTGATGGCGTAGTCGAAAACCACCGGGTCCATGGCAAACGGCAGCGCATGGGCCAGCTGCCGCTTGGTCGCCAGCATGGTCTTCTGCAGCCATTCCTGGGCGATGGCCTTTTTTTCGGGGGCGAAAATGAATCCCATCCCGCCTCCGGACATGCCTCCCAGCATCCAAAATCCCCAAAAATCCGTCCCGAATTCCGCCTCGGCCTGACGGATCAATCGTTCGGTATAATCATTCGAGGCCCAGGGAATGATGGTCTGAAGCGGTCCGCGAAAGTTACGGGTGGTCGCAGCACCCAAAGCCCGGATATCCCCTTTTTGAAGGGCATCCAGAACTTCATCCAAAATTCCCAACGCAGCCTGGCGTGCCGTCCATTCCGATCCCGACCTGAGGAGGTACTTTTCGGTCACCATTTCGAGGATGGGACCGACATTTTGAGCCATGCCGCCATGGACCACGACGAGCGAGTCCTGGAGCCGTTGACGGGTCTCCGGGGAACAATCGTCGGCATTCAGGATGCGATGACGCGGCATCAAACGTCCGCGCGAGACACCCCATTCGGGGTCGTCCTCGCCCGCGATGACTCCCTCGATCAATTTCATTCCTGGCCACACTCCCCCGGAATCCTGCCATCCCCCGCCCGATCCCCCCAGCCACTCGCCCAAAAGAGCACGGGCGAGGACGAGCCGACGCTCGGATTCCGCGAGTGCGCCGGTCAGCGAGGAGGCCTGACCGGTGGCCCGCATGCAGACGCTGATCAGGGCACCCAAAAGGTTGGTCGAGACAGCCAATCGGGACCCCTTGGGAATGTCGTTGACGCAGGAGACCAATTCCAACCCGCGTCCAGGTCCGACGAGGCGGGCCAGTAATTCAGCCAGTGAATGGCCGGAGCCCTCGATGCCAGGAGGCACCAATCCGGCCGCGATGACCGACGCCTTGAGCAGACCGAGGTAGTCCTTGGCAAAATCAAAGACATCGGCCAGGGAGTTGATTTCCGTCGAGGCACCCAAATCGACAGAGGTCAGCCGCAACACCGGTTCATCCAACACGCGAAGCCAGGCACTGACCGGTGGACGCGGTGCCGCATCGCGCCCATGAACTCCCAAATCCACCGAGATATTGAGCACCTTGGCCCCCTCCGGATAGTCCATCCCGAGAAAGAAAATGTCGGACCATGCAGAGTGGGTGAGGTCCATCCGCACGGGGGTTGATTCGCGCAGAATGGGATAGGCCCCATCGCGGTCCTTTTGGAGCAGGAGTGGATTCAGACGCAGCGGTTGGTCCGCCGGATGCCCCATCCGAAACATCCATTGATTGCCCCGCACCTGACGAACGCTGCGCCGGACCTGGTCCGCCAGAGTCTGGAATGCCAGCCGATGATAAGCAGAGGCCAGGGCAGAGCTGACTCCATCACTCGGTCCATCCAGATTCTGGGCGGCCAGGAATGTATCGATGGCCTCTTCGAATCGGCGGTTGAGCAGGTGTTCGTACCCTCGAAACGGAATACTGGCCCTTTGACTGCCCCGCCCCTCGCGGACGAGGGCATCGGGAAGATGAAAACGGTGGATGGCAGCCAAGAAAAAGAGTGCCCGCACCCGCTCATAGAGGTTCTCGTTCTGTCGTCGAAAGAGATCGAGTTCAGCGGTTTCTCCGAGAAGTGTGTCCACCGTGGCTTCGCGGCAGGTGCGTTCGATGGACTCATTCCGGACCTCCGGGTCGGTGGCGAGAATCAGGCGGGTCAACATGGCGGCAGGACGGTCACTGAGGTTATCGGGTGCGCTGAGCCAGCAATTCAACAATCTGCGACAACACCTCGTCGCGGTCACTGCCGGCGAGCGCCAGCGCCAGTTGGGCGGTGAGCAATCCGTATTTGCCGCCCAAATCATACCGTCGTCCGGCAGTCTCAAAGGCAAGGTACCGCTCGCGCCGGGCCAACTGGCTCAAAACGGCCGACAAATGAACCGGCCCATTCGATGAAGCTTGTGCCACCAACTCCCCGAGCCGGTCCATCACCGTGGGTGTCAGGACGTGCAGGCCAAAAAAACAGAGGTAATGGCCCGCCCGCAGCCCAGGCACCAACAGGCGCTGCTCGGCCTCTGTCGGAGTCGGTTTCTCGGCAACATCCGTGACCTCGTACAGACCGGATTCAGAGGCCACCCGCCGCCCCCCCACGGCACCGTAGTACGGCAACTTGCTCTCATGGGTCGATTGGACGGCCGAGACACTGCACGCCTCCCGAGTCGCGGCGTCGACCAATTGCCGGGCACAGCCCCGCTCGGACATGGTGACATAGACATGGTCGCCAACGAGCAGCAGGAACGGGGCATCCGCCGTGAAGGTCCGTGCACAGGCCACCGCATGGCCATAGCCCAGGGGTTCGGTCTGTTCGATGAAGGTCAGCCGACCCTGGTGAGGACCAGCCGCCGCCGCATAGGCCGCCTGAGCTCCGGGCTGAAGAACCACGGCAATCGATTCAATGCCTGCGGAAAGAGCCTCCTCGATGAGAAGCATCAGGACCGATTTCGGTGTTCCATCCCGGTCCACCAAGGTCTGAAGCGGGAGAGTTCGCTGGTTTCTACCGGCGGCGGTGATGACGGCTTTTCGGACATTCATGGCTCAAATGGTTGGGGGTCAGGGGTGGAGAACATCTCCAAAATCGGACGTGAATCGAGACCATGAACCGGATGGGCATTCTGGTGGCTGCGCGATGTAACACAGTTTTCCAAATCTGCCTGTCCGTTGGTAAGTCCAGCAGCCTTGACAACGGCGACGTGCCCGGCAGACCTGAAAGTCTGCGAAACAGCAGCATCCCACCCGTGGCGATCCGGGGTCAGGCCGGATATGACTTCAGCCAAATTGCGTCTTGTGCGTGATTCGGAACGCCTACGGCTGGGGCGGAGCCGAGCTACAAAGGTGCCTTTAAATTGGGAGTGGCGATGATCCCAGCAGTAATTAGGGACTTGCGGGAGCGCGTCCCTCCGTTGGATGTCCCTCCTCCGG